>CAIWDD010000056.1 GCA_903911355.1 uncultured Nodularia sp. | reverse complement strand
TTGCTGTGTCCCTAATACCCAACTGGCGAACCTTTGGGGGTGTTTTTCTGATAGTAGCTTGCAGAGATTGTCAAAGGACATGGGTAATAAATGGCTATTTGATTAACCATGAGGATACATCAGCGATAATACCCCAAAATACCGGTTATTTTGGGGTTTATTTTCTACTTATTACCTAACCAGGACTGCAAAAATTTAACGACTCAGACATTAGTTCTCCTTTCCTTGGACAAGTGTCTCACTACTTAGGGATTATTCAAGCAGCTTGTATTTTTAGTCTAAAGTCCAGTTATTCGGTAGGTGTAATATGTATAGTAGGGGAATAAATTCGATATCTTCTCTACTCAAAACGCTATGGGATTCTTTTTGGGATTGAATGGGATGTTGTAACAATTTGTTACATTCGGCATACTTGCCAACAATGGATGACAGGGGAAGAATTTTTGAGAAAACCTTACAGAAATATCGAAAATATCCAGCCGTAACAATAGAATAAACTCAGATGCTTCCTTAATGTCTAATCGTCAAAACCTATATATCTCATGGATTTTTCTAATCTGACATCCCAGTTAAATGCTGGAACGATTTTGCCAGAGGGGATTGTAATTGTCACCCTCTTAGGGGTTTTGATTGTTGATTTGATTTTGGGACGTAGCTCCTCACGCTGGATTGGATATGTGGCGATCGCGGGTTTAGTGGCTGCGGTTGGCGCTCTCTATTTTCAATGGGATGCTACTAATCCCATTTCCTTTACCGGGAGCTTTATTGGTGATGACCTGAGTATTGTTTTTCGCGGTATTATTGCCTTGTCTGCTGCGGTAACTATATTGATGTCAATTCGCTACATTGAGCAAAGTGGTACTGCTTTAGCAGAATTTATTGCTATTTTGCTCACTGCTACCGTGGGAGGGATGTTTTTATCCGGTGCTAGTGAGTTGGTGATGATTTTCATCTCACTGGAAACCCTCAGTATTTCCTCTTACTTACTCACAGGTTATACTAAGCGTGATCCGCGATCTAACGAAGCTGCGCTGAAATACCTGTTGATTGGAGCCTCCAGTACAGCAATATTTTTATACGGTGTTTCCCTGCTGTATGGTCTATCAGGTGGACAAACAGAATTAGGGGCGATTTCTAATGGTATTGCTGCGGCAAACGTTGGTCAGTCTTTAGGTTTGGTAATTGCCCTGATTTTCGTGATTGCCGGTATCGGCTTTAAAATCTCCGCCGCACCCTTTCACCAGTGGACCCCAGACGTTTACGAAGGCGCTCCCACCCCGGTGATTGCTTTTTTATCGGTGGGTTCCAAAGCCGCTGGGTTTGCCCTGGCCATTCGCTTGCTGACAACAGTATTCCCCCTAGTTGCGGAGGAATGGAGATTTATTTTCACTGCCCTTGCAGTCCTAAGTATGGTATTGGGTAACATAGTCGCCCTGGCCCAAACTAGCATGAAGCGGATGTTAGCTTATTCATCCATTGCTCAAGCTGGATTTGTGATGATTGGCATGATTGCGGGAACTGAAGCGGGATACGCCAGCATGGTATTTTACCTCATGGTGTATTTGTTCATGAACCTGTGCGGTTTTACCTGCGTGATTCTCTTCTCCCTACGGACAGGAACAGACCAAATTGCCGAATACTCTGGATTGTATCAAAAAGACCCACTGCTTACACTCGGTTTGAGTATATCTCTACTTTCCTTGGGTGGGATTCCGCCATTAGCTGGGTTTTTTGGCAAGATTTACCTGTTCTGGGCTGGTTGGCAAGCTGGACTTTACTGGTTAGTTTTACTGGGCTTAGTTACTAGTGTTGTCTCCATCTATTACTACATTCGCGTGGTAAAAATGATGGTAGTCAAAGAACCCCAGGAAATGTCAGAGGTAGTCAAAAATTATCCAGCAGTACAGTGGAACTTGCCAGGGTTTAGACCTTTGCAAGTGGGACTAATAGTAACTCTAATTGCGACTTCCATCGCGGGTATTTTGTCCAATCCACTATTTACACTGGCTAATAATTCTATCTCTAATACTGCAATGCTACAAGCAACAGCGGCGGAGAAAACCCAGGTAAGTATAGTCTCAACACCAGAACTAGAAGAGTTGTAGATTGGATGTTGCAACTTTAGGGGGTGCCAGAAACTAGCACCCCTGGTGAATTATGTTAGATTTGTGTCAAAGCCATCATTAGGGCTACAGTACTTTTGGATATTGCTTAAATGTCTATGACTACGCCACAACCAGCACCCCAACCCCTCCCCACCGGGAGCCTAACTATGCCTAGCTGGTTACGCCGCTCTATTGGCAGGGCTAGTGAGCTTTCTACTGTACAACGGATTATTAAGCAACGCCAAATTCATACAATTTGTGAAGAGGGACGATGCCCCAACCGAGGAGAATGCTATGGTCAAAAAACTGCCACTTTCTTACTATTAGGGCCTGTTTGTACACGCTCTTGTGCTTTTTGTCAAGTAGATAAGGGTCATGCCCCTATGCCTATTGACTTAGAGGAACCGCAAAAAGTAGCTGAAGCTGTGCAAATGTTGGGATTACGTTATGTGGTTCTGACTTCTGTAGCCCGTGATGATTTACCAGACCAGGGGGCGGGGCATTTTGTCAAGACAATAGATAATATTCGCCTGTTAAATCCAGAAACTCAAATCGAAGTGCTAACACCAGATTTTTGGGGCGGCGCTGGTGCGGGAGAGTCGGGACAAAGAGGAAGAATAGCCACAATTGTCACCGCTAAACCGGCTTGTTTTAATCACAATGTGGAGACGGTACGGCGGTTAACAGGTCCGGTGCGTCGGGGTGCTAAGTACGATCGCTCCCTGAATGTGCTGGCTATGGTGAAAGAAATTGATCCTACAATCCCCACTAAGTCCGGTTTAATGGTGGGACACGGTGAAACCAGGGAAGAAGTTATAGAAACTATGGCGGATTTAAGGGCGGTGGGATGCGATCGCCTCACCATCGGCCAGTATATGCGTCCTTCCTTAGAACATTTGCCAGTGCAAAAATACTGGACACCAGAAGAATTTGATACACTATCAGGGGTAGCACGGGAAATGGGATTTAACCACGTCCGTTGTGGTCCTTTGGTGCGTAGCTCTTACCATGCTGGTGAGGAAGGTTGACACAAATATTTTTAAAGGATTTTGGTTTTTTGGTACGACTGTTTGGTATTTCTGAATAAAGTCAAAAAAGAAGGAGAACGACTGATGGCTAAAGTTCAAAATTCCCCCGTTCCAGCAACGGGGGCTAAACCCCCCTACACCTTCCGTGCGGCCTGGGCCTTGGTGTTATTAGCTGTTAACTTCTTAGTTGCAGCTTATTATTTCCACATCATTGAATAATTAGAAGTGGGCGGTGCTGCTTAAATCGTACCTTTAAATAAACCTTTGGGGCGAATGAGCAGCACCAAAATCATTATTAACAGTGCTATACCTTGTTTATACTGTGAACCGATCCACAAGCTACTCACTTCTTGAGCGATACCAATAATAAACGCGGCGGCGATCGCACCGTAGGGGTTACCAATACCGCCTAAAATTACGGAAGCGAATAAGGGCAAAATCAAAAACCAGCCCATATTGGGACGTACTGCTGTAATCAATCCGTACATACTACCACCCAAAGAGGTGAATATCCCCGCAATAATCCAAGTCCACAGGATGACCTGCTCGACATTAATCCCAGAAACCCTAGCTAAGTCTAAATCATCAGCAACGGCACGCATGGCTTTACCAATTTTGGTATTTTGCAGCAGGTAGTGCAAGGCCAAAATTGCCACCACTGCTAACCCCAATACCAGCAATTGATTTTGGGGTATCCTGATGCCAAAAACATTCAAAGCAGTGGTAACGGGTAGATTGTAATTTTGGTTCTGACCGCCCCAGAAAAAGATAATGCCATTACGTAAGAATAAAGCCAGTCCAATGGAAATAATAATTAAAGTAGTGGATGTGGCACGAATAGAGCGCATTCTTGCCCATAACAACTTTTCTGACAGTAGCATTGCTGCTACTGTTCCCGTGGTCGCCAGAATCATGGATAGCCAAATATTGATACCACTGGTATTGAGTAACAGGGTCAAATAAGCAGAGAGGGTGAGAAAATCACCGTGAGCAAAATTAGATAACCGTAAAATACCGTAGGTTAGGGTCAGTCCCACTGCGGCTAGAGCAATAATGCTGCCTACAGCTATACCATTAACAATTAGTTGAGCAAGTATATCCATAAGTTTGATGTTTTCGGTGGGTGTTCAACCCATATAGACATCCCCTAGAATAGGATTAATTGGGTGCTATAGGGTTGAGAGTAGATTTCAAAATCATGTTGACAGAAAAGTTTGACCAGTTAAAAGTTTTATTTGGCGAAATGCAACAGGCTTTGATTGCCTACTCCGGAGGGATTGATAGCACTTTGGTGGCCAAGATTGCTTATGATGTATTGGGCGATCGCGCTTTGGCTGTCACAGCTGTTTCTCCTTCCCTGTTACCAGAAGAATTAGAAGATGCGAAAATTCAAGCCGCAACTATAGGGATTCCCCATAGAATAGTCCAAACTCATGAAATGGACAATCCCAATTACACTTCTAACCCTGTCAACCGTTGTTATTTTTGCAAAAGTGAATTGCATGATACCCTCAAACCCCTAGCTATGCAGTTAGGTTATCCCTATGTAGTAGATGGGGTGAATGCTGATGACTTACAGGACTATCGCCCCGGAATTCAAGCGGCTAAAGAAAGAGGTGCGCGATCGCCTTTAGCAGAGGTCGGTGTCAGCAAAGCCGAAGTCCGTCAACTTTCACAACAACTCGGTTTACCCTGGTGGGATAAACCCGCTCAACCTTGTCTAAGTTCTCGGTTTCCCTACGGTGAAGAGATTACCATAGCCAAGTTACAAAGAGTAGGTAGAGCAGAAATTTATCTGCGAAAACTGGGTTGGGAGAATCTGCGCGTGCGTTCTGAAGGTGACACCGCCAGAATTGAATTATTACCAGCAAATATCAAAGATTTTATCTTGACTACCGATTTACAGTCCCTAGTTGCTGCATTTCAGGAGTTGGGATTTATCTATGTCACTCTAGATTTAGAAGGTTATCGCAGTGGTAAGTTAAATCAAGGTCTCGCTCTTCAATCACTAAACCGATAACGACTCCCCATCACATAATCCTGATTAATTTCACAAGAAATCCATCGCCGTTCCCAAGTTTCAGCCACAAACCCAGTGGTATTGGAACCTGCAAAGGGGTCTAAGACCATATCACCCTCATCAGTTAAAAAGTTGATGAAAAATTCAGCGAACTTGACAGGAAACCGTGCGGGGTGGGGTTTAATCCCTTCTGCTTTACAACGGCGTAAATAAGCGCTATTGGATTCAGTATTGGCAATTTCTAGCAAATTTGGCGGAATTGCGCCCTGATTATCCTTCTGGAACTTATCAGAAATATCATGACCACTGGGACGCATTTTAGCTTTATAGCCATTTTTCAGTAGTTGTTTCATACTCTGACTATATGGCTTTAAAACTTTTCTGTTATCAGCCTTAGGATTTGGTGTTTTTGACAACCACCAAACTACATTTACCGAATCTTTCACACGAACTCGCCTGATTGTCACCCACTCCGCAGGGGTAGGTAATCGTGCAGGATTATAGTGATAGAATTCTTGGGCTAAAAAAAAGCCAACCTCTTTACACAGTCTCACCAGAAGTTCGTATTGGTAGATACTGCGCACCGGATGACCCCGCAGGTAAGCGCCCCCCAAATCTAAAATCAATGAGCCATCATTAGTTAAAACCCTTTTAAACTCCTCGGCAAAAGGTAAAAACCATTCAATATATTTTTCTGGGCTTTCGTTACCATATGCTTTTTGACGTGCGAGAGCAAATGGTGGTGAAGTGAGGATAAGATTAATAGTATTCGGCTCCATGGATTTTACCAGATGGAGACTATCACCCAAATATGCTTTTCCCAACCTTTGGGAGTAATAAGGATTTAAACATATATCTTGTGGTGATTTGATTATTTCTTCTGACAAGAGCTTTCACAACTTAAACATTTATTTATATAGGTATTTTACTTGGTATCTACCATAAAGTTATCTGTACACCCTAGGGGAACTTTTCTCAGGAACTAAAATATGATGCAAAAAAATGTCAGTAATAGCCACCCTAGGAATCACTGATAGGTAGAAGCGGTGGAAGATTATCGGAATTTATTTAAGAATTTGTTATTAATTATACAGCAACTAGACTAAAGATTATTTGCCAAAATGCCTGAATTTAATTAATTTTCGAGATTATCCTGTTATATATTCTTAGAACCAGAAGTTAGATTATAGGTCTACCAATTACACATATCAAGCAACTGTCCATGTTTAGACAACCTGCTTTTGGCATCGCTTTAAGTACGCTTGTCCTTGCGAGTGGATTAATGAATACCTCCATAACGTCTCAAAGTTCTACAGAGTCAACTAATCGTAGTCAACCTTTGTTAATTCCTCCAAGTCAGGCTGCAATCTTAACTACTACTACTAGTATTCAAACCAATGCACTAGAGAAATCAGTTTTTGAGAAAATTAACCAATATCGAGTGTCTCACAATCTACCAAAGTTGAGACTAAATACACATATTACTGAACAGGCGAGGATTCATAGCCAAAATATGGCTAATGGTAAAGTCCCGTTTAGCCATGAGGGATTTAAACAGCGTGTCACTGCCATTCCCTTGAGATATAATAGCGCCTCAGAGAATCTAGCCTTAAATAAAGGATATAGTAATCCAGCCAGTGAAGCCATTACTGGTTGGTTGAAAAGTCCGGGACATTTGCGGAATATTCATGGGGATTACGACCTCACGGGGATTGGTGTTGCTACCAACAAGGAAGGAGAAGTTTACCTAACTCAAATTTTTATTCGCAGTAAATAGATTGATTTACAGCAATGGCATCATAATTAATGTAGTGTCTGATAGTTTTTTTCTCAAAGACACTACATTTATATTTGGGTGTATATTTGGGTAGTTCATGACATTACAAGATTTCCAAATCAGTGATAGCCTACGTGGCGCGGCCATAGGTGACTTGACTGAGGCTACTTTGGCTGAGTATTTAAAATCCGAGGCGATCGCTGTGGATACTGAAACTATGGGACTATTACCACAGCGCGATCGCCTCTGTCTAGTTCAGCTATGTAATCTTCAGGGACAAGTAACGGTAATTGGTATCACCAAAGGCCAAACCGAAGCGCCAAATTTAAAGATACTTTTGGAAGCGGTGAACGTGGTGAAAGTTTTCCACTTCGCCCGCTTTGATATTGCGGCTTTGCGTTATCATCTGGGGATTCGAGTTCAACCTGTATTTTGTACCAAAATTGCCAGTAAGCTAGCTCGTACCTACACCAATCGTCATGGACTCAAAGATGTAGTCCAAGAGTTAGAACAGATAGAATTAGATAAAAGCTCTCAGAGTTCTGATTGGGGTAACGCTGCTAATTTATCAGAGGCTCAACTCAATTATGCTGCTAATGATGTCCGCTACCTATTGAGTGTACAGCAAAAACTTACAGCGATGCTCAAACGGGAAGAGCGTTGGGAAATTGCTCAAGAATGCTTTCAAGTTTTACCGACCCTTGTCACCTTAGATTTATTGCAATTTAAAGATTTATTTGAACATTGATTTACTTAATATTTGATACACTAATCATGACTTGACAAACATCCTCTTATATCCCCGACTTCTTGAAGAAGTCGGGGATCTGGGTTTTGATTCAATGACTTATTTATCTGTGGAAATAATATGTAAGTCTATATTTCTATTCCTAGTTAAATCTATCATTTGTTGAGTAAAAGAGTTTTGAAACCATCTTTGCCAACGCGGCTGTTTAGTTTCACCAATAATAATTTGTGTAATATGATAATTTGTTGCTACTTGAGAAATTTCTTGAGCAACATTTTGGCTTTTAATATGTAAAAACTCTCCGCCAAAATCTTGGCATAAATGCTCACAGGTATCTAGATGTAAAGTTTCTTCTTTAGTCAAGAATCGTTGAGGATTGGCCACAAATACAGCATAGAGTCGAGCATTCATATAGTGGGCAATGCGTGCGCCTCGGCGTAATAATTGCACCGAACCAGGATAAGTAGATACACATACTAACACCCGTTCTTGAATGTTGTAATTAGGCTGTAAAAAGTTGGCAGTATTTGCTTGTTCTTCCACGGTATCTGCTACTTCTCTTAATGCTAGTTCCCGTAAAGCAATCAGATTACGACGGCGAAAAAAGTTTTTCAGAGATGGCTCAATTTTTTCAGCAGCGTAAATTTTGCCTTCTTGTAAGCGCTCTTCTAAAGTTTGTGGGGTCACATCAATGACCACAACAGCATCAGCTTCATCTAACACATAATCAGGAATGCGCTCTCGCACCACAACACCGGTAATTCTGGCGACTAAATCATTCAAACTTTCCAAATGTTGAATATTAACAGTAGAATAAACATCAATTCCCGCTGCTAAAATGACTTCTACATCCTGATAGCGTTTTTTCCTTGGGGAACCAGGGGCGTTAGTATGAGCGAGTTCATCCACTAAAACGAGTTGAGGGGAACGTTGCACAATTGCATCTGTATCTATTTCCTGTAGAGTAACGTTCTGGTGGATAAAAGCTTTTTGGGGAATTACCTCTATTCCCGCGGCTTTCATGGCGGTTTCTTTGCGTCCATGAGTTTCTAAGATCCCGATCACTACATCAATACCATCTTGTTTGAGTTGATGTGCTTCCTCAAGCATTTTGTAAGTTTTGCCGACACCGGGAGCCATACCAATAAAAATTTTATGTTTCCCACGTCGGATGGGGAGAAGATGAATATGATCAGAGGAATCAAACATAAATATAAACACAAGTAAAATATATAGCATTTCCCATGCTCGTGAGGTACAAATTTTTTTAGTTTGAGGGAACAGGGAACAGGGAACAGGGAATAGGTGTGTACTTCATGAGCCTGAAAAAGGCTTTAGTTAAAATTTCAGTTAAAATTTCTCTGGTTGAAAAATGACAACAAACAAATACATACTGACGGCAAAAGTTGCTAGTCCTAAAAGGGTAATGGCGTAGGATGCAGGGCGTGATATTGCTTCAGGGGTGGCGGCGTAAAGGATTTGTGCCAGGAATAAATTCAGAATGAGTGTGAGGAAGAGGGTAAAAGATAGTTTTTTCATAATTAAAACCCAAAGGCTGTGGGATTATGCCAGTCCTATGATTGTGATCAAAAGGTCTATGATTTTGATGGCAATGAAGGGTGTGATAACGCCCCCCAGTCCATAGATGAATATGTTCCGTTGTAGAAGTTGGTCGGCGGTGAGTGGTCGGAATTTAACGCCAGTTAGTGCTAGGGGAATGAGGGCGGGAATGATTAAGGCATTATAAATTAAGGCCGAGAGAATGGCAGATTGGGTACTGGTTAAAGCCATAATATTGAGGGGGCCAACACCAATACCAGGGAAGATAGCCGGGAGGATGGCGAAGTATTTGGCGATATCGTTGGCAATGGAAAAGGTTGTGAGTGCACCACGGGTAATCAGCAATTGTTTACCAATAGTGACAATATCAATTAACTTGGTGGGGTCAGAATCTAGGTCTACCATGTTAGCGGCTTCTTTGGCTGCTTGAGTACCCGTATTCATTGCTACACCAACATCCGCTTGAGCCAAGGCGGGAGCATCGTTGGTGCCATCTCCGGTCATGGCTACCAGTTTTCCTTGGGCTTGTTCAGTCTGAATAACTGTAATTTTGTCTTCCGGGGTGGCTTCGGCGATGAAGTCATCAACTCCGGCTTCTTGGGCAATTACAGATGCGGTCATGTGGTTATCACCTGTGAGCATGATGGTTTTAATGCCCATGCGTCGCATCTGGTCAAATCGTTCCCGAATCCCCGGCTTAATTATATCTTTGAGATAAATTACACCATATATCTCATTGTTTTTACATAGGGATAGGGGAGTGCCACCTAGTTGGGAGACTCTTTGAAACGCGGTGTCAAGCTCAGGTGTTAAATCTCCATTGCGAGACCTGACAAATCCTTTAATGGCATTGACTGCGCCTTTGCGAATTTCTACGCCGTTAGATAAGTTAGTGCCACTCATGCGAGTTCTGGCGGAAAATTCGATACTTTCGGCTTGTTGAGGGTCAAAATCTAATTTTGCGCCTAATTTCTCTGCGAGTGTGACAATTGACTTACCTTCTGGTGTTTGATCAAAGATACTGGATGCTAGGGCAACTTGGGCTACCTCTACCATAGAATGACCGTTGACGGGAATAAATTCTTCTGCTAGGCGGTTTCCCAAAGTAATCGTACCGGTTTTGTCTAAGATCAGGGTGTTAATATCCCCGCAAGCTTCAACTGCACGCCCGGAAGTGGCAATCACGTTAAATTGAGCCACTCTATCCATTCCTGCAATGCCGATCGCACTTAATAAGCCGCCGATGGTAGTAGGAATTAGAGCCACAAGTAAGGCTATGAGTACGGCAATACTTAGGGGTGAGTTGAGGTAAAATGACACTGTAGGTATTGTGGCAATTACCACTAAAAATACTTGAGTGAGGACCGCCAGCAAAACTGTCAAAGCAATTTCGTTAGGTGTTTTGCTGCGGGAAGCGCCTTCTACTAAACTAATCATGCGGTCAATAAAGCCTTGTCCGGGGTCGGTGGTGACTCGAATGATTAGCTCGTCGGAGACTATACGGGTTCCTCCGGTTACAGAACTGGCAATGTCTGAACCAGGTTCTTTTAATACCGGTGCTGATTCTCCTGTAATAGCTGATTCATCAACGGAGGCTACACCGCTAATTACTTCACCATCGGCGGGTATGACATCACCAGCGGTAACTTTGATTGTATCCCCTCGCCGTAAGGCTGTAGAATTTACCTCTTGAATAGAACCATCGGGGAGAATTTTTTGGGCTTTGGCTTCGGATTTTGCAGAGCGCAAAGCATCCGCTTGGGCTTTACCTCGTCCTTCGGCTAAGGCTTCGGCAAAGTTAGCAAAGACAACGGTGGAGAATAAAATTAAGGTGATTAGTGCGTTGAATAGTCGGGGATTTTGTCCCGGGGTTGGGCCAAATATGTTTGGTGCAATTGTCATCGCTGCTGTGATGAGAGTACCTAACCAGACTAGGAACATGACTGGATTTTTGATCATGTTACGTGGGTGCAGTTTGACAAATGCTTGCCGGAATGCTTGGGGGTATAGTTGAGAGTGTGGGACTTGGGGTTTATGTCTGCGTTTTTTTCGCCGTCTTGTAGTTGTTGCCATTTTTAGGTGAATGGGTGGAATTTTTGGTTAGTTTCCTGCTACTAGTTGAAATGCTTCTGCTACCGGACCTAGGACTAGGGCGGGGAGGAACGTGAGAGCGCCCAAGATTAAAATTACCCCCGCTGTAACTGCTGTGAATAGTTTGGTGTCGGTTCTCAGGGTTCCGGTGGTGGTAGGGACTGGTTTTTTACCAGACATACTATCTGCTAAAAGTAACAGTGCCATGATAGGAATATAACGCCCGGCTAAGATACTGATACTTGTACTCAGGTTCCACCATAGGGTATGATCATTTAATCCTTCTAAACCAGAACCGTTGTTGGCTGCGGCAGAAGCATATTCGTAAATTACCTGGGAAACTCCATGAAATCCAGGGTTACTAATACCGGAGAGGGTATTAGGAAAAGCAAAGACGATCGCCCAAGGAATGAGAATGGCGAAGGGGTGAACTAATAAGATGATGCTGGCTAAAACAATTTCTTTTTTTTCAATTTTTCTGCCTAAAAATTCTGGTGTTCTCCCTACCATTAAGCCTGTGAGAAATACTGTTAAAATTAGGTAGATGAATAGGTAAGCTGTACCGGTTCCCTGTCCTCCCCAAATTATTTGTAAGAACATATTAAAGAGGGTGACAAAACCCCCAGGAGGCATTAAGGAGTCGTGCATTCCGTTGACAGCACCGCACATTGTGGCTGTGGTCATGACCGCCCAGAGTGCGGTTTGCGCCCAACCAAATCGTACTTCTTTTCCTTCTAAGTTGGGTTGCTCTCCTCCTAAGAGGGAATTAACTAAGGGATTTCCTCCAAATTCCCCTACTGCTGTAATTCCTACTAAGAAAACGAAAATGATCAATACCATGCAAAATACTAACCATGCTTGCTTACGGTTATTCATAAATATACCGTAGGTGTAAATTAGTGAGGTGGGTATGGCCATCATCGCCCACTCCTCTAATAAGTTGGAGAAGCCATTAGGATTTTCAAAGGGATGTGCTGAGTTGACAGCAAAGAAGCCACCACCGTTTTCTCCGAGTTGTTTAATAATTTCGTAGTGGGCCACTGGACCACGGGCTATTACTTGGGTTGCACCTTCTAAGGTGGTGACTGTTGCAGGTCCCGCTAAGGTTTCTGGTACACCAGCTAATAGCAATAATAAGCCGCCAATTATTGATATGGGCAATAATATCTGGGTAATTGACCTGATGAGGTCACTGTAAAAGTTGCCTAACTGTCTGCCAGTTAAACCACGAATAAAGGCTATACTAACTGTTATACCCGTACCGGCTGAGGTAAACATTAAAAAACCTAAAGCGAAGGTTTGACTGGCATAACTCCAGGTGGTTTCACCAGCATAATGCTGTTGGTTGGTGTTGGTAACAAAGGAAATGGTAGTATGTAATGCTAAATCCCAATTAGGGGCGCTTAATCCTGTGGGATTTAGGGGTAACCATCCTTGGAACATGAGGATTAAATAAACTAAAATCCCCATGACTAAATTGCTATAGAGCAACGCTTGGGTATATTGCCATCCTGTCATATTTTCCTGGTGACGCACCCCACTTAAGACATAAATTATTCTTTCTAAGGGATTAATTATAGGTTTGAGTAGTGTTTGTTCTCCCATGAAAACTTGTGCTATATACTTTCCTAATAATGGAGTTGTGCCGATGACTATGACCAGGGTCAATGCGATTTGTATCCATCCTTGTAACATGATTAAATAGGCTCCCAGTACATAATTTTCCCAGAAATATTAAAGTTTTAAGAAAAATTTACATATTCAGATACAATTGTTCTATGACGTGGTTAAATATCAACATAACATAATATCTTCCATCCGGTGAACATAACTGATTTGCAGAATTTATATCATCACTTATTTGCCTATTGTTGGGGAATAGAAAGCAGTTGTAAAATTAGATCAGCGATGAGACTGACGTAAATTTAATAGTGAGGTTGTAATTGCAATTTTACAGGAAAAGATTAGAAAATTAAGCGAAAGTTAGGGATAATAAAAAAAACTTATGGAAGACTGGAAAAAAGTTAAGTTAAAAGATATTTTATCAAAAATAATAGGCGGAGGAACTCCATCTAAATCTAAGCCTGAATACTGGAATGGTTCTATTCCTTGGGCAAGTGTAAAAGATATGAAAGATGGAGTATATAAATTATATAAAACAGTTGACAGTATTACAGAAATAGGCTTAAAAAATAGTTCATCTAATTTAATTACTAAAGGTAATGTTATTATTTCTACTAGAATGGGGTTAGGTCGGTGCTTTATTTCTAGTATAAATGTTGCGATTAATCAGGATTTAAAAGCATTAATTCCTAAACAAAATCTAATAGATACAAAATATCTACTCTGGTTAATGGCTTCATTATCAGCAGAAATTCAGCTTTTAGGTACAGGTACAACCGTTAAAGGAATTACAATTGAAACTTTAAATAACATTAGTATTATTCTCCCCCCCCTCTCAGAACAAAAAGCGATCGCACACATTCTGGGTACACTAGATGACAAGATCGAACTGAACAAACAGATGAACGAAACCCTAGAAGCCATAGCTAGGACAATTTTTAAGTCATGGTTTGTGAAGTTTGACCCAGTACGCGCCAAGATGGAAGGGAAACAACCCCCAGGTATGGACGCAGCAACAGCTGATTTATTCCCTGATGAGTTTGAAGAGTCTTCTTTAGGTTTAATTCCCAAGGGGTGGAAGGTTAAAGCACTACCAGAATTTATAGAAATTAATCCTAAGCGGTCACTTGCTAAAGGGAAAATAGCACCTTATTTAGATATGAAAAATATGCCAACTCAGGGACACAGACCTGATATTTGGATTGATAGAATTTTTGTTTGTGGGACTAAATTTATTAATGGTGATACCTTAATGGCTAGGATTACACCTTGTCTAGAAAATGGTAAAACTGCTTTCGTTGATTTTCTGCAAAATGAGCAAGTTGGTTGGGGTTCAACAGAATATATTATTTTTCGTCCTAAACCTCCTCTTCCGCTACAATTTGCTTATTATTTAGCTAAATATGAAGAATTTAAGACTTTTGCTATTCAAAATATGACAGGTTCTAGTGGTCGTCAAAGAACACCAGCAGACTGTTTTTATCAATATTTAATGGCTGTTCCACCTGAAGAAGTATCTTTAAAGTTTGGAGATTTAGTTCAAACTTTGATGTTTAAAATTTCAGATAATAGCGAACAATCCCGAACTTTAATTAATATCCGAGATACCCTATTACCCAAATTGATTTCAGGGGAAATTCGAGTCAAAGAAGCAGACAAAATAATTAATAACATCCTCTAATGACCATGACCGAAATTACAGCCAACTATGATGAAACATGGAAAGAAGTAATAGGAGATTATTTTGATTCCTTTCTCGCCTTCTTTTATCCAGAAATAAATCAAGAAATAGACTGGACTAAAACCCCCATTTCTCTTGATAAAGAATTAGAGCAGATTACCGCAAATGCGGACAGTAAAACCCGCCATGCTGATAAATTATTTCAGGTGTGGTTGTTAGATAATCAAGAAGTTTGGGTATTAATTCATGTAGAAGTACAAAGTCAATATGATAAAGAATTTTCGCAACGAATGTTTATCTATAACTATCGGGCGTTTGATTTATATCAAAAACCAGTGATGAGTTTAGCTATACTAGGAGATGAAACGAAAAATTGGTTACCTAATTCTTACCGATATGGTTTAGGGAGTAGTCAACTAATATTTAATTTTTCTAGTGTTAAGCTGCTAAATTATCAATGGGAGAAGTTAGAGGAAAGTAATAATATTTTTGCTATAGTGGTAATGGCACATTTAAAGACTAAAGCCACTAATAGCAACCTGTCAGCTAGGGAACAGTGGAAATGGAAGTTAGCTAGATTACTCTATGAAAGAGGTTATAACCGTAAAGAAATTGTTGATTTGTATAAGGTCATTGATTTAATGATGGCTTTATCTCGAGATTTGCAATTAAGTTTTGAGGAAAAATTAACTAATTATCAGGAGAAACTAAAAATGCCATTGTTAACGAACATTGAACAACGGACTATAGAAAAAACCACAAAGCAAACTCTGAAACAAAATACTATCAAACTGCTACAAGTGCGGTTTGGTGACATTCCAGAGAATGTGGTTACTAGCATTAATCAAATCGATGATACATCTTTTTTAGAAGAAATATTTGTATCAGCAATTAATGTTAGTTCTTTAGAAGAATTTGCACAGCTTGTTAACTCTCATTTACCAGCAGTAGATTAATTAGGACTTACGCAACTGGTACAAGCGATCTGCTTCTTACAGCAGCGCTTCGCGATCGCATCCCGTCAAGATACTTAAATACATGATGTTCGAGTTACACAGATCCCCGACTTCTACACAAGTTATCTGAGATTTTCCCAATTATGTAAGAAGTGGGGGATCTTACTCAGGAGCGCTTCGCGATCGCATCCTGTCAAGATAATTAAATACATGATATTGGAGTTACACAGATCCCCGACTTCTACACAAGTTATCTGAGATTTTCCCAATTATGTAAGAAGTCGGGGATATTACTCACCCAAGGAAACACACCGAAGACTTCAGCGATAATCTTGGCGTTGAACGTCACCCAGACGGGCCGCATCACGAATACCGTAGTCAGGACGGTTAAAGCGGTTTAACTGCGCCTCGAAAAAGTCTCGATTAGCTTGTAAATGCTCAGGGTCGGGGTCATCTAAAGGATAATGAAGGGCCGTGCGTAAGGCTTGAATCACCGCAGAGGTAACATTGTACATTGACCGTTGAAAACTAATTCCCAACTGAATCAACATATCATCCTCACCTCGACAATGTTGTTTGTATTCTTCCACTAAATATGGTGGTAAGAAGTGCAACATATCTTGCATTAACAGTGTTGGGGGAATACCTGCTGTACCAACGGGGAACACATCAGCATAAAGAATACCATAGTGAAAATCTGCTTGGTTATCTGGTATTTGCCGCGCCTGAGCATTATAGGATTTTGTCCCCCTGAAAGGTGCGGTACGATAAAAAACAGCTTCTACATAAGGTAAGGCTGCTTCATACAGCCAGACAAAGCCTTGAGATTTGGGGATAATTTCGTAACATTCACCCCGGATATAAACATGATGGTAAATGGGACGATTGGCGACTGCAAAAATGCCATTGACCAGAAAATTCATCGCCTCCGGGACTGTGGTAATTTTGCCTTCGTCATATAAATCTGACATTTCAAAAAACACAGGGGCCATCACTTCCCAGAATAGCCCCAAATTGGCGTAGTAAGACATTTGGCGACATTGTTCTATAAACATATCTGGGAAGAGTTTATAAAGCCCTAACATGAATGGGTTACCTTGAAAATAGGCTTTGATGGCTCTATCGGCGTTGGCTTTATATTCTGGTGTGTCTAAGTAAGGGTCAAATTTGCCACCCATTCCTCTATGCCAAAACATAGCCCGCATACAGGCTTCGGCAAACTCCATATTAATGCGGTCATGGAATAGGTGATGTAATAATTTAGGCATTTTTATAGTTTCACCCTTCTCGATAAATGCCAAAAGTTCAGGGTGTGCGGTGGACCGACCGCGCCAGACTCTCAATTCTGCATCGTCGCCGGCATAATGATTATGGAGTTCTAAGTATTCTTGAGGTAAGAAGTATTTAAAAAATGGTAGGGGATTTAAAAATACTCGTTCGGCAATATACAGCAAGTTACGCCAGTAAAAATCCATCGGTACTGCATAGGCTTTATAAATACCGATGATTTGTTTTAAATTTTCTGGTGTATCGGGTAACATAGAACCACCAGCTTCAAGGCGATGAATGACATCAGCAAATTCATGTCGGGAAGGAGGTAGTTTATTTGTGGGTTTCTCTGGAGTTTGTACCATGATTATGGCCTCGCAATGATGATGGTCAAGGGTTGGTCAAAGATCAGAAGTGCTAATTGTGGGGAATTTGAGCAACTATGGTTTTTTCTATGGGGGTAATTGCGGCTACCATGGCTGTAGTTGTAGTTTCGCTCCAACGGACTAACCAGGTGGGTTGTACACCCAAGAAGATAATTAGAGCTGCTAATACTAAAGCGGGAACTTTTTCTGACCACAAAACTTTGGGATAGTAAGCCAAGTTATTATCCAGCTTGCCAAAACAGGTACGGTTGAGGAGTATGACGAAATACACCGCTGTTAAACCGCTAGATACTATACATAGTAGTGTGGGTATGGGAAAGACCGAGAAACTACCTTGAAATACAATAAATTCGGCTATAAATCCTGTTAAACCTGGAATCCCCGCGCTGGCCATACCACTGAGAACTAGTAGGGCGCTAATAAAGGGTAAACCGCGGATAGGACTCATTAAACCGTTGAGTTTTTCTAATTCCCTTGTACCAACTTTGACTTCTACTACCCCGACTAGGTGAAAAAGAATTGCCAGAATTAAACCATGGCTGAACATTTGAGCCACAGCACCCACCAGGGCTAAGGCTGTGCTAGAGGCGCTGGCTAACAAGATATAACCCATGTGACCGATGGAACTATATGCTACCATGCGTTTGATATCTTTTTGGGCGATCGCAATTACAGCGGCATAAATTGCACTAATAGCTCCCCAAAAAGCCAAGGTTGGCGCTACCACACTCCAAGCTTGGGGAAACAGTCCCATCCCAAAGCGTAACAGTCCATAGGTTCCCAACTTAGCTAAAACGCCGCCTAATAAAATAGCAATGGGTGCGGAAGCTTCTACATAAGCATCAGGTAACCAAGTATGGAAGGGAACTAGAGGAATTTTAATTCCGAAGCCTAAAATAATTCCTCCTAGAAGGAGAAGTTGCGCAGCTGGGGCGATGTTTTGAATAGATAAACTATCCCAAGCAAAGCTAGTACCTCCACTGAGGAATACCATTCCTAGGAAGCTGGCTAAAATCAAAGCACCGGAAACAGCAGTGTAAATTAAGAATTTGATCCCAGCATAAGTGCGTTTTTCTCCTCCCCAAATGGAAATTAAGAGGTAAAAGGGGATTAATTCTAGTTCGTAGAATAGGAAGAATAACAGCAGGTTTTCTGCTAAGAATGCACCAGCAACACCCCCACTCACGAATAAAATCAGGGGGTAAAATAGTTGGGGGCGTTGAGTTTCTTTGTCACTGCTGTAAATGGCTATCCAGGTAAGTAAACTATTGAGTATCAACATTAAAATTGATAAGCCATCAACTCCCAGTTGATAACTCAAACCCAAGGTTTCATTCCAGGGGAGATATTCTTGAAATTGCATTCCAGAGTTGCTGGGGTCGAATTTAACTAAAATCAACAAGTTCCAGCCTAAGACTATGGCGGCTACGGTTAAAGATACTAGGCGAATGCGACTAGGGGAAACCAGTTTATGAGGTAAAAAACCAATAATTACGGCGCTAATAATTGGTATCCAAATGAGAAAACTCAACATATGATATAGTCCCGATGTTTTCCTTGGTGTTGATTTACGGTTGAGGCGTTAAAACATCAAACTTAAAAACTGTACTTTCCAGAAAGGCCAGGTTATCCATACACAGAAAATGCTGACTCCTAACAGTACAGTGAAGTTATAAAACTGGGTCTGTCCAGTGGTGCTGTATTTCAGTCCTTCGCCGCCTAACAGGGAAAATAAACCGACGAAATTGACGATACCATCAACTATGAAGCGGTCAATCATATCAGCGAATTTAGAAAGTTGGTCAACGCTGAAAATGATGGTCATACGATAGATTTTGGGTGTGTAGAAGTCGTAGGCTAATAAGTCTTGTAAAGGTTGCCAAGGTAGGCGAATTGGTTTGGGAATGTTACCTAAATAAATGACGGCGCTAATGCTACAACCAAAAATACTAGACCAAATCAGTAATAGTACTAAATCTTTATTTAGGGTTGCCCAACTAGGTAATATTGATAAGCTTTGCAAAACTAAAGGCAAATGCAGGACTACGCCAAATAAGATCACCATGGGCATGATCATCGGCCAATGAACTTCGGGCGATCGCTCACTCATTGGTTTAGCTTGACCACCAAAAATTAAGCTAAATTCTCTCGTTAAACTGATGGCTGTTAAGGTGTTGACTATGAGAATAATTCCCACTAACCAGGGGTAATTTTCCCACAGTCCATCAGCTAATTTCACTAAAGCCCAAAAGCCACCTAGGGGGGGAAAAGCAATTAATCCCAAAGTACCGACGATAAAAGCTAACCCGGAAATAGGGCGACGTGTCCACAGGCCACCTAGTTGAGTAACATCTTGGGTGATACTATTCCAGACAATACCCCCGGTGCTCATGACTAATAATGCAGATGCTAAAGCATGGGCAAGTACCAGTAATAATGCTGTCTCATCTTGTTGCGTGCCTACAGCAATAAACACTAAGCCCATGTAAGCACTCACAGAATAAGATAAGCAGCGTTTAACGTCAACTTGAGCGATCGCAATTAAGGATGCACCTACAGCAGTAACTACACCGATGGCGACAATAAACCATGAAACCACAGGGGATAAACTTAATACAGGTTGGAGTTTAATTAATACCCAGGCACCGCTAGCAACCACTACCGAGTTACGTAAAATTGTACTGGGAACAGGTCCTTCCATGGCTTCATCTAACCATAAATGCAGGGGAAATTGAGCGCATTTACCCATAGGTCCAGCAACTAATGCTAAACCTACTAATGTGATGACCGTGGGATTTACTTCAGCATTACTCGCCCATGCTGCTAACTCTGTATAGTCCCATGTCCCTGATAAAGTCCATAAACCCAAGACTCCCATGAGTAAGAATAAGTCTCCTACCCGCTTGGTGAGGAAAGCATCTCTAGCACCGGTAACTACCAAGGGTTGACTAAACCATAACCCTACTAAGAGATAGGTTCCTAGTGTGAGAATTTCCAAAATTACATAGCTGAAAAACAGATCATTGCACAAAGTTAGGGCAGATAATCCCGCTTCAAACAATCCCAATAAAGAATAGAAGCGCCCCCAACCCCAATCCATTTCCATGTAACCAACTGCAAAAATTTGTGCTAATAAATTTAATCCAGTGATTACCACCATTGCACCTACACTAACTGCAGAAATTTCTAAGGTAATGGTGAGGTTTAAACCCGCGGTGGATAGCCAAGGAATAAATATTTCTTGGGGGGGTTGATTCCAGATAAATATAAAAGCAAAGACACTATGAAGTAATGACAAAAATGTCATGAATAAATTGACATAACCTGCTGGTCTTGAGCCGGTTTTCTTAATGACTCCCGGTGACCAAGGAATGGCTAAAAGTCCACCGATAAATGCATAGCAAGGGACTAGCCAAACAGTCCCTATGAGAAACTGAATCATGAAATTAACCTCTTTATTGATGGTATAAATTAGCTAGGCACTAGAGATAATTTCCTCTGGCTGCCAGTTAGCTACTTATTTGGCGAATGATAAATTTATTTTTCTTTAATTTTTCTAGCTTACCTTTTTTCTGGCCAAAAAGGAATTACATAATTAGACTAATCTATAATCTTTACTCTAATTAATTCTTATACAATCAATTGTTTATGACTAAACCATAGATAATAATCTATGGTTTACGGGTGATAACTAATTCTGCCGCTAACTCTATAGCTGCTTTCATACTTGTAGCATCAGCAATTCCCTTTCCTGCAATGTCAAATGCTGTGCCATGATCCGGAGAAGTGCGGACAAAAGGTAACCCAATGGAAGTGTTAACGGCGCGGTCAAAAGCCATCAACTTAACTGGAATTAAGCCCTGGTCGTGGTAAAGTGCCAAATAAGCATCGGCGGGATTGTACACCGAAGTATGACCATACCAAGCAAGACCCGGCTTAACCCACATGGTATCTGGTGGTATGGGTCCTTCTAACTGCCAATGGGGGCGATTTTGTCGTTCTTGTTCTAACCAGGGAATTAACCAGTCTTGTTCTTCAGTTCCTAGTTGTCCTTCTTCGCCACTGTGGGGGTTTAAACCGGCGATCGCTATTCTGCCACTTTTTAAGCCAAAATCCTGTTCTAAACACTCCACCAGTAAATCTAATTTTTCTGTCAATAATTTTGGTGTGAGTGTAGGGGCTACTTGACTTAAGGGAATGTGTGTGGTAGCTAGTAAAGTGCGGAGTGTCCAAGCAGTGTGAGGAGAGCGGGCCACAAATAACATCCCGAAGCGGTCAACCCCAGCTTTTGCGGCTAGAAGTTCGGTTTGTCCGGGATAATTGTAACCTGCTAACTTCCAAGCAGATTTAGCCACAGGTCCTGTGACAATAGCATCAAAATTACCCGACAATGTGCTGGCGATCGCTTCTTCCATATAGGTAAAACTAGCCGCACCACTAGCAGCATTACCCTGACCAAGAATAATATTCTCTGTAATTTCCCTATCTAATGGCACATCCAGCACTTGTAACTGGTCTGGATGGGCTAAATCAATTGTATTGAGTCGTTCATAGACCCCTAACAATAAATCTCTATTACCCACAACTGTCACGTCATATTTTTGACGAATAGATATATCAGCCAAAGCCTTTAAAATTACCTCTGGTCCGATTCCAGCGGGGTCTCCCAGTGTTAACGCCAAACGCGGGGGATTTATATTTGATAATTTCACTGTTTTGATTTGATTCATTTAATACAAAGATATATTGAATAAAACTGCCATCTAGGAACTTGTCAAAGGGAAAATTAGGGATTGAGCATCAAACTGGTTTAGAATTATTTACACAGGTCTCATGAAAAAGAAGCCTTCATAGCGCTTCTGGTAGAGCTAGTTTAACCGAATATGCCTCAGGACTATGCCTTGGTGGTGTCAACTGGTGGACTAGCATAGTGGCGATACTTCTGAGTAAAAGCCAAAAAAATGTGAACAATTGTGAGCATTTTGTCATGGAACTGGTGAAAATTAGATTGGAGTCATGACTCAATCTAGTCAAAGCAGCCCAGTTAAGAGGAAATCTCAAGGTTTTCCTTTAGCAAAACTGAACATCAACCATTCGTAAAGGAGAATCACAATCATGAGCGGCGAACTTCTGAATGCAGCGCTGTTGTCTTTCGGTTTAATCTTCGTGGGTTGGGCCTTAGGTGCTTTATTACTGAAAATTCAGGGCGCAGAGGAATAATCCTCCCAGGATGGGGGCTGGGAACCGAGACCGAGACATAAAATTAACTTCTCTTGTTTCCCGCTTCCCAGACCTGCCAAGATTCAAAAGATTAATGAAAATAATGTAAACTTTTGTTTAGACAGCTAATTCTGTTAAGATTCATTTCATAAAAGTTAAAAATTTATTACTAACCTCATGACTTTATTAATTGTCGGTGCCACTGGCACATTAGGAAGACAAGTGGCTCGTCGTGCGATCGATGAGGGGCATAAAGTACGCTGTCTGGTGCGGAGTCCCAAAAGAGCTGCATTTCTCAAAGAATGGGGTGCTGAATTAGTCAAAGGGGATTTGTGTAAGCCCCAAAGCCTCACAGGAGCGATGGAGGGTGTAACGGCGGTCATTGATGCTGCAACATCTCGTGCTACAGATTCACTGACTATTAAACAAGTGGATTGGGATGGTAAGGTCGCATTAATTCAAGCCGCAAAAACTGCCGGTGTAGAACGTTTTATATTCTTTTCTATTCTTGATGCAGACCAGTATCCAGAAGTACCACTGATGGAAATTAAGCGGTGTACAGAACTGTTTTTAGCTGAGTCTGGTATAAACTACACAATTTTGCGGCTAGCTGGCTTTATGCAAGGGCTAATCGGTCAATATGGTATCCCCATTTTGGAAAATCAACCAGTTTGGGTAACTGGTAATTCTTCCCCAGTGGCTTATATGGATACTCAAGACATCGCTAAATTTGCTATTCGCAGTTTGAGTGTGCCAGAAACGCACAAACAAGCTTTCCCGGTGGTGGGTACTCGCCCTTGGAGCGCTGAGGAAATTATTAACCTGTGTGAGCGTTTATCTGGGAAAGAAGCCAGAATCACCAAAATGCCAATTAACCTGTTGCGTACAGTGCGGCGAGTTATCCGCTTCTTTCAGTGGGGGTGGAACGTTGCAGACAGGCTGGAATTTACAGAAGTCTTAGCCAGTGGTAAACCGTTAAATGCTCCCATGGATGATGTTTACCAACTCTTGGGATTAGACAAAGAACAAACCACAACTCTGGAAAGCTACCTGCAAGATTATTTCAGTCGCATTATGAAGAAGCTCAAAGAGCTAGACTACGAGAAAAATAAATCGAAACAGAAAAAAGAGAAATCTAAAAAGACTCCATTTAAGCAGTCTTCCAAAGTTAATAGTCAATAAAATGATTAGTTCCTGGTCATTAGTGATTCATGGTGATCTTTTGAGAGAGTAATGACTACAGGGTCCAAAATATGTCAGGATGACAGAAGTAAAAAGCATCGCCAAAACTTGGATATTTGAGTGTGCCGAAAGCAGGCATTATTTACAATAACGTTAAACCGATAGCGAGTCGCATCGCTATGGAACTGCAAGACAAACTTACCACCGCTGGTTGGGATGTAATTACCACCACAAGTATGGGTGGTATATTGGGCTACTCTAGTCCAGAGAGTCCTGTGTGCCACACCCCCATTGACGGACTAACTCCCCCCGGTTTCGACTCGGAAATGAGTTTCGCTGTGGTACTAGGGGGAGATGGCACTGTTTTAGCAGCTTCCCGTCAGGTCGCCCCTACTGGTATTCCCCTGTTAACGGTGAATACCGGTCATATGGGATTTTTGACGGAAACTTATGTTAATCAACTCCCTCAAGCTATAGAGCAAGCGATGGCGGGTGATTTTGACATCGAAGAACAAGCCATGCTCACTGTGAAGGTGTTTCGCGGTGAGTCCGTGCTGTGGGAAGCCCTCTGCTTAAATGAAATGGTTTTGCATCGAGAACCCTTAACCTCTATGTGCCATTTTGAAATTGCTGTGGGGCGACACGCACCAGTGGATATTGCGGCAGATGGTATCATAGTTTCTACCCCCACGGGTTCCACTGCTTATTCATTAAGTGCCGGGGGTCCAGTCATCACTCCTGGTGTACCTGTCTTGCAGTTAGTACCCATTTGCCCTCACTCCCTGGCTTCTAGGGCATTGGTATTTCCAGATACGGAAACAGTCAATATTTATCCGGTGAATATTCCCCGGCTGGTGATGGTAGTTGATGGTAATGGGGGATGTTATATCTTCCCAGAAGATCGGGTATGTTTAGAGCGATCGCGCTACAGTGTCCGATTCATTCGTCTGCAACCGCCGGAATTTTTCCGCATCTTGCGAGAAAAGCTCGGTTGGGGTCTACCACATATCGCCAAACCGACATCGGTAGAGATCCCTTAGTAACCATAAATTACTAGGAATCATCTGCCACGAGTAATCAGGGAGAAAAATTGCATCTATCTTAATTACCCCTGTGATAATTATTTTCTTGATTCAGTCTGTGTCCCAATCTCTGAGAAATCTCAAATTTCCCATCCAAGATTCCTACTAACTAATGATGACAATTGCTCACAATCCCTGTGTTCTGGTGATTGAAACCGATGAGAGTCTGGCAAATCAGTTAGGCTTTGATTTGCGAGAAGCCGGCTATGAAGCGATTTTAGCCCATGATGCGGCTAGCGGTTTACAATACTGCCGCGATGCCTCTAGTGGGCAAAGCCATCGGCCACCTGCTTTAATTGTTGTAGACCGGATGCTCTCAGGAGAATCAGGACTCTTGTTGTGTAAAAAACTCAGAAATGCCGGGATGTGCGCCCCTGTATTGATGCTCATGGCCCGGGATACAGTAGATGACCGGGTGGCTTGTTTAGAAGCTGGGGCTGATGATTATGTCCTCAAGCCTTACCGCCCAGAAGACTTTTTAAACTTAATTCGCCTGTATTTAAAGCCTGATGTTGAAACCACAGAACAGTTACGTTTTGGGGATTTGGTTTTAGATGTCGCCACCCGTCGCGCTATACATAACGGACGGCCAATTGAGTTGACAATGAAAGAATTTGAACTATTAAAATTTTTAATGGAACACCCCCGCGAGGTATTAACCCGCGAACAAATTTTAGAAAATGTTTGGGGTTACAATTTTATGGGTGAGTCCAATGTTATAGAGGTGTACATTCGCTACTTACGCCTGAAAATTGAATGTGACACTCATAAACGTCTGATTCAAACAGTGCGCGGCGTGGGATATGTATTACGGGAGTCTTAATCTGAAAATTACTACAAATTACTACAAAAATTGAAAATTGACTATGGCACAGGCAAAAAACGTACTAGGAACTAACCTGGAGAGTTGCTGTACATCTCCCATGACTGGCTATTACCGCGATGGCTTTTGTCATACAGGTGGTCAGGATTTTGGGATGCATGTTGTTTGCGCCCAAGTTACAGCAGAATTTCTCGAGTTTACTAAATCCCATGGGAATGACTTGAGTACAGCCGTTCCCGAATTTAATTTTCCTGGACTACGACCAGGCGATCGCTGGTGTTTATGTGCGGCCCGTTGGCAAGAAGCTTTAGATGCTGGTGTCGCTCCCCCTGTTGTGCTTGGCGCTACCCATTCTAGAGCTTTGGAAGTCTGCTCACTAGAGGATTTGCAAAAACACGCCCTTATGTAGCTAAAGACCTAGAAACGCCAAAATTAAATTAATAATATACTTCCAGGGGCAATTAATCAATTGCCCCTATTTATTGATCACAGACATATATAGCAGTAACCACAAGTGTTACGACATTTCCCTGCTTGTTGTTCCCCATTCCCCATTCCCTGTTCCCTTAAAACCACAATTATGATGTCCTAACGTGTATGCGTAGTGCTATATAAAGTGTTTATTAATACTAAATAATTAGACCAGAAATAACATATCAGTGAATCCCTGACTTCTCACAACAGGCCGAGGGCATATTTTCTCATGATTTTATGTTTTAAAATTATGTTTCAAGATAGATGTTTTTGTATCTATTCTTTTCTAATGTAGATTGTGTAATCCGAAAAATATGCCTATAGATAGATAAAAAATATCTCAAGAGTATATAGCCTAACTAGAAATTTTCTGGTTATATAGGTCAGGTTTTATTTCTTTAAACAAAGTAGAGTGACTAAGGTATACAGTTGGGTGGTAAAAATTCAATGTTAAATTTTAACCGCTTGCAACTGCCAAGCTTACATAGCTTACGAGTGGTACAAGTTGCAAGTATAATCACAATATTAGTCGGTGTTCTGGTGCTGTTTGGCTGGTTGTTTGACATTGAATTGATTAAAACCTGCGGTAACACCAGTCTCGTGACAATGAAGCCTAATACAGCTTTATGCTTTGTGCTATCTGGTATATCTTTGTGGATGTCGCAAATAAAACTCAGCAGAAAAAGTCATTCTACTATCCCTTACTTATCCTGCTCGCGAATTTGTGCAGCATCTGTTACCTTGATAGGGTTACTCACCCTCGCTCAGTATTTATTCGGCTGGAATTTTGGTATTGATGAATTACTATTCCAGGAGCAAGCAACTGCAGTATTAACATCCCCTCCGGGGCGAATGGGGTTTGAGAGTGCCTTAAACTTTATATTTCTGGGTATAGCTCTAGAAATTTCCGCTCATATGGCTAACACCACCCGATCGCCATCGGCAAATCAGCTTAATTTTTGGTACATTCAACTTTTTACCCTGATAGTACTAGTGATTTCTGCACAGGTACTTATCGGTTATATGTATCAAGTAGGATTGTTTCCCACCACACCATCATATACAACATCAATGGGATTACATACAGGCGTAAAGTTCATTGTACTTTGTATAGGCATTCTCTGGGCAAGTCCAGATCAGGCATTTATGGCAGTAGTAATGAGTGATACCTATGGCGGGTTGATGGCGCGTCGTTTGTTACCGGCAGCTATAGCTCTGCCATTAGTGATAGGCTGGTTTATCCTCCATGGTCAATTAGCAGGGAAATACAGTTCTGTTTTTGCTATATCCTTATTTGCCATCATCTTAATAGTGATTTTTGCGATTTTGATTTGGCAAACTGCAGCAGTAATATCACGTATTGAACGTCAACGGGACGAAACGCAAGAACAACTCAGAGCACAGGAAGAAAAGCTGAGAACTTTTGTAGATGCTAACATCATTGGTATTAAGTTTGGTGATGTCTATGGTGGTATTCACCAAGCCAATGATGCATTTCTACAGATGATTGGCTACAGCCGTGAGGATTTATTCACAGGTAAATTAAATTGGCGGAATATCACACCACCAGAGTATTTGCATTTAGATATTCAAGGTATCGCCGAAGCCCAGGAAAATCCCAGGGGTGCTTGTACCCCCTATGAAAAAGAATACATTCACAAAGATGGTCGGCGGATTCCGGTTTTAGTGGGTTACGTGTTGCTCGCACAGAACCGACAAGAATCAGTGGCGTTTATTCTGGACTTAAGCGAACGCCAGGAAGCAAGAGAACAGATACTACAGCTTAATAAAGATTTACAACGTCGGATCAGCGAATTACAAACTTTATTTCAGGTTATCCCTATTGGTATCGGTATTGCTGAAGATGCAGAGTGCAAAACTGTGACAATTAACCCCTGTCTTGCTCAACAATTGGGGATATCACCGGGTGAATATGGTGCTATGAGTATCCCCAGTGAAGAACAGCCGGCAGAATTTCAAGTTTACCGCGACGGTAAAAAACTATCACCAGAAGAGTTACCTATGCGATATTCTGCTGCTCATGGTGTGACAGTTTTAGACTCGGAAATTGAGGTAATACATAAAGATGGCAAACTTGTCAAGTTGTTGCAGTACGTCGCCCCGTTATTTGATGAACAGGGTAACAGTAGAGGTAGTGTTGGGGCATTTTTGGATATTACAGAGCGTAAGCAGATAGAGGAAGCAGTTCACAATGAGCAAAAATGGCTCGAAGAAGTCTTAAATCTGATGCCTCTACCATTACTGTTTGTTGAACCTGAAACGGGGCGGGTAACCTTTACTAATCAAGCTGCTGATGAATTAGCAGGGGGTGAGTTTCCCAAAGGTGTACCAGTAGAAGAGTATGACACTACATACTATTGCACAGATGCGGCAGGAAATCGCATCCCTAAGGAGCAAATACCCAGGGCGCGGGTAGCCAGGGGAGAACGTTTAGATGGATTAGAAATAAACTGGCACACTGGCGACCTTGTGCGCTCTGTACTGATATTTGGTGATACTATACCAGCAATGCACGGTCATTCAGCTACCTGTGTAGCAGGCTTTCAAGATATTACCAATCTTAAGGAAATTGAAAAGGCCCAAGCATTAAGTTACAAAAGGTTACAGTTGCTGTTTAACACAGCCAGTGATTTGTTATCTAGTCAGGAACCAGTAGCATTAATTGACAGCTTCTACCAAAAACTGGCGCAGCAGATTGGTTTGGATGTTTACTTTAACTATTTAGTTGAGGAGAACCATCAGGTGATTCGCCTTGCATCTTTTACAGGCTGTTCTGAGGAGGTGGCTAAAAAATATGAGTGGTTACCGTTGGGTCAATCGGTGTGCGGTACTGTCGCCCAAGAACGCCGTCCTATTTATGTAGAAAATGTTCAGGAATCCACTGACCCAAAAACAGAATTAATTCGGAATTTAGGGGTGAAGGCTTGTTATAGTTACCCATTAATAGCATCAGAACGGGTTTTGGGTACTCTTTGTTTTGGTAGCCGCAGTTGCTCTTGTTTTAGTGAGAATCAAAGGGCGATGATGCAAGCAGTTTGTGACCAAATAGCGGTGGCCATGGAACGGGCGAGGTTAATTGCTTCTCTGCAACTGCAAACAGAGCAACTGCAACAAGCCAACCGCATGAAGGATGAATTTCTGGGTATATTATCCCATGAATTGCGATCGCCCCTGAATGCTATTCTCGGTTGGGTGCAACTGCTGCGAGCTCGCAAACTGAGTGACACTCAAATGGCTAAGGCCATGGAAACTATTGAGCGCAATGCTAGGACACAAGCCCAGGTTATAGAAGATTTGCTAGATATTTCCAGCATGATTAGGGGACAGTTGTATCTCAATGTTTGTAGTTACGATTTGGTTCCCCTAATTGAGTCGGCGATGACAACGGTCCAGTTAGCCGCCCAAGCTAAGGAAATTGATTTGAGATTTTCCGTGATTCCTCCCCAGGGAATAGACCATAATCATTGTAGATTTTTAGTTGCCGGTGATCCGGATCGTTTACAACAGATGATCTGGAATTTACTATCTAATGCCATCAAGTTTACTCCTACAGGGGGTAGGGTAGAAGTTCAAGTTTCCCAGAGTATTGATAATCACCAAGGCTTACCCGAAACAATTACTAGTTATGCTCAAATTCAAGTCCGGGATACGGGTATTGGTATTAAGCCCGAGTTTCTTCCTTATGTTTTTGACCGCTTCCTCCAGGCGGATAGTTCTAGTACTCGCTCCTATGGCGGCTTAGGTTTAGGCCTAGCAATCGTACGTCATTTAGTAGAATTGCATGGCGGTACTGTCCATGCAGAGAGTGGGGGGGAAGGACAAGGAGCAACTTTTACAGTGAAAATCCCACTCTTATCAGCTGCATTTGCCTAAATCGATTGCAGTCCAAGAGTTAGCTACACTGGCTAGTCTGGTAAATCGAAATTAAATGGTATATTGCAGTACTATCAGCTTCTGCTTGGAGACTTATATGTCCTTTGTACCATTACATATTCACAGCGACTATAGTTTGCTCGATGGAGCCAGTCAGCTACCGGAGTTAGTCGATCAAGCCATCGCTCTGGGGATGAAAGCGATCGCCCTGACTGATCATGGTGTCATGTATGGTGCTGTAGAATTGATTAAAATCTGCCGGAGTAAAAACATTAAGCCAATTATTGGCAACGAAATGTATATCATCAACGGCGATATTACCAAACAAGAACGCCGCCCCAAATATCATCAAGTTGTTTTAGCTAAAAATACTCAAGGTTACAAAAACTTAGTTAAAATTACCACAATTTCCCACCTGGAAGGGGTACAAGGTAAGGGAATTTTTTCTCGTCCTTGTATTAATAAAGATCTACTCAAACAATATCGTGAAGGTTTAATCGTCACTAGTGCTTGTTTAGGTGGAGAAATACCCCAAGCAATTCTCAGTGGTAGACCAGAGATAGCCCGGAAAATTGCCAAGTGGTATCAAGAATTATTGGGGGATGATTACTATTTAGAAATTCAAGACCACGGCTCTCAAGAAGACCGGATTGTAAATGTAGAAATTGTTAAAATTGCGCGGGAATTAGGAATTAAATTTATTGCGACTAACGATTCTCATTTTATATCTTGTTTTGATGTGGAAGCACATGACGCTTTACTATGTATTCAAACTGGACAGCTAATTAGTGAAGATAAACGGATGCGTTATAGCGGTACAGAATACCTGAAATCCGCAGCAGAAATGAAACTGTTATTCCGTGACCATTTACCAGATGATGTCATTGCTGAAGCTATCAGCACCACTACAGAAATTGCCGATAAAGTGGGAGTTTATAATATTATGGGTGAACCTCAGATTCCCACACCATACATACCTTCAGGTCATACTCCCGACACTTACGCTGAAGAAGTAGCTTGGCAAGGACTATTAGAAAGGTTAAACCGCAAATCCCGCAATGAAGTTGAGCCAGTATATAGAGAAAGATTAGAATATGAATTAAAAATGCTCCAGACCATGGGGTTTTCTACCTACTTTTTAGTAGTTTGGGATTACATCAAATTTGCCAGAGATAATAACATTCCTGTAGGTCCTGGTCGTGGTTCTGCTGCTGGTTCTTTGGTGGCTTATGCCATGCGAATTACTAATATAGACCCGGTACACCATGGTTTATTATTTGAGCGATTCTTGAACCCCGAACGTAAATCAATGCCTGATATTGATACAGATTTTTGCATTGAAAAACGTGACCAAGTGATTGAATATGTAACTGAAAAATATGGTAAAGATAGAGTTGCTCAAATTATTACTTTCAACCGCCTCACCTCTAAATCAGTTTTAAAAGATGTCGCTAGAGTGTTGAATATTCCCTATGGGGAATCAGACAAAATGGCGAAATTAATTCCCGTAGTCCGGGGTAAACCCACTAAACTCAAAGTGATGATTTCCGACGAAACCCCAGCACCAGAGTTTAAGGAAAAATACGATAATGATCCGCAAGTCCGCCATTGGGTTGATATGGCCATGCGAATTGAAGGAACTAATAAAACTTTTGGTGTCCACGCTGCTGGGGTGGTGATTTCTGCTGACCCCTTAGATGAAATTGTGCCACTGCAAAGAAATAATGATGGTGCGGTGATTACCCAATATTTTATGGAAGACTTGGAATCACTGGGTTTGTTAAAAATGGATTTTCTCGGGTTACGTAACTTAACCCTGATTCAAAAAACAATTGATTTAATTGAACAAAGCAGAGGTTATCGCATTGACCCAGATGAAATTACACGTCAGGAAAGAAAATCTCAAAAAATATTAGCTAAGGGTGAACATACAACTTTACCCAAAGATGTGAAAAAATCCTATGAACTTTTAGAAGCTGGGGATTTAGAAGGAATATTTCAGTTAGAATCTTCGGGGATGCGTCAGATAGTCAGAGATTTAAAGCCTTCCAATATTGAAGATATTTCTTCTATTTTGGCACTCTATCGACCCGGCCCCCTAGATGCGGGACTCATTCCTAAGTTTATTAACCGTAAACATGGGCGCGAGGTGATTGATTACCAAAATTCTCTTCTTGAACCCATACTGAATGAAACCTATGGAATTATGGTTTATCAAGAGCAAATTATGAAAATTGCTCAAGATATGGCTGGATATTCCCTAGGACAAGCTGACTTATTACGTCGCGCTATGGGTAAAAAGAAGGTTGCAGAAATGCAAAAGCAGCGGGAAAAGTTTGTTGACGGTGCGGCGAAGAATGGGGTAAAAAAACAGGTAGCTGAGGAATTGTTTGATCAAATGTTAAACTTTGCCGAATATTGTTTGAGCTATGATACGCAGGTTTTAACGGTGGAATATGGCTTGATTCCCATTGGGCAAATTGTCCACAAGTCTGTGGAATGTCATGTTTATAGTGTTGATAAAAATGGCAATGTTTATACCCAACCTATTCTACAGTGGCATGATCGGGGAGAACAAGAACTATTTGAATATTCTTTAGCAGATGGTTCAATTATCCGGGCGACAAAAGACCATAAGTTTATGACTACTGATGGGCAAATGTTACCCATTGATGAAATTTTTACACGGGGATTAGATTTGCTTCAAGTTCCAGTTTTACCAGTGTAAAAATAAAAGTTATGTTGTGGTTGTAACATAACTTTTGAGAGTGAAAATTTTGACTTAATTTACTGGTAAAGTTTTTATAGGGTGTCCATCTGGGTTACTTTTGTTCTTTGAGTGATTTAGTTGGGACTTCGATCGCTTGAATATCAATTGTACCTTCTGGTGTGAAGCGCTGAAAATGTCCTTGTTTTACTGACAATTGCTCTCCACAATTAGGACACTGCACCTGAGTGTTATTTAAACCTGAAAATTCATAATTACAGACGGGACATTGGTCAGTTACTAAATTGCGTTGTAGCCACCAGCGCAAGGCGAAGAAGGCGACAACGGGTGTAAATAACAGCAAACCAAAGATAATTAACAACGAATTTACCAGCCAACCTAAGCCTAGTGATGCTAGCAACCAGAAAACTGCTAACATAGTCAGCCAAGGTCGCAGTTTTTCCAGACTCAATTCCAAAGATTTAAGGCTCATTTTTGCAATTATTTTCTTGCTCTCCCTCTAGGATAGCGATTTTAATGCCGGGTCAAAAACCCACGGTCAACCACCAAAGGTCAAGAAATATTAATTGAGTTTTGCTACTATGGGCTTATACCCGATTCCAGGGTAAAAATATCTAGTTTTCTCTGGCGTATTTGAGTATTAATAAACAATTTTTACCATCAGCACTGCGTTCGTAGACAACATGGTCAGCCAATCTTCTCAGCAGAAACCATCCATATCCACCTACTTGGAGTGTACCCGGCTGTGGTTCCGCGATCGCATCAGGATTGAAAGGTTTTCCTTGATCCCAAATTCTCACTTCCAGTCTGTCAATCCATAGACTCACTTCAATTTCGATGGTAGTTTCTGGTGGTAAAGCACTATGGGCGTGACGAACTGCATTGGTAAAACCCTCTGCTAATGCTAAGTTGAGGCGATAAAGTTGGCTTTGTGACCAGCCCAATTGAGACAAATATGTGAGACAAAATTGCTCAAACCATTGTTGTACGTAGTTTAGGAGCTTGAGTTCGCTCTTTACCGCCAGATGGTCTTGCTGCACTATGCTAAGCATTGACCTTGACTTAAATATAATTTCATGGACGCACTCCCCCGCATAAATGACGGGGGATTGATTCTGGGTTCAAGCAGCGATCGCAGTCCTAGTTACTTTGATATCGCCTCGCCCATCAGCTGTTTGGCGCGTAATTTTTAGTTGACACCTGTAAGTTTCAAAATCACATCTGCCAGAATTACCAGCATCTGTCAAATCAAATTTGAGCGGTTCAGCAGTTGTGAATATCAAATGCTAATTTTGGAGGATGATCTTCAAACTACAGGTGTCAAAGAAGTTCTGCTACTTAGTTTAGAACAATCCCAATGTCAAAGATTTGTCTAATGGTAAAGCAGCACCAATACCTAACCATACAGTTACTAATGTACCAAAGAGGAACACTGTAGTTGCAACTGGACGACGGAAGGGATTTTGGAATTTGTTCACGTTCTCAATAAAGGGAACGAGGATTAACCCCAGGGGTACAGCAGCCATTGCTAACACTCCTAAAAGTTTGTTAGGAAGCGATCGCAAAATCTGGAATACAGGATACAAATACCACTCTGGTAGAATTTCCAGGGGGGTGGCGAAAGGATTAGCTGGTTCACCTGTCATTGCTGGATCTAGCACAGCTAGAGCCACAATACAAGCAAATGAACCCATAATCACAATGGGAAATACATACAGTAGGTCATTAGGCCAAGCGGGTTCACCATAGTAGTTATGACCCATGCCTTTGGCGAGTTTAGCTCTTAACTGAGGATCACTCAGATCGGGTTTTTTCTGCGTTGACATATTTAAATACGCTCTCCTGCTCAAATTCAGTTAAAGCATTTGTAAAAGCCATGAGCTATGAGGCTTACCCTAAGGGGGGGTATCTATAGCTTTGAGCTTCAAATACAAATCTTTGTTTTTATTGTCGCTTATGAGTGATGAATTGCTGATTTCTCATAAGTTTAAAACAAACATTTGCATCTGGGAACTCAAAGCTGTCGCCTTTTCCCATTGTGGCTTTAATGGATTACAAAGGACCGGAAATACCTTGCTTGCGGATCATCAAGAAGTGGAACAGCATGAACACCGCAATTAACCAAGGCAGTATAAAGGTGTGAGCGCTATAGTAGCGAGTCAGGGTTGCTTGACCAACACTAGAACCACCGCGTAACATATCAGAAATAAAAACGCCAACTACCGGAATTGCTTCTGGTACGCCGCTGACGATTTTTACGGCCCAGTAACCAACTTGGTCCCAAGGTAGGGAGTAGCCTGTCACACCAAAAGAAACAGTGATGACTGCTAGAATCACACCGCTGACCCAAGTTAATTCCCGGGGCTTTTTGAAACCACCGGTGAGGTATACTCGGAAGACGTGCAGAATCATCATTAACACCATCATGCTGGCAGACCAGCGATGGATGGAGCGAATCAGCCAACCGAAATTGACCTCATTCATAATGTACTGTACCGAGGCATAAGCTTCAGTTACAGTGGGCTTGTAGTAGAACGTCATCGCAAATCCAGTGGCGAACTGAATCAGAAAGCAAACCAGGGTAATTCCGCCCAAGCAATAAAAGATATTGACATGGGGAGGGACATACTTGCTAGTGACGTCATCAGCGAGGGCCTGAAGTTCTAGGCGTTCCTCAAACCAGTCATAAACGTTGGCCATACAATCTCAAGTTCCTAAAAATCGGTTGCGGTTGATTAATCTCCCAATTAACTATTTTGGGATTTTCACAAAGAGGAGTTACTTTGGCTTTGAGCAGAGTGATCAGAATTTTTGGAAAACTTAACACTCTGTAAATATGGAATATATTGCGTTCTCTTGGCAAGCTAACACCACAAATGCTCGCCACCAAGTCGATCTTATCGTTTCCTGGGTGGAATGCAGCCCCTCAGTCATAGCAACAGCTTGATGAGAGGAATGCACCACTTCTATAAAAAAAGTAACATAGTTGAGAGATAGATTTCATCAAGGATGAGGTAAATAGGCATTTTTCCTCAGTATTGTTGGGCAAATTTGGGAGCAGGTGGATTTTGAAAATGGGGTTCATGCAAAAACAGGTTTTTCGGCTGGGATTTTCATTGCTGGTGGCTCTTTGGTTGGTGGTGGGGGCTTTTATCCCACCAGCGGCGGCTTTGACGGATGAGCAGAAATTAGTTTCAGAAGTTTGGCGAATTGTCAATCGCAATTACCTGGATGAGACATTTAATCATCAAAATTGGTCTGGGGTGCGGCAAAAGATTCTGGAGAAGCCAATAAAAAACCCAGAAGCTGCTTATGCAGCGATTCGGAAAATGCTCCAGACTCTGGGGGATCCGTTTACAAGGTTTTTAGACCCCGAGCAGTACCGCAGTTTGCAGGTGAATACTTCTGGTGAACTGACTGGGGTAGGTTTGCAAATTGCTATCAATCCCGAAACCGGTAAGCTGGAAGTGGTGACTCCTATCATGAACTCGCCAGCAGATTTAGCAGGGATTAAACCCCGCGATCGCATTGTGAAAATCGAAGGGATTTCTACAGATAATTTAACTCTTGACGAGGCGGCTGCCAAAATGCGCGGTCCGATTGGTAGTTCTGTGACACTTTTGATTTCACGGGATGATAGCGCAGAACAAGAGGTGAAAATAGTACGCGATCGCATTGAGCTGAATCCTGTCGTCGCAGACCTACGCTTTTCTCCCCAAGGTACCCCCATTGGCTATCTACGTCTAACTCAATTCAACGCTAACGCCTCTATGGAATTAGCCCATGCTATTTCTAGTCTAGAGAAAAAAGGCGCGGCTGCCTATATTTTAGACTTGCGGAATAATCCTGGGGGGTTATTACAATCAGGAATTGAAATTGCCCGTCTGTGGTTGAACTCCGGTACTATAGTTTACACCGTCAATCGCCAGGGCATTCAGGGCAGTTTTGAATCCTTTGGCCCGGCTTTGACAGATGACCCCCTGGTGATTTTGGTAAATCAAGGTACCGCTAGTGCTAGTGAGATTCTCGCCGGGGCGCTGCAAGATAACCATCGTGCTACCTTGGTGGGGGAAACTACTTTTGGTAAGGGTCTAATTCAGTCTCTGTTTGAATTATCCGACGGTTCTGGCTTGGCAGTGACCATTGCTAAGTACGAAACACCATCACATCGGGATATTAATAAATTAGGAATTACCCCAGATCAGGTGATTTCCCAAGAATCCATTACCCGGACACAAATTGCTACCCCAGACGATTTGCAATATCAAGGGGCGCTGGAATTATTGAAGACAAGTTCTGTATTTGCTGGGGTCGATACTGGGGTTAATTAACACAAACTCCCAGATAGCTCCCCGATTTCTTACACAAGTCGGGGAGCTGATTGATTAATGAACACGTGAATTATCAGTTACTTGAGACAGGGGCGGCACTAATGGTAACACAGGTATTAACAAGGCGTTGGTAAGCATTATCTATTACATATTTTCCTCTGAGAAAACCTGTGTTAGCACCGGGACAAATGTACTGGAGTGTTTCGGCTGTGAACCTTTCTCGGAGTAATTGCCAACTTTTAATTTGTCTGGACCAATGAAAAGTTTTAGCTGTGCGAAAAGCTACTGGCTCCCCTGTGGGGTCAGGTACTAAATGACGACCGGAAAATAACACCCCCCCCAAATCACTGTAGTACAAACAAGATGAACCCGGAGAATGTCCAGATGTCCAAATCACTTCAGCTGTGGAATTGAGTCTAAATTCCTGGGTAAAGGTGGTCAAGGTCAATCCAGGTAGTAAATAGGCTTCTTGCTCTTGAATCAGAACTTCACAACCAAAGGTTTGCTGAATTTGTGCTGTTTTACCAATAGCACCTCGATGAGTCAGAAATAACCAACGTACGCCACCATGCGATCGCAAAAAATCTTGATTTATGGGGTCATTAGCCGGAGAATCTATGAGAATATTGCCCTCATTTCCTACAATAAGATAAGAGGTTCCCCCTAATGTGTCCCGATTGGGCGGGAAGGCAAAGATCCTATCTAGCACCGGACGTGGTGGCTTCGCTGTCTGATTTGGCTGTTGAGGTAAGGCGCACATGAATAAAAACCGAAAGTGTGGAAAATTAGGTGACAGAATTGAACTTATTTTTCAATTAATTAAGTTCTGTTAACTTTTATCGACTCGGGTTCAAAGTCAACCGGGTGTGTTTCCTCAGCAGGTTCTCCCCAGGAGAAGGCTATGGTGACAACACGGGAGTAAGACATTTCTGCCAAATTACTGAAAATCACATGACATTTTGGTTCCTTCTCCTACTGGGAATAGCTACTTATCTGATGGTGCAGCGCAGCGTCGCTCAGATCACCCAGACTCCAGTCTGGTTGCTGTGGTTGGTGTTAATGAGTCCAGCTTTGATCTTGAGCGGATGGACTCTGATTTATGGAACGGAACAACCGCCGCCATCATCACTGATTATTTGGCCATCAATTATCTGCGTTATGTTATACTGGGTGTTGTTGGAATGGGGGCGGAGAAAGCCCAGAAATACACCCACTCAACAAGATATTAGATCACAATCGGCTATCCATCCTACCGCAGAACCAGTACCAGTGCGACCCATTGAACCAACCGAAGAAATTCAACTGAGAAATTGTTTTCCCTGGTCTGTATACTACATACACAACATTGAGTACAAACCCCAGGCTATTATCTGTCGGGGTCAGATCAGAACTACACCTACTCAAGCTTATCAGCAGATTAAGGCCAATATAGAAGCGGAATTTGGCGATCGCTTTCTACTGATTTTCCAAGAGGGTTTCAATGGTAAACCTTTCTTTGTCCTTGTACCTAACACTCAAGCCGCTAGAAATCCTAGTCAGCCACAGAAGATCACACGCCCAGGATTCGCTTTATTTTTGCTAGTAGCCACTTTAATTACTACTACTTTAGCAGGGTCTAGCATTGCCGGGGCTGACCCACAACAATTAGTATCTGACCCCAGGATTTTCTGGCAAGCATTACCCTATTCCCTAGGTCTGATGACTATTTTGGGCATCCACGAACTGGGTCATTATCTGACGGCGCGGTACTACCAAATTCGGGCGACTCTGCCTTATTTTATACCTCTCCCCTTCTTTTTGGGCACCTTTGGCGCATTTATTCAAATGCGTAGTCCTGTTCCTCACCGCAAAGCTTTATTTGATGTCAGCATTGCTGGTCCATTGGCAGGTTTTGTCATCACTCTACCTATACTATTATGGGGTTTGGTAAATTCGGAATTGGTTCCTCTTACTGACCAAGCAGGACTGTTCAACCCGGAAGCTCTCAACCCCAAATCTTCTATTTTATTAGCACTGCTATCTAAGTTAGCATTAGGGAGCCAGTTAACCTCAACATCAGCAATTAACCTTCATCCCCTGGCCATAGCCGGTTTTCTGGGGCTAATCGTCACAGCCTTGAATTTGATGCCCGTGGGACAATTAGATGGGGGTCACATTGTCCATGCGATGTTTGGGCAAAGAACCGCCATGGTCATCGGTCAAATTTCTCGCTTATTACTGCTACTACTTTCTTTGGTGCAGTCAGGATTTTTGCTGTGGGCAATTATCTTATTCTTTATCCCCTTGATTGATGAACCCGCTTTGAATGATGTCACCGAACTGGATAATAAACGTGACATTTTAGGATTGATGGCCATGGGATTGTTAGTAATTATTGTCCTACCACTACCCCAGATGATGGCTAAATTGTTGCAAATGTGACATACTCCTGAAAATACCTCACCGCTAAACCCTGTCCTTCGAGGTTATCTATTACTTTTTGTCAAGAGGATTGCATTTTTCAAATCTCGAAATCCTTATTTGATAAGCTTTTCAAGAATGTTAAGCAAGATGTAAGTAAGGTATAACCTCGAAGGAGAAACGAGTAAGAGAACTAACTAGAGGCGGAATTGGCTGTTTCTGATGCTTTTGCAGCCGATGCACCCATACGGATTTCCGACGTAAAGGAAGCCATACTAAAGCCGCCAAAACGCTTGAGGACACTCACCCGCATCCGTAAATTCGGACTAGCAAACCATAAACGTTCTTCACTAGACATGGTTTCATACTCTGTTAAAAGAGTCAAAGCCCCATCGCTACCCATTTTATAGGTTCCAGCGACGGGGGCTTTCTCGGCATAACCCATTTCTCTGAGTAATTTACCTTCATGGGGATTATTCTCATCGGGTACGGTAACTAACACAGTAGAGCCGATGTGTTTTTCTTCGTCCCATTCCATGGTACCATTCCAGGTGACTCTGGCACCACAGGAGGCTTTACTAGGGGCAATTTCGTATTGTTCACACAGTTTGATCACCTCGGGATGATCGGCGGCTAGACTCTCAATTAAGATGTCTGATTTGCCATCTTCAGATTGTTTAAAGGCTAAATGGTGACTAGTACGGTGAGAAAACCATTTACCAGCACTCAATTCAAAAAATTCTTCAATATTCATAAATTAAATTACCCTGCAACAATAAGGTCACACATCCCAGGGTTGGGATTAAGCTTTTAAGGTTTGTTTTTCCAGCTTTCCCAGGGAAATCCTCGACGCTTCTGCAACGTTGGGATGCCGATCTTTTTCTAAGTATTTTAAAGCAGAAATACTCTTATTAGTAGGAAGATTTCCTAAGGCTTCCGCCAGGCGTTGGCGCACTAACCAATCATCTGACTGAGCAAAGCGCAGAATACTATCTACAGAATCAATATCTTGTATTTCACCTAGTGCGGAAATTGCGGCTTCTTGTAATACGGTTTCGCTGCTATTTAAGGCTTGAATTAAAACATCATGGGCCCGTGGATCTTTGATATTTCCCAAGGATACAGCAGCACTAAAGCGCACGAGCCAGTCAGTATCTTCATAAAAAGTCCTTGCTAGTACCTCAAGGGCTCTAGGATCACCCAAATATCCTAAAGCTCCAGCTGCATCGGCACGTATACCATAATCTGGGTCATTTTCCAGAATTTTTACTAAAATTTCATAACATTCGGCTGTGGGTTTCACTCCTAGGGCAAATATTGCCATAGAGCGCAGTTGCAGCGATTCGTCATTCAATACTTTTTTAATTAGGGGTACTGCGTCTTCCGGGGATATATGACGCAAGCTAGCTAGGGCTACCATGCGATCGCGTAAATTGGCACTTTCTAGTTGAGTAGAGATTTCCTCTAAGGGTGTAGCAACCATTTATTTTAAAGGGCTTTGTTTATTTATGTTTACTGTAACTGATTTCCGATCCAAAAAAGCTAACTAATGCTAACAGAAGTTGGCTTTCTCTTCCTATTTCACCCTAGCAGTGTCGGCACTATCTAGTCCACAGGCTAACACGATCAATCTGACCGCTTCTTTTTTTAAATTAATCGCCGCGTTTAAATCTCTGTCACTCTCAAAGCCACAACTATATAACCGCGTGGTTTTGGCTGATATAGGTGGTGATTTTATGTAATGTATTTTTTCTGGTGTTGGCTATTTTTTGGTGTAATCTCGCTATTTTGATTTGGGCTTTTCTATAATTATTTGAACCTCTGAGTTTATGTCGGTTCAAATATTGCATTCTTGCTAATTTAGATTCATACTTTTTATAACTTTTTACTCCATCAAATACTTCTCCTGTTGATAATGTTGCTAGATGATTTATACCTAAGTCAACTCCTACAAACTCTTGATTTTTGGGTGTTGACTTTGGGTTCACCTCCAGTTTCCAAGAGATAAACCACTTATCAGCTTGTTTACTGATGGTGACAGATTTCGGTTTATATCCAGTCGGGAGAATTTCATAAGTTTTTATCCAACCAATTACGGGTACTTTGATTTTTCTATAATCAGTTTTTATTGCCCCATCTAAGGTAAAAGAATCATGTCTCCCTTTTTTCTTAAACTTAGGAAAGCCTTTACTTTTTTTGAAGAAGGATTTAAAGGCATCTGACAGATATCTTAATGCCTATTGAGGGGCGCATTTAGAAACTTCATAATACCAAGGAAGGGTAGATTTAATGGCTGCTACTAACCATTTATGTAAATCTATAGCTGTGGGAAATTTGATTTTGTCTTGAGGATTAAGTTTGTTATGTAACAATACCTGTTGACAAAGTGCTAAACCTTGATTCCAAGCGTGTCTGGCTACTCCTGCGTGTTGCGCCAGTAGTAGTCGTTGTTGCTTGTTAACTTTGAGTTGAGTTTTGAATCCTAGTAGCATTTTGTCACAAAGCGAAAAGATGACAGGAAGTTTTGAGTAAATGTGAGTATTTCTTAGTATTAGTTAAGAAAACAGGAACTAGCTACTAAACCTTTTCATGTTGTCACCATGGCCACTTAGGAATTTGCTACTATTGGGGGTCATTGACTAGGGGAGAAATAGCCCCCTGAATAAATCTGGGGGCAAAAAAAGCAATATCCCACAGGTTCTTTATTGAATTTACTCAGCTAAAGCCCTGCTGGTAACCGCTCGTTGTAACCGAGCCAAGGCGCGATTGTAATCTAAAATAGCTGTAATTCGATTACCTTCTGCTCTTGTTAGGTCGTTTTCGGAGTTAATCACATCAGTTTGAGTACCTACACCGGCTTGGAATCGCAACCGAGCCAAACGCAGAGCCTCTCTAGCCTGTTCTAAAGCAGCATTAGCAGTTTGGACATTTTCTAAATTAGCGCGCTGGGTAGAAAAAGCTTGTTCCACCTCGAAGCGGATTTGGTTGCGCTGTTGACTAAATCGAGTTTCCGCGATCGCCACATTAGTTTTTGCCTGAGCAGCCCCAGCTTTGGCGGCTCCACCATCATACAAATTCAGGCTAGCCCTAACTCCCACAGAGTAACCATCAGTAAGGCTAACACCATCATCGAATCGATCTAGCAGGTTATAAATAGCAATGAAGCGCACTTGAGGACCTAGGGCTGCAAGTGCTTCTCGCTGCTGTTGTTCACCGATGTTACGTTGTGCCAATTGCTCTTGAAGTTCTGGACGATTTTGAAACGCTAACACAATGCTAGTTTCTAAGTCTCGGTTCCACAGACCAGCCAATTGCACAGGATCAGCCGCACTCAGATTTATCGATTGTGGCACACTGAGGAGAGTAGCCAGAGTGCGGCGGGCAATTTCCTGCCGAGATCGAGCATTAGTCAGGTCTTGCTGGGAGTTAGCCAGGTTAACTTGGGATTGCAAAACATCAAATCGCGTACCCACCCCAGCCCTTTCTAAAGCTTGTGCATCTCGTAAACTGGCCTGGGAATTTTCCACAGCAGATTGGGCGATGCGTACTTGTTCATCTGCTAGTTGCAAATTGTAGTATTCCGTAGCCACGTTCAAGCGAATTTCTTCCGATTGGCGCTCTACAGCCAACTCACTCAACTTTAACCGCTCTTCGGCCTGTTTAATGGTAGCTTGCCGTCTCCCAGAGGTAAATAGGTCATAACTCAGTTGGGCGTCTCCTCTAAAAGAGGATATAGTTTGCGCTTCTGTTGGTTGTTGTAGTTCATTGATCGCCCGCTGTTCGTCAGCAGACCGGCTGCGACTGACATCAGCACTAAGACCCAGATTGGGCAACAAAGCAGCTTGTTCCTGGCGTAGGGCGGCTTGAGCCCGTTCTAACTCCAATATAGACACCTGTAAATCTCGATTGTTGCGCCTTGCTAGTTCTAACGCCTGTGCCAAAGTAATGGGCTGATTAGTTTCCAGTCTTACTTCCTCTGGTTTAGTCGGAAATTGTAGGAGATTGGGACTAGGAGTTAGGTAATCAGGAATTTCCACGCCATTAGTAGGGGTAAATTCCACATTTTCCACCGGTGTGGTATTTTCCCCCGTGGTCACAGGTGCAACATATTCAGTTCCTGGTGAGGGAAAAGTTAATATCCCAGCAATCTTGACCACTCCTGAGTTGGTGTTGCTAGCAGATGGATAACTCGCGGCTATCAAGTTCCCAGTTCTTGATGGAGGGAGACATCCGCCACTAATAGCTGAACAACCATGTACCCCCAGTAATTTTGTTGCTTTTGCGCCGGTGACCGCAGTCGGTAGAATTGTCGATAAATGAGTTTGCTGTTGTTTACCAGTCGCTGTTGGTTGCTGTAAAGCCGACAGGGTAAAGACTGGGTGGGTAGGAGTTCTGGGTGGGATGACAGTCGCCACAACAGTTTGATTTAATTTATTCCCTGAAGTCGCGACTTGACTTGGTTGTTGATGGTTTTGAAAATGGGCAAAATTCTGCCCATGTGTGACACCGACTTTACCTTGATCTTTTTGAGATGGCTGATTTTCTAGAGGTGTCCCAGTCTTTTTGCTCAAGCTGGCTGGATTATTATTACTACTTGAAGACTGTAATTGCAGTCTAGTTAAATCAGATTCTGGTACTACATCTGGAAAAACATCCGCATTAGTATCACGCATTTGGGTATTAATATTGTCTCCCAGCCAGGTTTGACTGTCAGGAAAGGTCAAGACCCCTGCAGAAGAGACAATTGGTGTACCGCTGACTGTCGTCGCCAAAGCAGTTTGGGTTGTTAATACTGCTGCTGTGACGCCAGGTAAGAAACTATAAAATAAATATTGTCCTTTCACCGCATCCCCTCACACGAAAATCAATACTAGGGGCAGAAAACCCGTCTTATCAGCCGAATATAGCACGATCCTCAATTTAGCTATGGACTACCACGACTCTAAATTGGGGAGTCGGAACTCGGTTTGTTGTCAAAACGTTGCACGATGCGAGATAGTTCCGCCTTTTCATCGATACTAACCCGGGTAGGCGCACCACTAATAATTCGTTCGTAGTTACGGAAAGAATCTTTAATTTCCGGACCATCAGCGGTAATATTGTACTCACGGATACCTTTATCGTGCCAGGAACCCCGCATTTTAAATACATTAATCGCCCGTGACATTTCACCCCGAATCTCTACGTACTGCAACATCAAAATCGTATCAGTAATTGTGGAAATATGGGAGTCTGTGATGGAATGTGATCCCAGAAATTGGTCAGTTGTGTTGGTAAAAAAACCGGTGATTTCTTCTTGTTTCGCATAACCAGTTACACCAATGACAAACTGGCGAAAGGCATTATTACTTACTCCTCTAGCTAGTGCTGACAGGGAGTCAATGGCAATGCGAGACGGCTTAAACATAGCGATTTCTGATTTAATAATTTGCAAGTGGTCTTCTAAACCAGTTGATTCAGGATAAGTACAAATTATTTTCAGTAACCCTTGACGTTCTAAGTCTTCAAAGTCAATTCCCCAAGAGTAAGCATTACGAGACAGTTGGGCCCGTGATTCTTCATAAGCAAATAATATTGCCTGCTCACCATTGATGCAGCCATCTTGCAAAAATTTACTCACCAATAAAGTTTTACCAGTTCCGGTGGCTCCCGTTGCCAAAATAATAGAATCTTTAAAGAAACCACCCCCACACATTTTATCTAGGGTTTCGACTCCCGAGGATACTCTGATATTAGAGGAGCGTTGGGTTAAGCGCATGGCTCCCAAGGGAAAAATATTAATTCCTCCATTGGTAATTGTGAAAGGATATTCCCCTTTCATATGAGTTGTACCACGCAATTTGAGAATTTCAATTGTGCGGCGCCGCCGTTCTCCTTCTAAAACGTTACGCACAATTACTACATTGTCGGAAACAAATTCTTCTACTCCAAATGAAGCAACAGAACCGTATTCCTCACTACGTTCAGTAGTAATTATAGTTGTGACCTGTAGTTGCTTGAGACGGGCCACAAGACGGAAAATCTCTCGCCGCACCACTCCCATGGCTTCATACTGCTGAAATACGGCTGTGATGGAGTCAATTGATACTCTTTGGGCTTTGTATTTGCGAATTGCATATTGCAAGCGCTCAATCAGGGCTGAAAGGTCAAAGTTACCCACAATATCTTGACCTTCGGGATCCGGTGAAGCATCCAGAATAAATAACTTACCCTCGTCAATTAGCTGTTGTAAATTCCAACCGAAAATTTCCGCATTTTTAATAATGTCACCGGGGGATTCTTCAAAGGTTACAAATACACCCCCTTGATCAAATCGGGTAATACCGTTATAGAGAAATTGCAGTGATAATAAGGTTTTACCTGTGCCAGATGTACCACTAACTAAAGTAGTTCTACCAACGGGTAAACCTCCGTGGCTAATGTCATCAAAGCCCTCTATCATCGTGCGAATCTTTTCTACCCCAACCAAGGGGTTGTTGTTTGGCGTTGCTTGGTCTTTTTCGCTCATTGCTTACTAGGATATGGGTTTTATACCCGCTTTTTATATTACTAAAATTGGTGATTTGTTAGAAAATTTGTATGAGGAAACTTCGTTTATTATTCCCAATATTCTTCGCCCAGTTCTTCATAAAGTAAGTCTAATCCAATCAATACCCTTTCTCTGTCTGATAAGTCACCAATGATTTTGCGCACCGGTGGAGGTAAAATTTTAGATAATGTTGGGGTGGCTAAGATTTTATCTTCCTCGGCTAGCTGGGGGTTCTTTAGCACATCAATTACTTTTAAGGCATATACACCTTGAAATTCTTGCTCTAAAATGTTTTTAAGTATTTTTAAGGCTCGAACTGAGTTGGGTGTGTTGCCAGCTACATAAAGCTTGAGAACATAGGTTTTTTTGGATTGATTCATCTGACAAATTTACTCTCTTTAGAGATTGAACATCTATAATGTTCACACAGGTGAGCGAGGATATCTATTAGTGCTAGGCGATAATCAAGTAATATCTCGTCACTCCTTCCTTCTAGCTTTAGTTGTGTGGAAAAGTCTTCAATTAATTCCATATGAAATTCAAGGATTTGTGGCACAGGAATATTAGCACAAAATACTGCATTGATAAATTTATCGATTTGTTCTTTCAGAGTTTTGTCTGGGGTGAAGTAATTGAGAAGAATATGGCGGTAATCTGATTTTAGTTGTTGTAACAATACCTGCCGATCAACTTGAGTCATCTGCTGAAAGAAGTGCTGTGGTTTGTGCTTCTGACATGGAAATACATCAAAATGGTTATTAGTAAAATTTTTATTAAGATATTGTCACCATCACCTCAGTAGGTAGTAGATTTTAACAGTGGTAGTAGTTCTACTCTGGGGGCGAAGTAGTTAGTCTGTGGTGTCATAGTTCCAAGGCCTAATCTGCCTGCTCAACTCGACTTGAATGGGTAGTTGAGCCGGATGATCTAATTTTTGGCAGTGGAAAAATCAATATGAGTAGTAATATCATCTATATACTGATATATCCGTATACTGATATATAATCTTGGGAATATCTATGTTAGATGTGAATCACACCTCTAAACTTCTAAGTTGATGTCTAGTTGTGTATTCAAGTGGCGATTTCTCTTTGAGAGAAGGACTCATATCAACATCATATCAACCTGAGGTTGTTGCACCAGATACACTGTAATCAGTGCTGGGGCTTCATAGTTTATTGATGAAGCCTAGTAGTTTTTCAATCAAGATACATGAATTAGTTGAGCATAGACTTATGTATATTTCCTCATGTATGGATACAGTAGTTTTACTAGAAGCTCTGTGTCGTGGTTGCCGGCCAATTTATGAACAAAGGCCAGAATCTGGCGGTCGGGGCCGGAAATATTGGGGAAATTGATTCCCTTTTACCCTTTGGCGGTGAGACAGGTAGTACTGGTGCATTTCCCTGTATGCTTGTAACTCCTGCTACTCTGGTAATGTTAGTGACCAAAACGGTTTAAGATGACTAACTATGCAAACTAGACTTCCTCAACCCCTGTAAGGATGTTTAAGAGTTTGCATAAGGGAGCAGAGAAATGGCGGGAGCATTACAAGGGATGTCTTGAAAACTGTCCCTGAAAGCCAGTCAATAAAGACTAAATCCCTGGTGAGATGAGGCATTTGTCTATCTCCCCGCTTTGGATGTGGGAGTTCTGACTCCCTGTAATAGATACTTAAATTAACTCAAAGTATCTTCACATTCTAAATCATTATAATTCCTCAAGGTTTATTAGCGAATCTTTGGCCTCATAATTGTTTTAGTTGTCACTATTGCAGAGGAGTTTCAACACCAGTAGGAAACTGACAAGGATATTCACCGAAAACTAAGATTGGCCAGGACAACGAGTCAATCCCATAAGTCTTGTCTTTTAACAACCTCGTCGTGAGTACAGGCGAACGGCCTTCCCCCTTGTCTCAATGGCATTGAAGCTGTAAAAAGAATCCGTGAAATGATTCTTCTGAATATTATTGCTTTGCCGCTCTAATACTTTTTGCCGAAGTGCCGATGGTGAAGCGGCAAGCTTACACAAAGAAGAATGACCCCTAAGGTTCCTTATGTCAATGTTACAGTACCCGCTTTATGACTTTCTCGCAACCGTACCCAGCTGCTTAGAAACAAGTACTCTGGCTATGGTGCTGGAGATTTTTGAGCAAGAGCAGTGCGATCGCTTGGTAGTGGTAAATCAGCAACAATACCCCTTAGGATTGGTGCAGTCTGCCCGCTTAACACAAAAATTATTGGCAGTATGGGGTGGAAATCAAGTTTTGGACTTGCAGCAGCCATTGTCAAGGTGGGATCAAGCCATAATCGAGCCTCTCAAGACATTACCAGCAACTTATTGTGTAGAGCAATTAGAGCTGCTTTGGCGTTACCAAAGGAGCCGAAACAACAATAACTTAGATTGGGCACTGATTGATAAAGAAGGTAAATTTCTAGGGCTGCTGAATAGCTCACGAGTGTTAAGAGCATTAACTCAAGAAAAATTGGCTTTTGATTCTAGTAGCAGCCACTGCTCACCTTCGGGGAAGAGAACGCCTAAAAACAGTTCCCCAGATAATGCTAACACCTCCAACAAGATCAGCAAAACTCACTGGCGAACTGATAAGTCACCACGGGGGCGAACTACTGGGAGAATCGCTGAATGCCAAGCTGGACTGCCGCGATTGCTACCAGCACTGCGGGATTGCTTACGTGGAGAAGCGATAGCCAGATCCCGGATCAGAAATCAATATCAACCGGCACAAAAATCACTAGTGCAGCTATTAGAAATACTGCCTTGGCCGTTAATGCTGCAAACTGGAACAGGTGAAATAGTAGCGCAAAATCCGGCTTGGTGGGAGCAATTAGGAGTATTGAAAGATCCCGAAGGGATTCGCGAACAAGTCGAAGCAATACTAGCCTCCCAAGAGAGGAAAACGGCTACAGAATACGCTAAAGCTAGCAGATTTTATTCTCAAGGGAATAATCATCCCGGGGAATCTCATTCAACAGAACAGACCTTGATGTCAGCGAATGAACTTCTGCCACAGGGGGGATATTCCCCACCATCCAGACATAGCCTACACGATAGCGTTCGCGGAGCATCTGCTAGAGAAGAGGCTCAGAGTAAGCAGTCAACCCCCAAAAAGAGTAAATCCAATCACTGCTTTTTGGATAGTCAGATGGGCACTTGCACCTGTGTTGTGGAAGTGCATAATGGTAGCGAGCGAATTTGGCAGTTTGCCAAAATTACCTTAGATAGTCACAAATCAGAACTTCTTTCCCAAGAACTGAATCTGCCAGAATTGAACTGCAGGGAAACTGAGGGTACTCCCAAGACTCAAGGAAGTAATGACCTATGTTTAGTATTAGCTACTGATGTCACCGAACAGCAGCAGATATATAAAGAACTTGCAGCCAAAAATGCTGACCTGATTCAATTAAATCGATTAAAAGATGAGTTTTTAGCTTGTATTAGTCATGAATTGAAGACTCCCCTAACTGCGGTTTTAGGACTATCAAGGTTACTGGTAGATCAGCAGTTGGGTGAACTCAACGAGCGCCAAGCCCGTTATGCAGGACTGATTCATCAAAGCGGACGACATTTGATGAGTGTAGTTAATGACATTTTAGATTTGACCCGCATGGAAACCGGACAGATGGATTTAGCCCTTGTCCCGGTGAAAATTCGTGCAGTGTGCGATCGCGCCATCACAGAAGCAAAAGCGATTCACACTCAAACCACCAAAGCTAGCGCCGCCCCAACAGCCAATTCCATACCTGAATTAGCCATCTCGATTGAACCAGATTTAGACGAAATAGTAGCGGATGAATTGCGCTTGCGGCAGATGTTAGTACACCTACTTTCCAACGCCTTTAAGTTTACAGAAAACTCCGGGGAAATTGGTTTGCGCGTCAGTCGTTGGGAAGGCTGGATTGCCTTTACTATCTGGGATACAGGTATTGGCATTCCCGAACATCAGCAACATTTAATCTTCCAAAAATTCCAACAACTAGAAAATCCCCTGACGCGCCAATTTGAAGGTACTGGTCTGGGGCTGGTTTTAACCAGGGCTTTAGCTCGTCTTCACGGAGGTGATGTGAGCTTCTTATCTCGTGAAGGCAAAGGTAGCCAATTTACACTACTACTCCCACCTAGTCCCCCCACAACAGGCTTGAGTGAACCAGAGACAGGAATCAAAGAACATAGCCAGATCAAAACTCCTGAAACACAAGGATTGAGCAGCTTGGGAGTGAGGGATCACGCCGTTTCACCGGGGTCGCGCAGAGAAATCTCACCACGCCAGCGCGTGGCGACAACTACCCAACATCCACCCGCTAGCTCACAACGGTTAGTGCTAGTAGTGGAAGCAGTAGCTCGATATATCGAAGATTTGACCGATAAGCTGAAAGTTTTAGGTTATCGTGTTGTCATCGCTCGCTCAGGAACAGAAGCAGTGGAAAAAGCCCGCCGCTTGCAACCGAAAGCGATTTTCTTAAACCCCTTATTACCCTTACTGTCAGGTTGGGATGTTCTGACTCTATTGAAATCTGATGCTGCAATTAGGGATATTCCCGTAATAGTCACAGCCACTGGCGCGGAAAAAGAGCAAGTATTTGCCCATGGGGCGGATGGTTTCCTTAACTTACCAGTTCAGCATGAGGCCTTAGTACCACTGTTAGAAAACTTGTGTACTCAACCAGCAATGAGAAATTCACAGTTAAATAATCATCCAATCACCCCGATCACAAGTCCACTGAGAATTCTCAGGTTGGTAGAACAGAATTTAGAATCAATTAACCCCCACCCTTCACTGCGAGAACATCGGGTAATAGAAGTAGATGATTTAGATCAAGCTGAACTCTTGGCACAGGTTTGGCAGTTTGATGTCATTTTACTGGATGTAGAAGGTGCCTTGGCACAAACTTACCTACAAGAGTTAGCTCAACATCCCATATTGGCTAATATTCCGCTGGTGACTTGTGATGTGGCGACTACCCTAGCTGCTTCCCAGATACCTGGTTTGTCGGTGTTTCCTTACTTGAGAGCATTGTCACAAGAAAAAGAAAACGGTGATTATAGCACAGATCCCTTGTTATCTGTGTTACAAATTGCATCTGGTATCTGCTGCCCACCCAGTATCCTGGTGGTAGATTTAACCATGCTGGACTATGGACTGAGGGTTCAGCCAGACGCTGATCAGGGTGATCAAACAGTCACAAAACATTCACCCAATAACCAGGGTAACCATAGCTTGCATGGTTTAGCTATACGGGGATCTGAGTGGTTTCAAGCTTTAATCCAGTACTTACAAACGGCTGGTTTAAAAGCCTCAATGGGGCGTTACTGGGCAGAAGTCATACAACAAATTCGCCACCAAAGCGTTGACTTACTGCTGATTTGCTTGGGAGATTCTTCTGTTCCTCAAGAGGTGCTAAAAGAGTTAAAAGCATTAGCCGACTTACCTTTCAAGCCGCCAATTTTGATCATTGACCAGCGATTTAGTCACAGGCCTACTGATTCTCTAACTGAAAAACCTTGCAAGAGCTTGGTTGCAGCCGAAAACTTCACGAGTGAATTAGCACAGTTTGTGGTTCGCATAGTGTCTCGAAAAGAAGACATCGCCCCTGAGATTTTGCCTCGTTCCATATCAATGGAAGACTTATTGGCTCAAATCAATCAAGCCTTGGGTTTAACAGCTAACAAAGAAACTCGAATTAACTGATAACTGTCTCTAGTGCCTAAAATATTGTAAGTACCGGGTTGCAAGTCCATTTTTTCAAGGTCTTGCTGTGAGGCTATCACAAGCATTGAAGGCTGTTTTGCTGGCTGAGAAGTTCGTTTTTGAATATACTCTACAGCATCTTTTGGCTGATGGATATAATTTACCGGTTTTTGAGTATAAAATGCTACACTTGGTTTTTTGAAGCCCACCATAACTAATTCCTCATCTGATACAGGTATATGTTTCTGTGCCACCACAAGGGCAGATAGGTCCCTCAAAGGTTGCTGACGCTGTTGATCCATCAAGAATAAAGCTGGCATTAAGACAATGATCAAGGTGGCTGTAAAAATCAGTAAATTTGCGCTAATAATACTGTGCCAACGGCGACCGATAATTAAAGCGCCAATCAGGAGCGCCCCCAAAAACCAAATTATTCCCCCTAGTGTTGGTAAACCTGCCTTTTGAATCATTAGGAGGAAGCCGGGCGCAACTGAATTATGATCCATTAAATGAGTAATCCAAAATAGTGCCACTGCCAATACTGTGGCTAAAATCACATTACTCCAAGCACTGATTTTGAGAACAGAAGAGGCGCTGGGGATATCTGACTTGTTTTCGGGGAAAAAATCACTCCATAATAATGCTATTAAAATAGCTACGGCGGGCATTAAAGGCAGTAGATAACTGGGAAGTTTAGTGACAGAAGTATAAAAAAACCCAAAGATAGTAATAAACCAGATACAGGCAAATAAACCGAATTGTTGAGAGCGTTCTTGGCAATTCCTCCAGTGCGATCGCTGCCAAAATCTGGTTCTAGCCATTGCAGCGGGTAAATACACTGAGTAGGGCGCAAATCCGAGTAATACTACTAGGAAGTAGAAATACCAAGGAGCGGAGTGACCATTAACTACCTTTGTAAAACGTTCTACATTGTGATAGACAAAAAAGGAATTGATGTAATCCCAACCATTACGCCAGCTGACTAAGAGATACCAGGGGGCTGATAAACCGTAAATAATCAGCAGCCCCGTGAAGATACGCATTTCTTTTAAGACTTGGCGGATGTTGCCGACATAGATAATAAATGCGCCGATAATGAGTACGGGTAAAACAATTCCTACAGGACCTTTACTCAAAATCGCCCCAGCAATTAAGACGTAACAAGCTAAATACCACGAGTTGGGGAATAGAGATAAAGGGAATTGTGCCTGTTGTTGTTGCTGACTAGCATACCCTAGAAAAAAACATAATAATGCTGATGCCATGCACCCAGTCAGCATCATATCTGACACACCGGTTCTTCCCCAGACAATCATCTCAGGACTGAGTGCTACCATGGCGGCTGCAAGCATTGCTGTGAAGTTGCGCCGAGTCGGCTGTGAAACCTGCTCTAATTGGTCTTTTTGGGAGAAATACCAATGTACAGTGTAAAAAGTTAAACCGATGACTCCTACGGCGGCCATGGCTGAAGGTAGCCGCACTGACCACTCATTTACCCCGATAATTATATAGGCGATCGCTTGACACCAGTAAATTAAAGCTGGTTTATCAAAACGAGTTTCGCCGTTAAAAATGGGGGTAATCCAATCACCTGTAACCAACATTTGACGGGAAGCTTCAGCAAACAGTGGCTCTGTTTCATCAATCAAGCCCACACTCCCCAAGTTCCACCCATAAGCCAGCCCAGCAATCAAAATTAGTATAGTCACAGGCAAAACTGGACTTTTGAGTAGATTTTTGTACCAGTTGTTCACAGTATTCGGAATAGTCAGTTTTATCCTCATTATTTATTAGTCACAAGTACTTATATTTTTTTCTGGGTGAGACCCTGGGGAATAGGAAATTAACTGCCCTCAAGGAGTCAGTACTAATAACCATTCTCGATTTTCAGTGTTCCATTGCGGCCAAGAGGTTTCCCCAACTACATATGGTCCCCAGTAACGCCGAGAACCGTCTTGTGCAAAGGCAACTATCACATCTCCGTTTTCCAACTTGAGATTCTCATTAGGTAAGGACAGAATCAACCCCTGTTCACTACCTTCTTGGGGATCAAAATCCCAATGGGCTGGAACAACGGAGGTGGTCACCTGTGGCTGTCGCGCCAGTAAAGCCAGGCGCACCGGCTGATTTGTTTGATTGCTCATGCGTAAACTGCCTTGATGGTTGGTATTAGCAGTTGAGCCTTGGCTATCTGCCAAGATGTGAGTATTGTTGAGTCCGATTTTATTGGCTTGGGTAGTTTCCGAACCGACGGTAGTAGAAGTGACTGTTTGATTTAGGACGGGTGGGACTGAAATTACATCTGGATCTAGGACGTCAGAAGCAGGTAGATTCATATGGTCAGTTGACTCAAAGGACACACTGATTTCCCAGCATCCCACCATGAATCCCAGCAGACCCAAAGTACAAATTGTAATAGCAGCGTTACGATATGCTGTCAATTTCATGTTGATAATGGTTAGTAATAATATTTTGTTTAGACTTTACCAAATACTAGCCTATTCTCTGAGGCTGTAAAATGTAACTGTTTGGCACCCACTCCCCTGGTTATTAATGCAAAACACTCGTTTAACTAATTTATTCGATACCATTGCTGGCCGTTTGGGGCAATGGTTCTTAAATCCTTGGCGACGTTTATCCTTACTATTGATTAACTTCTTTTTTGGTTTTTTCCTGGGAACAGCAATTTCTACTATAGCTGGACAAAGAGGTACGTTAGATATTGTCATGGCCAGTATTCTTGTGGTACTCACAGAGGTGACTAGCAGAATATTTTATAGCCGCAGGTTTTTGGCGAAACCCTCGCTCTTGGTAGAATCGCTCAACGTTCTCAAGGTCGGTTTTACATATAGTATGTTTGTCGAGTCCTTTAAACTGGGTTCCTAATTATGAATTTTTGGGAAGCTGAAGTAAATCCCACAAAAGCAAGTTTACTCAACTGTGTGCTACCAACTTTTCACCAATTCTGCCAAACCCACCTGAATCAGCCACCAGAAACAATGTTAGCCCTGTTGTGGGACTTATGGCTACCATTAAGTATGAAATTAGCTTCCCATCGCCAGGCCTTGGGACGACCCCTAATTCAGGGAATTTTAGGGGGACAAGGTACCGGTAAAACCACAATGTGCCAGGTACTGTGCAAGCTTCTCCAGGAGTTGGGATATCGGACTGTGAGTTTATCGTTAGATGACTTGTATAAAACTTACGGCGATCGCCTAATTTTAACTCAGCAAGACCCCCGGTTAATTTGGCGGGGGCCACCGGGAACCCATGATCTAGATTTAGGCTTAAAAGTCCTAGATCAAATTCGTCAGGGCGCAAGTCCGGTGAGTATTCCCCGCTTTGATAAATCGGCATACAATGGTGCTGGCGATCGCACTGCCCCAGAAATCGTAGAAAATATTGATATTGTCCTGTTTGAAGGTTGGTTTGTGGGGGTGCGGCCAATTGATACAGATGTATTTAATCATGCACCGCCGCCCATTGTTACAGAGGAGGATCGAGTATTTGCTCGTGACATGAATCAGCGACTGAGTGATTATCTACCACTGTGGGAACGATTGGACAGTTTAATTATACTATATCCCACTGATTACCGTTATTCCCTGACCTGGCGGCAACAAGCAGAACAACAAATGATCGCTACTGGCAGAGGGGGGATGTCAAATGCACAGATTGAGGAATTTGTCAAATATTTTTGGCGATCGCTGCACCCGGAATTATTCATCAGGCCGTTGGTGGAATCGCCTACAGGGGTTGATTTAGTCATTACGATTAATTCTGATCACAGCGTGGAGGGAGTTTATCCCCAGTTAAGGTACAGTGCTAAAAAAGTTAATAATATAATATGAAACCCAATCACATGTCTTGACAGGAGGATTGATGTTTTCTCCCATCGTGGGTAATGATTTCAAATTTACCTTTATCCTGGAACACATGGGAATTGGTTAATACAGTGTAAGTGTTGCCATTTCTGCCAATGATAACGCCAGAACCGTTGCTAACACCTGTAATACGAACGGTTACCTGGGTGGCAATATCCGCAATTTCTTTTGGTGCAAGTGCCGGGGTAATACTGGAGTTAAAGGTAATAAAAGCAACAATAATCCCGATAATAACCAGCTGGGTAAACTTTTGAGTCTTCATCTCCTGGGGGTGGTCGGTTTTTTTGTCAGTATAGTCTAGTCATTTTCTGCAAATAAGCACTATGACTTTATTACTCTATCTTAAAGGTATCTATCATGGCTTCTAGGGTGGGTAAATATTTTTGATACTCCCCTTGTACGCCTTTATAGGTTATGTAATATCCTTTGCTGTCATGAACAGTTCCTGTTTCTAATATTTGAAATTCACATTGGTTTTCTCTCATGGTGTAACTCAGTTTATATGCTGATTTTTTGGCTAGAAGGGTGTTACCTTTGGTCTCGTCTTGGATTTCTATTTTATTGTTCTGTTCGATTTGCTCTTGTACTTTTCTTTTATATTCATCTACAGATAAGGGTGTTGGTAGTTCTTGTCTGCTAATGAATATTTTGGATGTACAATCTTTTGATTCGCTCTGCTTGGGTATGAATTCTACCAAGTGTGTATCAAATGATTGTGGTTTATAGTCCCATTGGTCGGAATAGGCAATTTTAATATTATTTTCTGCATACTGTTTATTAAGGGTGGGTGGTGAATTGACAATATTTGACGTTATGAATCTAATAATTGCATCCATGAAAAGTATGGCGATGATGACACTTATACCTATGCCGCTAACAACTATAATTCGACGCTTTATATGATCTTTTCTGTTTCCTATTATATTGGTAGGAGGTTCGGGAGGGGTTAGTGGTGGAGAGGGAGGTGGGGATGGAAGCATGGATCTAATTGCTTCTAGTGCCTCTTGGGCTGTCTGATAACGCTTCCTGTGGTTTGTCATCACCATTTTATCAATTATGTCTGATAATCCTTGGCTGATCTTTGGAGCATATCTATGCCAGTCAAGGGTTTCGTTAGATTGATTACCATTATTACCGTTAGGATGGATAAAAATAGGTGAGTTAATGGGTTTACCTGTTAATGCTTGGATAGCAATTACTCCCACAGCATGAATATCACTGCTGAAGTAGGACTTACCGTCTTTTTGTTCTGGAGGTGTGTAACCGGGACTGTAGATCCGTGTCTGGAGCTGGTTACTATTTTGTATTTGGGTTTGACTAATTGCTTCTTTTACTGAACCGAAGTCAATTAAGACTATTTTATTATCGTTTTTACGTCTACGTATATTAGACGGTTTAAGGTCTCGATGAATTAACCCATTATTATGCAAAAAGCTCAAGACTTCTAGTATGTCTTGTAGAATTCTATTTACGTATACTTCGTCTTTGATGCCTTGTGTTATTTCTTCTGTTAAGTCATGACCTTCTATATATTCTTGTACTAAATAATATTCTCCTTCCTGGTCAAAGTGGTCAATGAGTTTTGGTATTTGGTTGTGTTGTAATTTTCCCAGCTTTTCGGCTTCTCGATTAAATAAATTCAGTCCTATTTCCCATACTTCTTTTGAAGTTGAAACAGGTTTAAATTGTTTAATTACACATATTTTTTCAGTTATAAGCTCTTTGGCTTTGAAGGTAATACCAAAGCCTCCTCGACCTAGGGGACACGGATCTATAATTTGATATCTTTTATCTGGCGTGGTGATTGTTTGACCGACGGTAACTGTGTTCATTATCCCACTTGGTAGAAATCAGGTTGGTTTTAAATTTTTACAATATTATACAGCATTATAGGTATATTGGGGGTTAGCTGTGTGTTGGAACCTAAGTGGAAGATTATCAGTCAAGGTGTTATGCTGGCGATGTTCTGGACGGATTAATTGGGTTTTAAGGTATCGAAATAATTGTTTGATAAGGAGGATATGATGCAGCCGAGTTTAAAGAGTAGCATTTTGGCTTTGAGTATGGTTGGCTCTGTGGGCGCTGCGGTTCTTGTTTCTGGTGAGCCTGGTGTTGCAGGGAACAATAAGTTTTTCTGCACTAGGGAGGGAGGTGTACCAGTTACTAAGGTGCGCACTGCTCGAGGTAATGAAACATTTATTATTTGGGAGCGGCATTTTCACAATTATTCTGCGAGTAAACGCTGTGAAATTATATCTAACCGTTTACAACGTTTTTATGAAAATGGACAGGTACATTTAAAAACAGGTACTGTCAATAACCACCCAGTAGTATGTATTAGCAACAGACAGAATACACGTTGTTCTGGTGATAACTTGCTGGTAACTCTCCGCAAAGGTGAAGATAGTGTATCTGTACTAGATACGATTTTAGCCTGGCGGCGGGGTACAAGTAGTGAGCCAATTCGTCTTAGTCAAGGTTGTTTCGTGAGTCAAGATACAGAAGGAAATACTTCTTGGAATTTGAGAAATTTGGTAGATGAACTTTGCGACAATAATGCTGCTCCTGAAACCCGAGTAAAACCTCTGGAGACTCTTACTCCACGTTTTTAGGTCGTTTTTATCTTCTCTTGGAGGCTAGAGGCGGTTTGTTTCATCTTTTTTGAGTATAAAAAAATGGCATGGTATCGAAACAAGGCACTTGGTTATATGATGAAAATGTTACTGGCTTCTCTAGTTGGGGTTAGTTTGATTGTATTGGCTAAGGCTAGTATGATCGATGCTTGTACGAGTTCCTCTTGTTCGATACTATTGCCTAAAATAAGTGATAAAACTGATAAGGAAATAGAAGATATAGCACGGGAAATAACCGTTAGAATTACTGCTCCGCGCTCAGTTCAAAATTTGATTGGATCGGGAACAATTATCAGGGATGGTTCCCCTGACAATTACACTTATAGGGTAATCACTAATAGTCATGTATTGAGGTCTGCCAAGGGACCATACAGTATTCATACTTCTGATGGTAAGGTATATATGGGTAGGGTGTCTTTATTACATAATAGGTTTGAGGATGATGATATTGCTATATTAACCTTTGATGCAAATAAGGCAGTGTATAAGGGAGGTAAAATCAATAGGGAGGGTTTACGGTTAGATGAAAAGGTGTTTGTAGGTGGGTTTATTACTGAAAGAGAAAAAAGGTATAAGTTTATATTTACATCTGGCAAGATTTCCCTATTACTGAAAAAGCCTTTGATGGGAGGATATCAAATTGGGTATACCAATGAGGTGAGAAAGGGGATGAGTGGCGCTCCGGTATTAAATACAAAAGGAGAAGTGGTGGGAATAAATGGTTTACAAAGTGAACCTTTGTGGCCAACCCAGGAGTTATATCAAGATGGAGAGAAACCAGATTCCGCAACGGAGAAATTAATAGTTAGTTCTAGCATGGCGGTTCCCATGAGGGACCAATGGGGTAAATAGTTTGTTAGAGGATGTTTTATAAGTTTTATGGGGATCTTAACCACCTCACAGATCCCCGACTTCTTCCATAACCTAGGGAGTTATTGAATATTTGGGAGAGAAGTCGGGGATCTTACGCCCCCTCCCACGTCACCCAGATCCCCGACTTCTTCCATAACCTAGGGAGTTATTGAATATTTGGGAGAGAAGTCGGGGATCTTACACCTCCTCCCACGTCACCCAGATCCCCGACTTCTAGCTAAATTATCCTAGATTATCTGTGATGATGTGAGAAGTCGGGGATCTTGCAGCTACAGTGAGTTTAAAAGCCTAATTACATCTTGATAATCAGCGGTATTACCTTGAGTGAGGAATAACTGCGCTGCTCTTACGAAGTTTTCCCTAGCTTTCTTGATGTCTAGTAGGTTCAGGTAAACAAGACCGCGATTGTTGTAAGCTTCAGCATAATTAGGATTAAGTTTAATAGCGTTGTTATAATCAGCCAATGCTAAATCCCATTTCTGCTGGTTACGGTAAACATCACCGCGATTTCTGTAAGCATCAGCATCATT
>CAIWDD010000055.1 GCA_903911355.1 uncultured Nodularia sp. | reverse complement strand
GACAGCCAATGGTTTTACCCTGAGTGGTGGTGGCTTCAATATTACTGCAGAGGTTCTGGGCAGTCCAGATACTGTAATAATCTCTACTCAGAAAATTGAAGTTAACGGTGACGAACTAGAAGCTATTAGCCTCAACAACCTGGATACCTCCAATGTAACTGGGGAAAGAATCACTGTGCAGGTAGATGCTACCCTGTACCGGGAAGCTGCTTTTGATAATCTAGTGGGTTTCTACTTGGCGGAAAGAACTACAGGGGCTGTGGTTGATAAACTAACTGGTGAGAGGATTGGACTGGGCGATCGCAATGCCTATCTAGGTGCTGTACGTAACAATGCAGTGCTGACTGGTAGGGTTGCTAATAACCAAACTACAAATTTAAGCAGTAGCTTTGAAGTCAATTCTAGTCTTGACTTGTCAGACTATGTGCTGCTACCGTTCCTGGTGGCAAATAGCACCCTTAATTCATCTGACTTCAGTAACCTCTATGTGGCCAGTATGGGTAATAACTCTGACCGTAGTGACCATGTACAATTGTTGGGTAACAATGTCTTTGGCTTTGAGGATATAGCCGGTGGCGGTGACAACGACTTTGATGATGTAATCTTCCAGGTTCGAGGACTAAGTGTAGTGTAAGCTCAGTCAGCAAAAGGGAAGGTGCACCCATTCCTTAATTGAATGCAAACCAGATTCCGGACTTCTCGAACAAGTCCGGGTCTGAATTTTGTCACACCCTTAAAAATATGCATCCGGTCTTAACGCACCGATTGAGGATGGTGGGTTGCGCTAGGGTACAACACACCCTACAAAAAAGCTGTGCCATTTACTTTATCTTTTGGCAGTGAGCCATTGGAGGTTGTAAAGCAATATATTAGAAATCCAGAAAAGCCTTCCTAGAAAGCTTTAAATTACCAGATTGTTAAAAAATAACAGGAGGGAACGTCGCACCAAAATTTAAATTTAAAATTATCCTTTGCTTAACTATTCCTTAACTAATTTGCGTTATTTTGATGGCAGATTTGGTGTTAAAGAATAATAACTACAGTGACTATCACAATTAATAATCTTGCCAAAAGTTTTAAAGGTAAGACAGCAATCAAACACGTATCCTGCCAAATTAATGGAGGGGAAATGGTCGCCCTAATTGGTGCGTCCGGATCAGGTAAATCTACACTCTTACGCCACATTAATGGTCTGCAAATTGGAGATGGAGGCCGAGTTAATGTTTTTGGCAATACCTTACAAAGTCACGGTAAATTACACTCTAAAATTAGGGTTTTACGTAGTCAAATAGGCTGTGTGTTCCAACAGTTTAATTTAGTGAATCGGCTGACAGTTATCGAAAATGTTTTAGTTGGTAACTTAGCCAGATTATCCCCCTTACGCTCAACATTACATTTATTTAGTAAAGAAGAAAAAATTAGCGCTTTAGCGGCACTAGAGCAAGTAGGGATTATTGAACACGCTTATAAACGTGCATCTATGCTTTCTGGAGGACAACAGCAACGAGTAGCGATCGCTCGTTGTTTAGTACAGGGAGCGAAAATCATTCTGGCTGACGAACCCGTCGCTTCCCTAGATCCTGAGTCAGCGCGCAAAGTCATGGAGTTGTTGGTACAGCTAAATTGCCACAGGGGAATTAGTATAGTCGCTTCTTTACATCAAATTCAAATGGTGCGGAGTTACTTTGAAAGAGTTATCGCTCTCAAAGATGGAGAAGTGATGTTTGATGGTGCAACTGTAGAACTTGATGATCAGAAGCTGAATGAAATTTATGGTGCAGCAGTAGAAGAACTGGTAATGCGAGGACATGGGGAAATACTCATATAATCCTCAGAAATAACCACAAATGTTAAATGTTTAATTCACTGAGAAATAAACTATGAAACGCAGATCATTTATTGAAAGTTCCGCTTTATTTGGTGCATCTTTAGTAGGCACTCAAATAATATCTACTCTTAACAACAACTGGATTGAACCAGCCCAAGCACAACTTAGAGAACTCAATTTTGGGGTCATATCTACAGAATCTCAAGCCAATCAAAAACCTCTTTGGGAACCTTTTATTGCCGCTTTATCCAAGTCTATAGGTATTCCCGTTAAAGCCTTCTATGCTACCCAGTATGCAGGGGTCATTGAAGCCATGCGTTTTGGTCAAGTACATATAGCTTGGTATGGTGGTAAATCCTATATTGAAGCTGCTAGAATTGCCAACGCAGAAGCCTTTGCTCAAACTATAGCTACTGATGGTAGTAAAGGTTACTACTCTCATTTAATTGCTAACAAAAATAACCCCATCACAGCAGCAGCTAAAAGACAAGGCGGCGATAGGTATATTCTGCAAAATGCTGCTAAACTGACTTTTGCTTTCAATGATCCTAACTCTACTTCCGGATTTTTAGTACCGAGTTACTATGTATTTGCTAAAAATAAAGTTGACCCCAAGAAAATTTTCAAACGGTTAATTTTCTCTGGTAGTCACGAAGCTACAGCCTTAGCAATAGCCAATAACCAGATAGATATAGCTACCAATAATAATGAATCTTTAGAGAGATTAGGAAAAACCAATCCCTCAGCACGCCAAAAAATTGAAATTATTTGGACTTCACCCATCATACCTAGTGATCCAATTGCTTATCGGAAAGACTTACCACAGGATGTTAAGAAGAAATTACGGAATTTCTTCTACAATTTTAAAGACAAGAAAATCCTAGAACCTTTACAGTGGTCGGCTTTAGTTCCAGCCAATGATAAAACATGGAATCCTATCCGGGAATTAGATCTTGCTAAACAAGTTTTAGACTTAGAATCTAAACCTAATTTGAGTAGTGCAGATAAGAAAAAGTTGAATGATTTGAACAACCAACTACGAGCACTGCAAAGTAATTAAAGGTAGTTAATAGCCATAATTATTTGTGAAATTCATGGGCTGTTGACTGTTACCTGTCAACAGACACCATTTAGCGTATGTAATCAACCGCTACGCTATCACAATCCTTGTGTATAATCCTCAATTTATTGATCCAACAAACAATAACTGATGAACAGAAAATTATTCATTCAACGGGCTGCTTTATTTATTATCACTTTGGCAACTGTCAAGGTAATTTCAGCCTGTAGTTCTATGCCTGAGAATAGTAGTGCAACCATCACAGAAATTAACTTTGGTGTTCTATCTACAGAATCCCAATCTAATCAAAAACCTATATGGGAACCGTTTGCTGCTGCTATGTCTAAAGAAGTTGGGATTCCCATTAAACCCTTCTATGTCACACAGTATGCAGCGGTTGTAGAAGCCATGCGCTTTGGTAAAGTTCAGGCGGCTTGGATGGGTGGTAAAACTTATCTTGAGGCGGCAAAAATTGCCGATGCAGAAGCTTTTGCTCAAGTTGTAAGTGCAGATGGTACTAAGGGGTATTATTCTCATTTAATCGCTAATAAAAATAATCCCATCACAGAAGCAGCAAAAGCAGTTGGTGGCGATAAATATGTGATTGAAAATGCGGCTAAGTTGACCTTTGCTTTTAATGATCCTAATTCGACATCTGGCTTTTTAGTCCCCAGTTACTATATCTTTACGCAAAATAATGTAGACCCTAAAAAAGCTTTTAAACGTTTGATTTTTGCTGGGAGTCATGAAGCTTGCGCCCTGGCGGTAGCTAATAACCAGGTAGATGTCGCTACGGTCAGCAATGAAGCTTTAAGTCGTTTAGAAAGAACCAATCCCACAGCTAGACAAAAGATTGAAATTATTTGGCAATCACCTTTAATTCCCGGTGACCCAATTGTTTATCGTAGCGATTTACCAGCAGATATCAAACAGAAATTACAAAATTTCTTCTATAACTACAAAGATGCTGAAGTTTTGGCACCATTTGAAATTGCTGGGTTTGTCAAAGCTGAAGATAAAGAATGGGACACAATTAGAGAATTAGAGATTGCTAAAAAAATCCAAGAAATTCAAGCTAAAGAAAATATCAGTGAGTCAGAGAAACAGCAACAAATAGCAGAACTACAAAAGCAATTGCCAAAACAACAATAAATCAATAAAATTACCTTTTGGTTAATAAAAAATTATGTCACGCAATCAGATAGTTACTAATGCATCTCCCACTGTACTCAAGATGTTAGAACAAGAAGCAAAATTTTTGACTACTAAAAGAGTTTTGTTTCTGGTAATCATTGGTGGTGCATTGATTTTTGGTTATTATCAAAGTGAGTTAAACTTCCCTGTACTTTTACAACGGGGCGACAACATTGTGGAATATGTTGGGGGGTATTTTCCACCAGACTTTGAAGACTGGAACTATTATTTCTCAGAGACAGTAATTACTATATCTATGGGGGTTTGGGGGACTTTAATGGCTGCTTTAACCTCTGTTCCCCTGTCTATCTTGGCATCTAATAATATGTGTCCGCAGTGGATTGTACAACCTACGCGGCGATTATTGGATGCCATGCGCGCTATTAATGAAATAGTCTTTGCGTTAATATTTGTTGTGGCTGTGGGTTTGGGTCCGTTTGCTGGGGTGTTGGCTTTATTTGTTAATACAACAGGGGCTTTAGGCAAGTTGTTCTCGGAAGCTGTAGAATCAATTGAGCCAGGTCCGGTGGAAGGAATTAGAGCTACTGGGGCGAGTTACATTCAGGAGGTTGTATTTGGAGTGATTCCCCAAGTTATGCCTTTGTGGACTTCTTTTACTCTCTATAGGTTTGAGTCTAATATCCGTTCGGCTTCGGTGTTGGGAATTGTGGGCGCTGGTGGTATTGGTGTTTCTCTATATCAAAGTTTTGGTAGTTTTCAATACCAGAAGGTCTGTGCAATTTTAATTATTTTGGTGTTTGCTACTAGTGTTATTGATTTGTTGTCTGCTAGGGTGAGAAGGTTGCTGGTTTAGCTTATCCCTAGGTCATTCTCAAAGAATAACTCCATGCGATCGCCCCGCAGCCGAGTTACACCATATTCGATGATGTTACCAGTTTCATCGACGTTTACGGACTCGGCTAATAAAATCGGTTGATTTCGGGGTAATTGTAAATGTTTTGCGTCTTGAGGCTGGACTAAGCGAGCGGAAACGCAGGTACTGCGGCGGATATGGTCACATTTATATACTTGCTGTAAAAAGTGAGATATTGATTGCTGTGCTTGTAATATCTCGATGTTTTCTGGATTTAACAAGTCTGGGAACCGCTTTAAGGGGAAATATCCAGTACCGACGCTGATGGGTTCTTCATCTGCTAAACCTAAACGTTCAATTAATGCTACTGGCTCACCATAGGCAATTTCTAATCCTTTGGCGATCGCATGGTCGGCGGGTATTTCTAAAACCCGTAATAATTTAAACCTGGCTTGCCAACCCTGAGCTTTTAGGGTTTGATTGTAACGTACACGTTTACCAATAGCATAGCGGATGGTTTTGGTGGCGACAAAAGTCCCCTTTCCCCGGTCAACTCGTAACCATCCTTCGCTTTTGAGTAGGGCGATCGCTTGTCTGAGGGTATGACGGTTTACGCCAAACTGTTCTGCTAGTTTGGTTTCTGTGGGTAGTTGCTCCCCGATTTCATAAGCTCCTTGATGAATATTTTCTCGCAGCACGTCGGCAATTTGGATATAAATCGGCATTATTTCTTTCATGTATTAAGAAATTGTCTTGTCAAATTTGAGTTAATCTATTAATATCTAGATGTCTAGATAAGTGGAGAATAGCTTAAAGCTAAAAATCACTAAATGTCAAATATGGTAACTGATTTACCGGGGTTTGCATCCCCCATCCATGGGGCGCAGCAAACATTTAGGGCGTTACTCAGTGCTAATGCGCGACCGGGTAAACCTGAGAAAATTACAGCGGTCATAGGTGTACCTAAGTCTACAATGCTCCCTGCTTGTGGTGCAGCTTGTTTAACCTTGCTAGATTTGGATGTTTCCCTATGGTTACAGCCAAGCTTTGCTAGTCCTGTGAAACATTGGCTGTTGTTCCATACCGGGTGTCGCCTAACAGAATACCCAGACCAGGGGGACTTTGCTTTAATTGAAGACTTGGCGGGTTTACCAGAGCTATCTATTTTTAACATGGGGACGGGAGAACAGCCAGAAGCTTCTACAACCTTGTTAATACAGGTGGAAAGTTTTGACATGGGACAACCTGTAATCTTGACAGGTCCGGGAATTTTAGGAGAACAGGTAATCGCTCCTTTGGTTCCTCAACATTTTTGGCACTTCTGGAGAGAGAACCACCGAGCCTATCCCCAAGGAGTGGATGTATTTTTATTCACAGAAGATTTAGTCATCGGACTACCACGCACCGTGAGAGTGGAAATTATATCATGAGTCTGGAAATTTGCCTGGCTGGGAGTGAGGACTGGCTGGTATTAAATCAGTTATATGCTGATATGGATGGAGAGTTACCTTTAGGGAGCGATCGCCCAGAGGAAGTTTTTACACAAATTACCCAAACTCCTAATTACTATATCTATCTTGCTCGTTTAAATCAGCAACCAGTAGGAACCTTTAGTTTAATATATCTCCCCACAATGATGCACCGGGGTTACCACAAATTTGCCGTCCTGGATGCAGTCACCGTAATTTCCCACCTGCGGGGACAGGGAATTGGTAGCCAAATGGTCAAAGCAGCAATACAACTGAGTGCCGAAGCAGGGTGTTATAAAGTCACCCTCTCATCTAACTTAAAACGCCATCGCGCCCATCAGTTCTATCAATCACTGGGATTTGAGCAACATGGCTGGAGCTTTAAATGCCTAGTCTCACCCCACAATACAACAAATGTTTGAGTAAGGTAAGTCAGTGACCACAACAAAAGTTGCTATTCAAGGAGTAAATGTCCTCACCCCCGAAGGATGGTTAAAAGATGCCACAGTTTTAATTGAAGATGGACAATTTACCAGCATTAATCAATCAATAACTCCACCAGGGTTTGATGTGGTCAATGGTCAAGGACGACCCATGCTACCTGGAATTATAGACCTACACGGTGATGCTTTTGAAAGAATGATTTGTCCCCGTCCTGGGGTTAACTTTCCTCTACCCATAGCCATGGTAGATAATGACCGAAATCTCTTAGCATCCGGTATCACCACTTTTTACTGCTCTATTACCGACTCCTACGAACCAGGTTTACGGAGTCGAGAATCTGCTCGTAATTTAATTAACTTTATTCAAAAAACTGGAAACCTTTTAAATTGTCATCATCGGATTCATATCCGACATGAACAAGCCAATACCGCAGAACATCAAGAGTTGTGTGACTGGTTAGAATCAGGTCAAATAGATATTTTATCTATTAACGACCACTTACCACCGCCGGGGGATGAAAAGAGATTACAGCGATATCTCAACAGTGTGAAACAAAGATCATCCATGTCCATAGAAGAAATCGCCGGATTAATTAACCAAGTTAGAGAACAGCGAGAACAAGGGAACGCACAACTAAATAAACTAGTGGAATTGGCACATACTTACAATATTCCTTTAGCTTCCCATGATGATGATAGCCCGGAAAAGGTAGCACTTAGTCAACAACGGCAAGTGGCGATCGCCGAATTTCCCGCTGATGTAGACTTAGCGGCGAAGTCTCAAGCTTATGGTGCTGCGGTGCTGATGGGTGCGCCTAATTTGGTGCGTGGAGGTTCCCACCTGGGTTTAATGAGTGTAGCTCAAGCGGTTGAACATAATGTTCTTGATTGTCTGTGCTCAGATTATCACTATACTTCCTTGTTTTATGCTCCTTTTAAATTACAAGAGTTGGGGTTAATGTGTTTTGAGGAAGCATGGAAATTAGTTTCCGAAAGACCAGCTACCGCTGCGAGAATTGGCGATCGCAAAGGTAAAATTGCCACCGGTTTAGATGCGGACTTCTTATTGATATCCCCCGGTAATCCTTTACCCTCTAGTATTTCATCTGTTTATATTCTCGGAGAACAAAAAGCTAGTTATCAAACCAAATAACCATGGAACCAACCATCAGCAGTATAGTAGATTTATTCCATCAAAAAGGGTCACAGTTGTATGGTGGAGAAGGGGTAACCCAGTTGCAACACGCCTTACAATGTGCCACCCTCGCCCAAGCATCCGGTGAGAGTGAAGAATTAATTACCGCTTGTTTACTCCATGACTTGGGTCATTTAATTCATGACTTGGGGGATAATCCCACCGATACAGGTATAGACGACCAACACGAATATCGCGCCATTCCTTTTCTGCGGCAAATATTTAGCCCAAAGGTGACAGAGCCAATTAGGTTACACGTCTTAGCTAAAAGATATCTTTGCGCCGTTGATACTGAATATTGGTGCAGTCTTTCCACTCCATCCCAACGCAGCTTAGAACTACAAGGGGGGCGATTTTCTCCCCAAGCAGCAGCGGAATTTATTCACCGTCCCTACGCCCAAGATGCGGTGCGGTTAAGGATTTATGATGACAAAGCGAAAGTCTCTCATCTATCTACACCGGATTTAAATTACTTTATTAAGATTTAATGGAAAACTTGAATACAGCTACAGTCAAAGAAAGACAAGCTTGGATGGCGACACTCGCTAAGGCGGAGTTAACCGAATTAGAAAAATTAATCAACCTAGAGAAATTACCTAGTTATAGTTTTTTACGTTCTCCAGAAGTTGGTTTAGTTATGGTTCAGGGACGCGCTGGGGGTACAGGAAAACCATTTAACCTGGGGGAGATGACTATAACTCGCTGTGTAGTCCTGGTAGAAGGTTTGGGAACTCAGACCGACATCACTGGATTTGGTTATGTAGGTGGGCGATCGCACCGTCACGCGGAATTAGCAGCCTTGTGTGATGCTTTACTCCAAACTCCCCAATGGTATTATGAGCTTCAAGCACAAGTGATTCAACCGCTACAAGCAGCATTAGCTAAAAAACAAGAACTGCAACAACGCCAAACCGCCGCCACAAAAGTTAACTTTTTTACCATGGTCAGGGGTGAAGGGTAGGGTTAAAAAGATAAAAAAAGAGTTAAAAATATGCCATACGTAGCCGTCAAAGGTGGACAACAAGCAATTGAAAATGCCGAAAAGTTACTACAAAACAAGCGCCGGGGGAATCCCGACATCCCCGAACTGACCCTAGAGCAGATTGAACAACAATTAACCTTAGCTGTAGAGCGGGTGATGTGCGAAGGTAATTTGTATGACCGGGAATTGGCAGCTTTAGCGATTAAACAATCTTGGGGGGATTTAGTCGAGGCAATTTTTTTACTGCGCGCCTATCGGACAACATTACCACGGTTCTACTACAGTCAACCCCTCAACACCAGTGAAATGCAAATTCACCGGCGAATTTCTTCTATATTTAAAGACCTTCCCGGAGGACAAAACCTAGGTCCCACCTTCGACTACATTCACCGCCTTTTAGATTTTAAACTCATTGCCGAAGGTGAAGTTACTCCCGCACCTACAGCGGAAGTGACAAAGGAACCCTTCTCCCCAGTGATTGATACATTAGACCGAGAAGGATTAATACAGCCAGAACCTAAAGAACTAGAATCACCACCACCCTTTGACACCACCCGTCAACCTTTAACCTTTCCCGCTAGTAGAGACGCTAGACTACAAAACTTAGCCCGTGCAGACGAAGGCTTTTTACTCTCCTTAGCATACTCCACCCAACGAGGCTATGGTAAAAATCATCCATTTGCCGGAGAGATTCGCATGGGAGAGGTTGAAGTAGTTATTTGTCCGGAGGAGTTGGGGTTTGAAATAGCGATCGCCCAGATGACAATTACTGAAGTCCAAATGGTCAACCAATTTAAAGGTAACAAAGAACTACCAGCCCAATTTACTCGCGGCTACGGACTCACCTTTGGCTACAACGAACGCAAAGCCATCTCAATGGCCTTAGTAGACCGCGCCATGAAAGCCGCCGAGTTAGGGGAACCTGTAGAAAACCCGGCGCAAAATGTCGAATTTGTCCTGTCTCACTCAGATAACGTAGAAGCCCAGGGATTTGTCCAACACCTCAAGCTACCTCACTATATTGACTTTCAATCGGAGTTAAATTTAGTCCGCAAGATGCGACAAAATCAACAGTCAAAATTAAACTGTGATGAGCTTCACCCAGAGGAGGAGTGAGAAAAACCACCATGATTACAGGAATTAACCATATAACTTTATCAGTTGCTGATGTGGAAAAATCTTTTAATTTCTACACTCAGGTTTTAGGTTGTCAGGCGATCGCCAAATGGCAACAGGGAGCTTATTTAAGAGCAGGTAACTTATGGCTGTGTCTATCTTGGGATTCTCACACCCGCACCAGTCCCGCCAGGGAATATACACATATTGCCTTTAGTATTCCAGAAAAGACCTTCAGTGAATATAGCCGTCAACTAGTCAAACTGGGTGTCAAACAATGGAAACAAAACACCAGTGAGGGAGATTCTCTATATATTCTCGACCCAGACCACCACAAATTAGAACTACATATAGGGAACCTGTCAACTAGAATCGCCGCCACAAAGGAATCCCCCTATGAAAACATGGAATTTTTTGTTTAAAAACCTTTGGGAACCCCTGCTTTAAAACATGGCCACATCAACCAATCAAACAGGCTTTAACTTTGCCTATCTCGATGAACAAACTAAACGCTCAATTCGTCGCGCCCTCCTCAAAGCCATATCCATACCAGGACATCAAATTCCCTTCTCCTCTAGAGAAATGCCCATGTCCTACGGCTGGGGAACCGGTGGTATTCAAGTTACAGCAGCAATCATTGGTCAAAAAGATATCCTCAAAGTCATTGACCAGGGCGCAGACGACACCACCAACGCCGTCAACATTCGCCGTTTCTTCCAAAAAGTTTGTGGTGTAGAAACTACAGATAGCACAGCCAAAGCCACCCTCATTCAAACACGCCACCGTATACCAGAAACACCACTACAAGAGGGACAGATTCTAGTTTATCAGGTTCCCATTCCAGAGCCATTACGCTGGCTCCAACCCTCATCTGTAGAAACTCGGAAAATGCACGCCTTAGAAGAGTACGGGCCCATGTACGTCAAGCTCTATGAAGATATCACCAAACATGGATACATTGCCACCTCCTATGACTATCCGGTGATAGTACATGACCGTTACCTCATGAGTTCCAGCCCCATACCACGGTTTGATAACCCCAAAATGCACATGAACCCCGCATTACAGTTATTTGGAGCCGGTCGGGAAAAACGCATTTATGCCATACCACCCTACACCAAAGTTAAAAGCCTCGACTTTGAAGACCATCCTTTTACTGTAGAGGGATGGGAACAGGTTTGTGAGTTATGTGGTTCTACTGAAAGTTTTTTAGATGAAGTAGTGATTGATGACCATGGGGGCAGAATGTGGATCTGTTCTGATACAGATTATTGTCACCAGCGACAAGGGAAGGGGGATAAATTAGAATGACGATTCCTATATTACAGGTACAAGAAGTTAGTAAATTCTATGGGTTGATTCCGGGGTGCGATCGCATTTCCTTTGACCTTTACCGGGGACAGGTTCTGGGTATTGTGGGGGAGTCAGGTTCCGGTAAATCTACCTTACTGAAGTCCATCGCCCATCAGACTGATATCGATAAAGGTAGAGTTATTTACAGAAATATTCAGGGTAAGCATTTAGATATTACTCAAATACCCGAACATCAACAAACTAGGTTAATGCGCACCGAGTGGGGCTTTGTGCGACAAAATCCCCGTGATGGTTTACGGATGCAGGTAAGCGCCGGAGCGAACATTGGTGAACGATTACTAGATATTGGTATCCGTCACTATGGAAAGATTCGGGAGGAAGCCGCTCACTGGTTAGAACAAGTCGAGATTGACCCGTCCCGCCTAGATGATTTACCCAGTACCTTCTCCGGGGGGATGCAGCAAAGATTACAACTAGCGCGGGTGTTAGTGACGCGCCCCCAATTGATATTAATGGATGAACCTACAGGGGGTTTGGATGTCTCAGTACAAGCCCGGTTGTTAGACTTATTGCGATCGCTAGTGAGAAACTTCAACCTAAGTGTAATTCTAGTTACCCATGATATTGGTGTAGTTAGACTCTTAGCCCATCGCTTATTAGTCATGCAACAAGGGCAAGTAGTCGAATCAGGATTAACCGACCAAGTATTAGACGACCCCCAGCATCCCTACACCCAACAGTTAGTTAGCGCCGCCCTCACACCATAAGCACCCTCATGTCAGAAATCCATCATCCACCCAGTCAACCCCTAATCAAAGTAGAAAACCTCAGCAAAAGCTTCACCCTCCATCAACAAGGGGGAGTCAGCTTACCAGTCTTGCAAAAAGTCTCCCTCACAGTCAACAGAGGCGAAACAGTCGCCCTCACCGGACCATCAGGCTCCGGTAAATCCACCTTAATCCGCTGTATATATGGTAATTATCGGGCTGACAGTGGTTCAGTTTGGGTCAACCATGAAAAACATTGGCTTGATTTGTGTCAACTACAGCCCCATGAACTGTTAGCCGTGCGGCGACAGACCATTGGATATGTTAGCCAGTTTTTACGAGTTATACCCAGAGTCCCCGCGCTGGAGGTAGCTGCAGAACTGTTGTTAGATTTAGGAGAAGAAACAAAAGCCGCCCTAGCCAAAGTTCAAGAGTTGTTTCATCGCCTACATCTCCCAGAGCGCCTGTGGCATCTTTCCCCCACCACATTTTCCGGCGGCGAAAAGCAACGAGTCAATATAGCCCGCGCCTTGGCGGTGAATTTTCCTATTTTACTACTGGATGAACCAACCTCAGCTTTAGATGCCAGGAATCGTCAAATAGTTATGGAACTTCTGGAGGAACGTAAGGCTATGGGCTGCGCTTTAATTGGCATTTTTCACGATCAAGAATTGCAATCTACTTGCAACAGAGTTTGTGCTGTCGCAACTATGTAACCGGGAGTTAATCTTGAATGAATGAGCAAATATACACCAACTATCGCCTACAACTTCCAGATCAAGAACTTCTGGGTACTCTCTTAGTGAGAAATGGACAAATTGCCGATATTCAACCAGGAGTAATGACTCTGGGTGAGGATGGACAGGGGGATTATCTGCTTCCTGGATTGATTGAACTACATACCGACAACCTAGAACGCTGTATGTCCCCCCGTCCGGGGATTCGTTGGCCTTTAGAAGCTGCAGCGGTTTACCACGACCGGGATTTAGCAAGTGCGGGGGTGACGACTGTCTGTGATGCGATCGCCATCGGCGATGTCAATGCTGCTTCTCCCCGTTTAACTAACTTTGGGCCGATGATTGATGTTATTTCTCAGGGACAAGCAGCAGGGCGGTTCTGTGTGGAACATCGCATACACCTGCGCTGTGAAATAGCTTATGAAAAGGTTTATCAAATTACCGAACAATACATCGATAATTCCTTACTGTCGATGATTTCCCTCATGGATCATACCCCTGGTCAAAGACAATTTATCAGGATAGATAAGTTTAAAGAATATTACATGGGTAAACATGGTGTAACAGCCACAGAAATTGAAGATTTTATCATCACGCGTCAGGAACAACAAAAAATTCATGCACACAAAAACCGTCAAGCTTTAGTCAACCTAGCCCACACCAAAGGTATTTCCCTAGCCAGCCATGATGATGCTACTGTAGATCATGTACAGGAAGCTGTAGAAGATAAGGTAGTTTTAGCAGAGTTTCCCACCACGATAGAAGCGGCACAAGCAGCACATAAGGCAGGTTTACAAGTTTTAATGGGTGCGCCTAATTTGGTTTTGGGTGGTTCCCACTCTGGTAATGTTTCGGCTATGGAATTGGTTTTGTCCGATTTAGTAGATGTGATTTCTTCTGATTACGTTCCTCAGAGTTTGTTGCAATCTTTGTTTATCATCGCCCGCAAAACTGGTAAACCTATTTATGAAGCTATGGGATTATTTACTAGTAATCCAGCCCAAGCTATTCATTTATTTGACAATCGGGGCAGCTTAGAAATAGGTAAACGCGCTGATTTAATCACTGTACATGATGATGGTATTGTGCCACGTTTAATGTCAACTATTTGCGCAGGTCGTCGTATTAGTTAACCTATGAAATTTGGCATTGCTCTTGTACCCTGCCCTAAAACTATCGCTTTAATTGTAGAATTACAGCAGAAAATCATCCCTATTTGCCCACTTGAACCTATTTTAGGAAGTCAGCAAAATCTGCCGCATCTTACACTTTTACAAGGAAGATTTCATGATTCTTTGAATTGGGTTGATTTAATTTATAGTCTGCGCGATTACTGGGAAGAGCAAAAATATGGGCAGGATTTTCGAGTTACTCAACTAGAATTTAAATCACCTGCATGGTACTTCTTGATTCTGAATCAACATGAGATATTTGTTGATTTACACAACTTTGTTTTTGCAGGTATTAAACATCATATTTATGTGACAGATGCAGATTTAAACAAGGATATTTCCACCTACAGCGAATTAGAAAAAATTAATTATCTCCAATATGGATACCGATATATTGGCAGTGCTTTTCATCCCCATTTAACTTTAGGTAGAACTACAAATACTAACCCCGACAATGGTAGATATCTAGTAGAATTATTTGCCGCCCAACATATAATCAAATTTGAGCGCATAACTATTTATGAAATGGGTGATTATGGCAGTCACGCTGCTACTTTATATTCTGTAAATATCCCTGACTAGTACAAAAGTCAAGACTGATCGAAGTTATTGATCCATCCAGAGTAACTTTTAAAACATTCTATAAATTAAGTAAGGGATCTGCTTGCATCGCCTATGATATCCAGAATAACCGGTTCATGTAATAAAAGTCTATATAGATGAAAAAATCATCATCGCCACTCAATGTCATTTGGCTGTTTCTGATTGTTTCCGCTACTTATTCCGTTTTTAGTGGCGATTTTTGTAGCTATTGGGATGTTTCGTGCTAGTGGCGCTCTGGATATCCTCACAGCGATACTTTCTCCCCTTACCTCACTCATCACCCTTCCCCCTGAAGCTTTACCCATGGCATTAATTCGCCCTCTTTCCGGTAGTGGTTCCTTTGGGTTGATGTCGGAAATTGTCAAAAATGACCCGGATAGTTTTCTGTCTTTTCTGGTTTCTACTATGCAAGGTTCCACGGAAACTACCTTTTATATTATGGCAGTGTATTTTGGTAGTATTGGCATTGTTCGCACCAGTTATACACTTCCGGCGGCGCTGTGTGCTGATGCGGCGGGAATGTTGGCATCTTTGGCAGTCTGTCGCATAATGTTTTAAGTAGATGTATTCTCAGCCAATGAATATCTTTAAAACTGTTGTTACGATGATCAAAGTGATATCGACAATTTTTATCTCCGCTGCCATTGGCTGGGAATTGTGTAATATTTATATAGTCACACCCAGCAGCCTGAATTTTATTTTTTGGCTGGAACGTTTTGCCATTACCGCCCATTTAATTGAGGCGGTGATTGGGGGTTTTTATGCGGGGAGAAAACAAGAAACGCCTATCAAATATGGGATTTATACGTTTTTTGTGGGTACGGTTGCTTTGATGGAATTGTTTGCTCAGGAAGATAATACTATTCACCAAGCCAGGTAGAAACGGTACAATTATCATCCATCCTCAATCACCGCATCTATAAACCCCATGTATTGCGATTACCTGGTACAAATTCTGACTGCTCGTGTGTATGACGTTGCCCAGGAAACCCCCCTGGAATATGCCCCGAATCTCTCAAAACGACTGAATAATAATCTCTTGCTGAAGCGGGAAGATATGCAGTCAGTGTTTTCTTTTAAGCTGCGGGGTGCTTATAACAAGATGGTAAATCTGACACCAGAACGGCTAGCTCAAGGTGTAATTGCCGCATCTGCTGGGAATCATGCTCAGGGTGTGGCTTTGGCTGCTAGTCGGTTAGGTGCGCGAGCAATTATTGTCATGCCGGTGACTACCCCCCAAGTTAAAGTAGATGCGGTGAAAGCTAGGGGGGGAGAGGTGGTATTATATGGTAATACCTATGATGATGCCTACGCTTATGCTCGTCAGTTGGAAGCAGAAAAAGGATTGACTTTTATTCATCCCTTTGATGATCCTGAGGTGATTGCTGGACAGGGGACAATCGGGATGGAGATTTTACGGCAATACCAGCAACCCATCCATGCAATTTTTGTGGCTATTGGTGGCGGTGGTTTGATTTCGGGAATTGCAGCTTATGTTAAACGATTGCGTCCGGAAATTAAAATCATCGGTGTTGAACCTGTGGATGCTGACGCTATGTCACAATCGCTGAAGGCGGGACATCGTGTACGTTTACCCCAGGTGGGTTTATTTGCTGATGGGGTGGCGGTACGAGAAGTGGGTGAAGAAACTTTTCGTTTATGTCAGAATTATGTAGATGAAGTTATTTTAGTAGATACAGATGATACCTGTGCGGCGATTAAAGATGTGTTTGAAGATACACGTTCAATCTTAGAGCCGGCGGGTGCTTTAGCGATCGCAGCTGCTAAAGCCTACGCGGAACGAGAACAAATTCAGGGAAAAACCTTGATTGCTGTAGCTTGCGGTGCTAATATGAACTTTGACCGTCTGCGGTTTGTGGCGGAACGAGCGGAATTTGGCGAACGCCGTGAGGCTATTTTTGCAGTAGCTATTCCCGAAGAACAGGGTAGTCTGGGTCAATTTTGTCAATGTATAGGCGATCGCAATCTGACTGAATTTAATTATCGCATAGCCGACGAAAAAGAAGCCCATATTTTTGTCGGTGTGCAAATACAAAACCGTGCTGATGCAGTCAAAATGGTAGAAACCTTTGAAAGTTACGGTTTTAAAACCATTGACTTAACCGATGATGAACTGACAAAATTACACCTGCGCCACATGGTGGGTGGACATTCTCCCCTAGCTCAGAATGAATTACTCTACCGGTTTGAATTCCCCGAACGTCCCGGCGCTTTAATGAAGTTTGTCGGTTCTATGAGTCCTAACTGGAATATTAGTATGTTCCACTACCGTAACAATGGGGCAGATTACGGGCGAATTGTCGTAGGAATGCAAGTACCTCCCCAGGAAATGCAGGAATGGCAAGCATTTTTAGATACCCTTGGTTATCGTTATTGGGATGAAAGCCAGAATCTGGCGTATAAACTGTTTTTGGGGTAGCTTTCTGTCTACCCCAAATATAAGACAATTTTAGGCTTTTAATTCCGCGTGTTCTTCAAAGATAAAATGTTCATCTCGTCCCTTGATACTGTCGTCTGGCCATTTCACCCAATAATGTCCTTCTTCCAAACGAGCATCTAAAATGGGATATTCCCCCCGAACAATATTTTCTAAAGTTTCTGGGGGTAAGTCTGAGGATTGATCTGTAGAAGGTTTGAGGATGGTTGGCTGTTTAATGATTAACGTACCAGGTAAACTGGTATCCTCTGGGGGAGGTGGAGGAGCATCTTTACCGACTAAGCCAACTTTGATCGCTTCGGCCATTTTTTCGGCATCAAACAGATCCATATCGGCTTTAGAATCAATAAAGCAACATTCTACCAGAATCGCCGGCATGGAAGTATTCTTGATGACAAAATATGCTGGCTTGCTTTTAACTCCTCTGTCCTTAAATCCTAGTTTGACAATTTCATTGAGCACTCGGCGAGCAATAGCTTGGGAAGCATTGCTAATGGCGAAAACTTCTGAACCTCTGGGAGTATTTGTAGGGGAAAACGCGTTGAAGTGAATAGAAACAAAGATGTCTACTTGATTGGCGTTAGCTTTACTAACTCGTTGACGAAGAGAATCATTTGGTGAGGTGGCGGTGCTAGGAGTGCAATTGATCACACTGTGACCCAATGCAGTTAATTTTTGCATCAGGCGAGTGCCTACATCTTTAGTTAGGACATCCTCTCTTTTTATACCTACTGCACCAGTATCACGGGGAGGACAGTTGTGTCCTATGTCAATTCCAAATTTCATACGGGTATTTGTTTAAAGGCTAATCAATCACGGTTTATTGACACTCTCCGGGCTGAATCCTCGGATATTCTTGGTTGAACGAGTGCACTTAGATTAAACACCTTGCGGTACTTAACCCAGAGGTGGTTCTCTCCTAAGCGCGTTAACTTTCCGAGTGCTCCTCGGTAGTTGGATTACTCCAAGAATTTGTTTGACTTAAATTCGCTTGTAGGCTTACTAGTATATGTAAATTTTTATCATACATATATTTTGAAGCCCGCCTTATACTTGTAGCCATTAAAAAGACTGATGTCATCTATCTAAAGATAGATATTAGATAGATATTTTTCGTATCTAGGGTTACTATTTGATAGGGTAGGGTGGCGTAAGTCCCATACAAAACTAAGTACGCAGGCGACACAAGATAATCAATCGATCGCCTTTTCGGTGTTCTCCTCCATAATGAATTGTGATAGCCATAGAAGTTTAGAAACGGTAAATATGCACAGCAGCGAAAAACTATATCTCCCCCTGATGGGTTGTGGTACTTGGGCATGGGGTAATCAACTACTCTGGGGATATAATCAAAGCATGGATGGACAGTTAGAAGCTGTGTTTAACCTGTGTGTGAGCAGTGGTGTAACTTTGTTTGATACAGGTGATTCCTACGGAACTGGAAGATTAAACGGACGCAGTGAGTCACTCCTGGGACGATTTACCAAAGAATATCAAGGTGCAAATCAAGAGCATATCTGCATCGCGACCAAGTTGGCGGCTTATCCTTGGAGATGGACACGTCAATCAATGGTGAAAGCTTGTCACTCATCGGCTCAACGCTTGGGTAAAAATGTTGATTTAGTCCAGATGCACTGGTCTACAGCTAATTATGCACCTTGGCAAGAATCAGGTTTGTTAGATGGTTTAGCTGATTTATACGCACAAGGATTAGTTAAGGGGGTGGGCTTATCTAATTATGGACCCAAACGTTTACAACTTGTACATCAAAAATTTGCCGCGCTGGGCGTTCCCATTAAGACTTTACAAGTCCAGTATTCTTTACTATCTACCTATCCGGTAACTGAATTAGGTCTCAAAGATGTTTGTGATCAATTGGGGATAAAATTAATCGCCTATAGTCCTTTAGCATTGGGGATATTAACTGGGAAATATACAGAAACAGGGAATTTACCCCCTGGTATCCGGGGTGTATTATTCAGACAACTATTACCAGGAGTGCGATCGCTGGTGGAATGTTTGGGGGAAGTGGCAAAATCTAGAAATAAAACTATGTCTCAAGTAGCAATTAACTGGTGTATTTGTAAGGGAACTATTCCCATCCCCGGGGCGAAAAGTGTGGAACAAGCACGGGAGAATATTGGTGCTTTAGGATGGCGGTTAGACTCTGGGGAAATTACCGCATTAGATCAAGCTGCAGCCAGTACAGATAAAAAAATGGTACAAAATATATTTCAAACGCGGTAAAAATACTGGTAGAGACGCAAGTAATCACATCTCTACCCATAGGCTTAATTGCGGAATCTATGATTTACCCTCAGCTATCGCTATCAGGAAAAACCCATTGAGGTGGTTCCATGATTTTCTTGCGCAGGCGTTCTTCTGCGATCGCCAGCATTTGGTCTAGGGAAGTTTCTTGAATAAATTTGCTTGTGGCTTCTCTAAATTCGATATTGGGGCAATTATCCCCTAAAACGCAGCCATTAACGCAGGCTTCGGCACAATTGATTTTTTGTTCCATAGTCAATTCCTCTCTAGTGAAAATATATGATCTCAAACTCTTGCTACTCTAAGAGCATATATATATATACAATTTTTTGCTAAAAAGGGCGCTCATGTCGGAACTCTTAGCTATTACTGGAACCATCGCCGCCATCGCTACGGCTGTGGTTCCGCAACAAGGTAGCGTTAATATTGTACGGGTATCTGGTTCCCAAGCAATGGCGATCGCTCAAACTCTATTTTACGCTCCTGGGGGTCAGGTTTGGGAAAGTCACCGCATCCTTTACGGTTATATCCGTCATCCCCAGACCCAACAATTGGTAGATGAAGCTTTATTATTAATCATGCAAGCACCCCGTTCTTATACTCGTGAGGATGTGGTAGAATTTCATTGTCATGGTGGTATGATTACAGTGCAGCAAGTCTTACAACTGTGTTTAGAACACGGTGCTAGACTGGCTCACCCAGGAGAATTTACTCTCCGGGCTTTTTTAAATGGACGACTAGATTTAACCCAAGCTGAAAGTATAGCTGATTTGGTGGGAGCGCGATCGCCCCAAGCTGCTCAAACTGCTTTAGCTGGGTTACAGGGAAAATTGGCTCATCCCATCCGACAGTTACGCGCTCACTGTTTAGATATTCTGGCAGAAATTGAAGCCCGGATTGACTTTGAGGAAGACCTACCCCCCCTGGATGATAAAGGAATAATATCACAGATTAATCAAATTGCTGCCGAAATTAGTAAATTATTAGCCACTAAAGATCAAGGTGAACTGCTGCGAACAGGTTTAAAAGTGGCGATTGTGGGACGACCAAATGTCGGTAAGTCCAGCTTATTAAATGCTTGGAGTCAGAGCGATCGCGCTATTGTCACTGATTTACCAGGTACTACCCGGGATGTAGTGGAGTCCCAGCTAGTGGTGGGGGGGATACCTGTACAAGTCCTGGATACAGCTGGAATTAGGGAAACCCTAGACCAAGTAGAAAAAATTGGTGTAGAGCGATCGCATCGTGCAGCTAGTGCTGCTGATTTGGTATTATTCACCATTGATGCTGCTGCAGGATGGACTGAGAATGATGAGGAAATTTACCAACAAGTAAAAGACCGTCCCTTGATTTTAGTGGTTAATAAAATTGACTTAGTAGAAACTACATCTATTGTATCTAGTAAATATCCTGATAATCTTGAGCAAGTTGTTACCACAGCAGCGGCTAAAAATCAAGGAATTGATGCTTTAGAAACAGCGATTTTAAAGATAGTTCAAACCGGAAAAATACAAGCTGCTAATTTAGATTTAGCCATCAACCAACGACAAGCCGCAGCTTTAACTAAAGCCAAAATATCTTTAGAACAAGTACAAATGACAATAGCTGCACAATTACCCTTAGATTTCTGGACAATCGACTTAAGAGGCGCAATTCAAGGATTAGGAGAAATTACCGGAGATCAAGTTACAGAATCTGTATTGGATAGAATTTTTAGTAAATTCTGTATTGGTAAGTAAATCCTATGGTGTGGGTAGATTACTCCCTTTTTACCCACAGATTTAATCCCAGATAATCCTGAGAAAGTTACCACAGATAAACACAGATGGGGTAAAATACCTTATGTTAATCCTCCATTAATCAAGATAAAATGAATGGCTTTTGGAAATTATCTTAATGGTGCTAATGCCTTAATTGTTGGTGCTAGTCAGGGTATAGGTTTGGGTTTTGTGAAAAATTTATTGCCAGATAGTAGAATTAAAAAAATTTATGCAACCTATCGTCAAAGAGAAACAGCAGGGGAATTAATCGCTTTACAAAACCAATATCCAGATAAATTGACTTGTTTATCTATGGATATTACCCAAGAGTCCCAAATTGTCGCAGTTATCCAACACATCAAAGCCGAAGTCAACCAGTTACACTTAGTAATTAACTGTGTGGGAATATTACACGACGACACCTTACAACCTGAAAAAAGTTTAAGACAAATTAATTCAGAAAATTTACTGCGCTATTTCCAAGTTAATAGTATTGGTTCTATTCTACTGGCTAAACACCTGTTACCCTTATTCCGCCATCATGAACCCAGCGTTTTTGCGAGTATTTCTGCTAAATTAGCTAGTATTGGCGACAACCAACTGGGTGGTTGGTATGGTTATCGTGCTTCTAAAACCGCGCTGAATATGTTTATGCGGACAGCAGCAATTGAGTATGGGAGAAGTTCCCCTAAAACGCTATTAGTTACTTTACATCCTGGGACAACAGATACAAATCTATCCCGTCCATTTCAAACAAATGTCCCCGGGGACAAGTTATTCTCTGTAGAACGTACGGTTAAGCAACTGTTACAGGTGATTTCACAACTGGAAGAAGGCGACAGCGGCCAATTTTTCTCTTGGGATGGAAGTAGGTTACCTTGGTAGCTGAAATTAACTGATGCTGAGGAAAACCCATGAAATTTTTTATTCCCGCTGCTAATGACCATACCAGAGCCGAGGATGTTTATCACAAGATTGCTCAATTCGCCCAAGCTCCAATTACTCAAAAGCGGATTTGGAAGTTAAGCTGGGTTGAGAACGGTGTCAAGATGGAATCTGAGGTGGGTAGACCTCTACCATTTCCATATCTCACCGGTCAAGAGCTAGTTTTAGCTATTTTTGATTGTGAAAACCTGTATAAAATTTGTACTCTCACTCATGGAGCAGTCAAGGGAACACCTGTGTTAGTGGTAAAAAACTCCCAATGCTCAGTAGTCTATTTTTCCCCTGATATCAATAGTAATTAAATCGGGAGGTTAACTTTTATTTGAATATAAAGAATTATGATTAACTCATGAGTTCAAAGAGGGTTTTATTAAAACTTATACCAACAAGTATTTTGTGGAAGACTCAGCTGATTTAACCCCCGCAACGATTGAGCGGGTAAAGGAAGGTGTAGCGGCTGCAAGCGATCGCGCTGTACGGGATATAATCAAAGAAGTTCTTCAGGGTCTGGAAGTTATTAGTCAAGGACATCCAGAAACTAAAATTCATCCCCTGGTGCGTCGTTGGGTATTGCGAACTTTCATCCATACTTTGTTTCGCGTACGGGTGGAAAACCTGGAGAGAATACCGGAAAAACCAGCTATCCTCGCAGCGAACCATCTCCACCATATCGACCCCTTACTACTGCTCGGTGAACTCCCGACCCATCCCCAATACTACGTTCTGGGTGATGCTCGGACTCTTTATAACAAGTTCTGGAAGCGTTTTATATTGCGTCTAGTAGGTGGTGTCATTCCTTTAGAACGTATCTGGAAAGAAGAAGTCGCAGTCATAGAAGCAAGTAAGCACCAACGACAAGACCTTCTAGAACTCGCTCAAGCAATTGAGGACAATGTACCCACCGGGGAGGATATCCCCACCCTGCGAAAAATTAACCGCATTGTCCAGGGTTTGTTATCCCGTGGTAACGGACTGGTTGTATTTCCCGAAGGACGCTTAGGAACCACAGAGGGTCAGTTACATCCTCTGAAGCGAGGAACAGTAATTTACGCTTTGCGGGCTGGTGTACCTATAGTACCGGTTGTAATAATTGGTACACACGACCTGTATTTAGGCAAAAAGTTAACTGTACGCATCGGGGAACCATTATACTTTTCTCAAACTTCCAGAATCAAGCGTCAGGAAGTAGATACAGCATTAGAAACCTTACAAAACGCTTTACTGAGTCTGTTACCCACTGACTATGTAGAACCAAAAGGAATTAAGATTTTGCGTCATTTTCTCAATCATATGTTCTGGTAGTTCAGGAGAAGATCACTTCCCACGCCATAAGTTTTGTAAACACTGCAAAACTTTAACAAAGATTTCCTCAATCCATAGTATAATTTTATCTAGCCACTGTAGCAGTCTCTCTAAAGGGTGCTGATCATAGCCCATAAAAGTTGCGGGAACTTCTATCCAGTCTGGCGCAAATTCCCGGTTATGGTACTTATTCTCAGTTGTAGCTGGGGAATTAACCCCTGGAGACGTTTTTACAGACCTTTGCAACCAAGGAGATTTGGTCTGGATCTGACTATCAGACGCACTGGGGGATATGACTGTCGGATCATTACTAAACAAATCATGGAAATCTAACCAGGAATCTCCGACTAAATCTTCTGAATTAGGGTATTTTGCCAGGATTTTTGCCGGTGATTTTTCCAGTTTTTTATGTTTATTTTCCCCAAAAAAGTAATTAATTGCTGCTGCAATTAAATCCCTAATATTCAGTTTATTAGTTTCTAAACTATCAGCATTGACTGCTATATCCTCTGGTTTGCCATAAATCAATATTTTTAGCTCAGTTTGAGCAATTGCGATCATCTCTTGGCTGCGCTTTTGTATAGGTAACAAGGCTTTGGTTTCCCATTTAGCCACAGATGTATCCAACCAGGACATTAATTTATTAGTTGGAAATGAATTATTTGGTCTACCTTCCGGCAAAGCTGGTATATTTGCTTTACTTATGCCGGTAATTGTTGCTAGAATATGTCTTTTAATCTTGCTAATTAATTGACTCTGTGGTTTGTTTTCAGGTAACTGCCAGGGTTGTTGAGAATTTTCTAATTCAAAGATTATCCCGGCGGCTAATTTTGCTTGTTGGTTGGGTGTGAGAATATCTAAAATTTTATTCTCAGTAGTAACAATTACCAAATTACGACTTACCAAGTGTGTAGCAATTCCCTGAATAACCTGATAGGGAGGGGTGGTGATCTTCCTACTACCATTCCCTAGCAATATGTTACGTTCATTTATAGGTAACGCCACCCTATCGCCATCAGAAAATTTTATGGGTGGGGTAGGGAGATAATGCCCAAGTTTTGACCGCAAAAACCGGAAAAATCTCACAGGTGCAGATTCAGAGTCAGAAGGTAAACTTCTGACTGCTGCTAAGACTCGTTCAATGGGTGCGTCAGATTTAGGCTCTTGCGGTTGTAACTTCAGTCTGGGTGGTGATTTAGCCTCTAAAGTTTTATTTGCTAATTCTGTGGCATGAAATAATTGGTAGAGGGGGTAAAGTAATATTTCCACACTCCACTGAGTTGCAACTTGTAAATGTCGCAAGGTGTGATCCCACTTTTGTGTCAACCGCCGAGTTTGCAGGTGGACAAAATTTAGTAGTCTACTTTGATAACGACCCAGAGAACCAGACATAATAATGGTGATTTGCTTTTTTTGAGTCTTGTTGAGTGGTTAGACTCCCCCCCAAGAATAATATATGTAATTAACCCTATTTTATCGAAAATATGACCCTGCCCATGTCAAAATCTCACACTGAATTTATTTTGGCAACTATTGAGCAACTGCGCTCTTATTCTCAGGTAAATGTCCAGTCTGGTTGGGTAGGTTGGGAATGTGACTGTCAGATTACTGAAATTGATATATCTCAACTCTCAGCAGGGAACCCTGTAAATCTCAATGCTAGAGCATATATTGCTTGGACAAGGGGTAAAAAGGTGCTGTGGTTGGTACAAAAGTTTGTAGTTCCTGAAAAGTTACAGGGTTATCCTGTCGCGGGTTTGTCTTTGCGCTTGGCTTTGGTGTGGTGGGCCGATGTGGCTGAGATTTATGTGAATGGGGAGTTAGTGCTACAGGGAGATTTATTTGATTGTTCCCCCAGGGTGCTGCTCAGTCCAGGGGTGAAGACTGGGGATGAATTTGTTGTGACTATACGTTTAGTCAGTCCGGGACATGATGATGGTGCTTTGGTGCGATCGCATCTAATTTATGAGTCTCATGATCATGATCATCCAGATCCGGGTTTTATGGCTGATGAGTTGGCGGTGGTACAACTGTTTTTAGCAAAGTTTGCGCCGGAACGGTTGGTTACTTTGGCTGAGGAATTAGCAAAGGTAATAAATAACACAGAATTTGCACACTTACCCCTAGATAAGTTGCGAAAAGTTTATGGGCATTTAGCAGAATTTATCAGCAGTTTAAATCCTAAAATCTATTTATTAGGTCATGCTCATTTAGATTTAGCATGGCTTTGGCCGGTGAGTGACACTTGGAAAGCGGCGCAAAATACTTTTGAGTCGGTTTTGCGGTTACAGGCTGATTTTCCAGAGTTGATTTTTTGTCATTCTACCCCAGCCCTTTATGCTTGGGTAGAGGAACATCGCCCAGATTTGTTTAGTCAAATTCAAGCCCAGGTAGCAGCTGGACGCTGGGAGGTTGTGGGGGGTTTGTGGGTGGAACCGGAATTAAATTTGATTTCCGGTGAGTCTATTGTACGTCAGCTGTTGTATGGTCAGCGTTATATCCAAGCTAAGTTTGGTAAGTTGTCCACGGTAGCTTGGTTACCGGATACTTTTGGTTTTTGTGCGACTTTACCCCAGTTTCTAGTAAATGCTGGTGTTGAGTTTTTTGTAACTCAAAAGTTACGCTGGAATGATACTAGCCAATTTGATTATGACGCTTTTTGGTGGCGATCGCCTGATGGTAGTCAAATCTTTAGTATGATGTCGGCACTTATCGGTCAAGGCATTGACCCGGTACAAATGGCAACATACGCTTATGAATGGCAAACTAAAACCGGTTTTAAACAGTCCCTGTGGCTCCCCGGGGTGGGTGACCATGGCGGCGGTCCTACCCGTGATATGCTAGAAACTGCCCAACGCTGGCAAAGGTCTGATGTTTTCCCAGATTTAGAGTTTACCACCTCAGAAAAGTATTTACAGCAAATCCAGGAGCAAGCTAGCAATTTCCTACCTACTTGGAATGACGAACTATATTTAGAATTTCATCGCGGTTGCTACACTACCCATGCAGACCAAAAACGGTACAATAGACGTTGTGAAAATTTATTATATCAAGCGGAATTATTTGCTAGTTTAGCCTCCCTGATCTGTGGGGTGACCTATCCCCTTGACATCCAAAGGGCTTGGAAACAAGTTTTATTTAACCAGTTTCACGATATTTTACCTGGTTCCTCCATTACCCAAGTTTATCAAGATGCACTCCCAGAATGGCAGCAAGTGGAAGCAGTAGGAACAAAGATATTACAAGAATCTTTATTAGCGATCGCCTGCCAAACCATTCTACCCCCTCCCCCACATCCCGAATCACAACCGATATTTATATTCAATGCTCTCAATTGGCAACGTTCTGAGGTTGTCTGTGTCACACTACCTGAATCTCACCCACAATGGCAAGTCTACAACCTTTCAGGACAGCCAATTAGTTCTCAAATATCAGCAGACAGAAAACTCCTGTTTCTAGCTCCTGAAATTCCCCCGGTAGGTTACCGCATTTTTTGGCTTTCCCCCACATCCCCACATCCCCAACCCCCCAACACCCCCGACTGGACTTTAGAAAATGAATTTCTGCGGGTGATAATTAATCCCGACACCGGAGATTTATCTAGTGTATTTGATAAAATCCACCACCGAGAAATTCTAACTGGTGCGGGTAATCAACTACAAGCCTTTAAAGATAGCGGACAATATTGGGATGCTTGGAATATTGACCCCAATTATGCCCAACATCCCCTACCACCCACACAACTAAAATCTTTAGAATGGTTAGACCAAGGCCTAGTACAAAGTCGTGTCCGGGTGGTGCGTCAACTAGGTAAATCGGAATTTTGCCAAGATTATATTTTACAAGCTGGTTCGCCATTGCTAAAAATTGCCAGTACCGTTAATTGGCAAGAAAATCAGGTAATGGTAAAAGCAGCCTTTCCTGTAAATGTAGAAGCTGATTTTGCAACTTATGAAATTCCCTGCGGTGTGATTCGTCGCCCTACCCACCCCCAAACACCCGCAGAACAGGCTAAATGGGAGGTTCCCGCCTTGCGTTGGGCTGATTTAACTGGGGAAACTCAGGTAAATGTAAATAATGTAAATATTTATGGTGTCAGCTTGCTTAATGACTGTAAATATGGTTACGATCATAAAAGCAATCAACTACGCCTCACACTGCTACGCAGTCCCAACTGGCCTGACCCAAAAACAGACAGAGGACTACATGAATTTACTTACGCCCTATATCCCCACGGGGGTAGTTGGGAAGCAGCCAACACAGTTCAGCGTGGGTATGAGTTGAATATTCCCTTACAAGTAGTTATCAATCCCCCGACTACTCAGGATGCTACGCCCTCACCCGGTGAAAGTGTGAGTTTCCTCAATTTATCCGCAGCCAATTTAATCTTAATGGCCTTCAAGCCCTCTGAGGACAACCCCCAGCAATTTATCCTCCGGTGTTATGAATGTCAGGGAGACACAGCGCAGTTAAGTTTACAGAGTCATTTAGGGCTAAGTTTGGGAAATGCTGTAGATTTGTTAGAAGCGAAATCATCCCGTCCGCAAAACTCAATCATAGAACCTTGGAAAATTGCCAGTTTTGAGGTGAACAGTGAACAGTAAACAGTCTGCACACTGTTCCCTCACTCTAGTCTTCGTGGTCTTCAAAGGGGTCTGCTAACTGCTTACTAGGAGGACCGAAGGAAATGTAAATGGCATAACCCGTGATGGCAACTAAGGCAGCGCCAACGGAAATACTAACAATTGTTGCGGTGTCCATAAATGAAGGATTAATTATGAGTGCTATTATGGTTAAATTTGGCCTGAGTCGGCACTGTTTATTTTAACATTTGTTTCGCTGTCACTAAAATTATTTTCCCTATGGCAAGTTATGACTCAGGCGCTTCGTGGTAATAGTAGAATATTACAGAAGATGAAAAAAAGCTTTGGTAACTGAATCTTAGGTGAACTATGGCACAACGCACTAGGTTGGGAGATATACTCAAACCTTTAAATTCTGAGTACGGTAAGGTTGCCCCTGGTTGGGGTACTACGCCTTTAATGGGTGTTTTTATGCTCCTATTTTTCGTGTTTCTGCTGATTATTTTGCAAGTTTACAACAAGTCTCTGTTGATTCAGGACGTAATGGTTGATTGGCGCTCTTTGGGCGGCTAAGTCAATACAGCGCACCTGTACCCGGCTTGTCCGGGTTTTTTTTTGGGTTTTATACCAAAAACGTTAGGTGCGATTCGTTCTTCCTAAATGAGTAGAAATGCTCAGGGACGGAAGGTAAGACTGGGTAAAACCAGATTCTTATAACTGTGTGTTCATGTGGGTGAGAATCCCACCCCCTAGGTGCAAGGGTGACAGCATCTTCCTTACG
>CAIWDD010000054.1 GCA_903911355.1 uncultured Nodularia sp. | reverse complement strand
GGGTCATTGGAATTCGAACAGAAACACGAAGTTATGATGTGGGTTCGCTTGTCTCTCATCTGTGTGTTTTTTTTCGCACTTGCACTTGCACGTTCCAATTTACATGGTCCAGTCACCACAGATTACAGGTCATGCTGTGCTACGCAGTTGATTTCCGCAACTAATTCATGCAGTTTCACCTTAGTTGCCTGTTCCACCAGTGATTCTACAAATTTGATGCCACGTTTTTCTGTTGAAGAGGACGTCACCCGTTGCCTGTCCTCCGTGGCAGCCCTTATTTATGCCAATTAATCTGACGTGTACAGTTATACCTTAGGGAACAGGGAACAGGGAATGGGAAGGAATGGGGAGCAGACAAAAAACAATCAAATCCAGTCCCCTCTATTTAAGAGGAAACTGGGTGGGGTCAAACAACCGGGGTCAACAGGAAATAATTGATCAAGCTCTTGCTTTTGCTATGGCGAATCGCTACTGGAAGCAGATCGCTGGTGAGAAGCTGATGCGAGTAGTTCCTCCACAACATCCCAAGCTGCAGCACATTCTCGCGAAGAATCGCCCTTAGTTGCACAAATATATCTAGCTTCTTCCCGTGCAGCTTCTATTTGATCTTCAATAAAAATCGGTTTGGGATTATCAAATAAATCACTCTTTCTGAGAATATCAGTAATAGAGATAATTCCCAACAACTTACCCTTAATTACAGGAGCGCGACGAATCCGCGTATTAGCAAACAACCGAGCCACATATTCCACCCCTAGCTCAGGATTGACCACAATACAAGGCTTAGTCATAATCTGATAAACCCGCACCTGTTTCGGGTCTTGACCATAAGCCGCAACTTTATAAATAATATCCGTTTCCGTCACCATCCCATAGGGGTCATTTTCCGTGCGCGGTTCCACAATCAAAGCACGTAACCCTTTATACTTCATCAAATCCACTGCATCAGCAACAGTAGCAGAACCACTAATTGTCACCACATCCGTGGTCATGATGTCTTCAGCTTTCATCATATGTTGACAACTCCCTGTTAATATTTAGGTTGAACAATCTTGATTAATCTTCGTAGATTCTCGCCTCAGGAGCATTGGGAAATTCTTCGCAATACATAGCAAAATTGCTTTTGGGATTTTCCACAAAGTCACTTTTTCTGAGAATATCAGTAATAGAGATAATTCCCAACAACTTACCCTTAATTACCGGAGCGCGACGAACCCGCGTATTAGCAAACAACCGAGCCACATATTCCACCCCTAGCTCAGGATTAACCACAACACAGGGCTTAGTCATAATCTCATAAACTCGCACCTGTTTAGGATCATTACCGTAAGCACCCACTTTATAGACAATATCCGTTTCAGTCACCATCCCATAGGGGTCATTTTCCGTCCGCGGTTCCACCACCAAAGAGCGTAGTTTACGATCCTTCATCAGTTTTACTGCATCAGCAACAGTTGCAGAACCACTAATTGTTACCACATCCGTGGTCATGATTTCTTCTGCTTTCATCATCGCTAAATTTCCCCCATCAATGAGTATGAATTTATGCAGATTTACCTAGGATATCCCCATATTTACACTGATGTGCATGGATAAATCCCTCAAAAATGTTTAAAGTATCTTTTCTACAGCTGCGGTAAATTTTTCATAGCCCACTACCCCGACAATGGTTTCTGATGGCTGACCATCCTTAAAAAATATCACTGTCGGTAGACTACGGATACCCAGTTTTTCAGCCATACCGGGGTTATCCCCTACATCTAATTTCACTATCTTGGCTCTGTCTTGGTATTCCTGGGCCAGTTTATCCATAAAATGGCTCACCATCTTACACGGACCGCACCAAGTCGCTGTGCAATCTAACACCACCAATGGGTTATCCCTTAAACAGGTATCAAATTCTGTTTCTTGAATATATTCAACTGTAGTTGTCACGTGAACCTCTTTGTTATTGCTAATACTTGATTCTCGCCCCAATTACCATCAACGCTCAGTATTTGTGCGGGCAATGGTAAAGGATATGATAGAATCACAATGAGCGAAGTTTTCCCTTGATGTCAAGGTTTCAAAATTGCTACATCCTTTGTGCCATATAAGTTTTAGTAATTTGATTTTTCGAGGATTACGCATACAATACCCTACCTTTTCCTTGGTATGAACATAATTTAACCTTTAGATTCCTTTCCCCCTGGGAATTTGGGCGCTATAGTCACCAATCCCACCTAATGCACAAACAACTCTGTAAAAACGGCGATCATACTGAATTAAAGGTGCTGTCTGCTGTTGATTGATTTCTATTCGCCTCTAAATAACTTCAGGACAACCACCTAAGTAACCCCGTTGTTGCAATCTTCCCATTTCCACCCGCTCACTGATTGGTAAAGAATTACCTCAAAAATCCCACTGATTGATTAGCAGCTGTCATAACTTAAGATACTATGTCATCAGAGGTGATTTCAATTGTGAAACCAATGACTGCTGAACAATCAAAAGACTATTACCTATGGCACAAGCTAGAACAGGCGCGGAGCGCGAAAGCTGCTCGCGGTGGCTATGCTGGCTATGGTTCTCCCGCTTTTGGTCAACAATCAGTACATGGCGAATTGGTAGACAATCCCGCCGAACAACAGATTATTGACTTAATTCGCCGCCATCACAAGTCAGGAAAATCCCTGCCACAAATTGCTACCTGGTTAAACCAGCAAGGATATACAACCAAGCGAGGAAGTCAGTGGCGACCTGTGTCAGTCAAAAGGGTTTTAGACAGGCTTTATGGTAAAACTCCCAGAATTTCCGGTATGGACGCAACCTAATGGCAAGATTCCCTCCATTAACCCCTTTTTCACTCACCTTATTTTAAGACATTATATTTACCTCTTCATAACTCAAAGCCTTAGCATCTAATGCCTTGAGCAACTTTAACTTTTACATCCCTCGTATTGTATCCCAATTGTCCCATGTGTAATATATGTCTGACGAAAATCTTTACAAAAATTCATAAATTAACATCAACTCTAAAGTATGCTTGATGACCCATTGATTGGCGTTCCCAGTGTAGAAGATGCCATAGATCGGCAGCCACTAGTTGTCACCCCGGATACATCTCTAACTGACGTGATTAATTTAATGAGTCGAACCCGAGGTAATACCTGCTCATTGCCTGAATATGATTCAGCAATTGGTTATTATTCCATGCTTGGGGTTCGTTCCAGTAGTGTTTTAGTCATGGATGGAGCGCATTTATTAGGTATTTTTACAGAGCGAGATATTGTCAGACTCACCGCAGCAGGTGAGGACTTTGCTAAGGTAAAAATATCCCAAGTCATGGTACATCCGGTAATCACCCTTTCGCATACTGCATTCCAGGATATATTTGCAGCCCTATTTTTATTTCGGCGGTATCGGATTCGTCACTTAGTCATCGTAGATGACAACCAACAACTAGCAGGAATCGTTTCCCCAGAAAGTCTCAGACAGGTCTTACGTCCCACCAACCTGCTGAAAATGCGGCGGGTATCAGAAGTCATGACCACTAGAGTGATTCATGCACCACCTGCAACCTCGGTACTTACCCTAGCACAGATGATGGCGCAACATCAAGTTAGTTGCATTGTCATTACTAACACCGATTCCTGGAATGATATTCTCTACACCTTTCAACCCGTGGGTATTGTCACAGAAAGGGATATTGTGCAATTTCAAGCATTAGGATTAAATTTGGCTAAAATTTCCGCACAAACAGTCATGAGTACACCCTTATTCTTACTCAGTCCCGAAGATTCCCTGTGGTCTGCCCATCAACAAATGCAACGCCGGCGAGTACAGCGATTAGTTGTATCCTGGGATTGGGGCGCAAAGTTAGGTATAGTCACTCAAACCAGCTTATTACGCATATTTGACCCCCTAGAGATGCATGGAGTCATAGAAACACTGCAACAAACAGTATCCCAACTAGAAGCGGAAAAAGCCCAATATCTCGCCCACCAAACCCAAACTAATTACACACCAGCACCTCTACCCCTATCTGACCACAGCAACACCAAACAAAACATTATTCCTTACGACAACTTAGATACCTTGATTTCTAATGTCCAGAGCCGCATAGAATACTTACTCAACCACCCTAATTTATCCCCAGAATTACAGCAACGGTATTTAAGCTCCACCACAACGGAAATTAAAACAATTCGCCATTGGTTGCGTGCTGGAATTTCCGAGTAAGCACCATGGTTGTTATTGACCTTAACCAGGAATTACCAGGGACTTACACAGGTTTATGAGCCAGCAAGAATATCATATTCACTATCATTTAATTAATCACCCCCACACACCAGTTATTCTATTTTTGCATGGGTTTATTGGTAATCTTCATGAATTTGATCCAGTGATTACATTACTGGGGGAGGAATTTTCCTATTTAACACTTGACTTACCTGGACATGGCAAAACTCAAGTATGGGGAGGGGATGAATACTATACAATGGAGAATGTCGCCCAATGGGTAATTAACTTACTAGACCAGTTAAACATTCAACAGTGCTACTTAGTCGGTTACTCCATGGGTGGAAGATTAGCCTTATATCTAACTCTACATTTTCCCCACCGTTTTACTAAAGTCATCTTAGAATCTGCATCCCCTGGTTTAGCAACAGCAACAGAACAATTAACCAGAGTTAAAACCGATGCTCAAATCGCCAGAAAGTTAGCCAGAACTACTACCAAACAAGAGTTTACTAACTTCTTACTCCATTGGTATAGTCAACCCATCTTTGGGAAACTCAAAGACCATCCACAATTTACCCCCATGGTAGAAAGTCGCTTGCAAAATCACCCACTTGAGTTAGCCAAGTCATTGCAATTTATGGGAACTGGAAAGCAACCCTGTTTATGGGAAAAACTCCCAAACAACACCATACCTTTACTGTTATTAACCGGTGAGTATGACCATAAATTTAGAGATATTCATACACAAATGGCGCAAAAATGTTCAGCCCAGGTAAAAGTTATTGCTGATGCTGGCCATAATAGTCACTTAGAAAATACTTCAGAATTTGTCAAAACTATCCAAAATTTTCTTAATTAAACCGCACTTTTAAACCCATACAAAATCACCGCAGGGGACTGGTAGTTATAAATGCTCCTTGATTCACAGCCCTTAATTCTTCCTGTAACATTTTCTCATAAATTTGGGGCAAAGACCTACTAATTGAATTAGTTTCTATACCGTATCCCAAACTTGTCCAAGTGGGAGATAGTCGCCGCAAAACATCCTCAATTTTCCCTTGTCGTAACAGCTGAGGAATATCAGTTCTCCAAACTCTGGAATCCTTCAACCAACGGTAAACCACTATATCTTGATACTCCGGTGCAAAACTATAACTAGACCAAAACATGGCTCCGGGAGGTTGGGGATGATAGCGAGGGGCGATTTCAAACCAAGTCTTATTGATAATTTGATACCTCCCCGCCGCAGTAGAGCAGTTATTTTTATTTGGTCCGCTGACGATTCTAACGCATATTTCTGGATGGCGGCTGAGGTCATTGACCTGCTGACCACCATATAACAGAGAATAGGGACGGTTACCACTAGCTTCACTAGCGGAGATGGTGCGCATCAAAGCACGGATGTAAGGATCACCCCCACCCATGACCAAAGGCGGCTGTTGCACCATAAACACCGGCTCCCTAAGCGATCGCACCGATCCATGTATATACCACTGTAACAAATATACAAACCCCAGCAGTGCCGCCATGGGGCCAATCAGATGCTCAACGCCCTTGAGTTTAAAACCTTTGAGTGTCACAATCCTAGAAACTTAGTGAAATTAACTAAACATTAGCAAACAACTCCCCCCAACTTTTTTGGGGAGCCTCTGATTTAGCCACCACCTCAACAATTTTATTCCGGGAAGCAGGCTCAAACAAAGCCTCAACCGCCACCCGCGCCACCTTCTGACGGGGAATACTACCATCAAATAACGTATCAGCACCTTGCATTACCACACCATCGGAATTATCTTCATTTTTCAAACCACCAGGGCGGACAATAGTATAAGTCAAACCACTTTTTTGAATGTACTCCTCAGCCTGTTTTTTCCACACCAAAATCAGCCAAAACAAATTTAAAGGATGAAACAACTGAGAACCACACAAAGAAGACACTAAAACAAAATGCTCAATTCCCTGAGACTTAGCCGCAGCGACCAAATTTTTAGTACCCTCAAAATCTACTCTATAGGGGCCAGTGGGGTCAAAACTCGGTTTAGCACCCGTAGCGCACAGCAAAACCGTACTATCTCCTAAAGCAGCATTCAGGCTTTGTGGTTGTAACACATCACCCTCAACTAACTGTACCTGACTGGGTAAAATAGCTCTAGCTTTCTCTATATCCCTCACCAAAGCCCGCACAGGAATATTGCGCGCTATGAGTTCTTGGACAATGCGGCGACCTGTTTCGCCTGTTGCTCCGGCCACAAATGCTTTCATCAGTGTTTCTGGGGTTTAATATTTAACTTTAATGCTAACTGCTGGCGCATTTCTTGAAACGGTTTATCCCATACAGGAGAGGTATCCCAATCCCATGTAGCCACAGGGATGAGGTTTGCTTGAGCTAAAGAAGTTAGTAGCAGGTGCTCATCTTCCGGTTCCCGGGAAAAATCGAAGGGGTTACGGTATCCTGTCTGAGAAAGATTATAAGATGTCAACTGACCATAGTTAATGTGTTTGATCAGTTTTTCACCCTTGCTCAACAGCTCCTCTAAAAAAACTAAACTAAAAGGCTCAGAATTTGAACGAGTTTGTGGTTCTCTTTGTACCCATCTTGCCCAATCAAACCCATAGATAAAATCGTGAACGTAGCGGAAGCGAATTTCTTTGTTGATGCCGAATAGCTCAATGAGCAAGACCATCTTATCACCAAAGGATTCTAAAAAAGACATAAAACCCCCATCGGCTACTAAAGCCTGTCTCACCATACTACTAACCATAAAATCAAAATCCCAGAAGATATTTTCTGGGAAGTTTTGCAACTGAGCATAAACTATCAATTTTAAAGTATCCCCCAGGGCTAGAATAAATTCCTCATCTGTGGTCATGGTAGTAATTAAGTTTCCCAGTTCTACAAAACTAGTGATTAAAGTTTTGTCGGGGTTGAGAGTTAATGGATTAACACACTGTTGGGCTAAAATCTCATCTAGGCATTGAAAAGGGTGATTTCCCTTCAGGTCATGGTTCATAAAGACATCAGGGGAGATGGGAACAGAGTTACTAGATCCAGTTCCTAGCTGGAAATATGGACGACTAATTCTCTGGTATGACTACGCTGACGATGCTCCCAAATATAAATACCTTGCCAAGTTCCCAGGACTAAATGACCGCGATTGATGGGAATCTGTTCACAAGTATGGGTCAGTGCAGTGCGGATATGTGCTGGCATATCGTCCGCACCTTCAGCATCGTGAATATACTTACCCGACTCAGGCACAAGTTTAGCCATAAAGTTGGCTAAATCCACCAAAACATCCGGGTCGGCATTTTCTTGTATCACTAAACTAGCGGAAGTGTGACGCAAAAACAAGGTACAAAGTCCAGTTTCCACCCCTGATTCTGTAACTATAGCCGCAATTTTGGCGGTGATGTTCTGAAAGTTTTTCCCTGTGGTAGAAATTCTGAGTAGTTTTTGGTAGTGAGGCATCTTGATACTAATTGACTGTTGATTTTATTTTAAGCAAAGGTGACTGTACCTTGAGGTACATTTGATGTTAAAATGGTTTCAATAATTAGTTTCCTCTCAGCGCCATTGGTGACTGGGTTTACCTATATCAGGTATTTATATGAATTTATTCATGCAAACGGCCGCGGAAGCAGTAGCCGGGGGTCCCCATTTTCCCTTAGCCTTTACCTTAGTGTATGTGGTTGGTTTTATTGCTGCTGTCACCATTGGTTCTATAGCTTGGTATAACTCCAAACGCCCCCCCGGTTGGGAAAGCAAAGATCGCCCCGACTTTGTACCTAAAGTAGAACCAGAAGAAACTCCAGGTTCAGGTAAACAGAAGTCTTAAGTATTACTTCTGCATGGGGATAGCTAGACGCGAAGAATCGCGTCTGCTCAATTCAAAGCTTTAGTTCTGCACCTCCACCCAGCGACGATAAAGCTTTTGAATTTGTTTGAGCAACTCTCTGTAGTCTGCTTCAGTGCATTGATTCAGCTTTCTTGACTCGTTTTTTGTCAGCAGCCATACTTCTTCTACACCCACTTCATCATCACTATAAATTAATTCACTAATAGCCGAAATCAGATTTTGGTAACCTTTCGGGCTGGGGCGATCGCCTAAATATTCTCTTAACCAGCTAGAATATTCTTGCGGTTGCACAGGAACTAACTCATACAGCCAAGGTTTAATTTCCGGATCACCGGCTAACCCTTTTACTTGAGCTATCTCGCGCAGATATTGCCGTTCTTCGGGTTCTATTTTACCATCAATCCAAGCCGCAGCAATTAGGATTTTCACTAACTTTTTGACATGGGAATCAGTAACCATTGCTGCTTCCTCCGCTAGATTGGTAGCTTTCAAGAAAATAGTACAATCCCAAACTGTATTCATTGGCAATTGTTGGTTTTTCTTAATCGCACCATGAAAAAGCCATCCATGTTTTGTCGATGAGGCCAAACCTTCAGCCAACCTTGGGGTGTGGAATACCTAGCCTCATAAGAGTCAACCCCGGGGGGCTGAATTTCCCAATCGGGATAGTCAGTTAAAAACCTAGAAATCACCCCTTCATTTTCCGCCGGATGCAGTGTACAAGTGGCATAAACTAGTACACCCCCAGGCTTGACAAATTGAGATGTATGTGCTAAAAGTTCTGTTTGCAACCTCGATAGTTCCTGGACAGATTCAGGTGTTTGTCGCCAACGTGCATCGGCGTGGCGGTGTAGGGTTCCCAACCCAGAACAGGGTGCATCTAGTAAGACGCGATCGCCCCGAGAATTAAACTGGGGTAAATGACGACTATCACCAGTACAAATGCGGATAGATTTTAAATGTAACCGTTGGGCATTTTCCTTGAGTTTCCGCAGACGGGAAGCAGTGCGATCGCACCCCCAAACTTCCCCCTCATCCCCCATTAATTCAGCAATATGGGTTGTTTTCCCCCCCGGTGCAGCACAAGCATCAATCACCACCTCACCTGCTTGAGGGTTGAGGACATAACCCACCAGTTGAGCGCTAGCATCTTGCACAGACCACCAACCCTCACTAAAACCCGGCAGATTTTGGATAGCCCCGGTATTCCCAACTAATCGTAAAGCCTGGGGTAAATCCCGAACCCGGCGAGTTAAAATTCCAACCGAAGCCAAAGCCCCCTCAACTTCCTCAATAGAAGACCGTAGGGGATTAACCCGTAAATCAATTGTCGGTGTTTGGTTCATCCAGTCACAAAGTTGTTCTGTTTGTGCCAAACCCAATTCATCTAACCAAACCTGAATAATCCAATCGGGAAAGCTGTATAAAATACCCAAACGTTCCACAGGATTTTCAGGTAACTTCAAAGGCTCCGGTAACCTCTCCCCTAGACGAATATACTGGCGCAACAGACCATTCACAAAACCCGTCAGACCAGAAAAACCATTTTCCTTAGCCAACTGTACAGTAGTATTCACAGCCGCCGAAGCCGGGATACGCTCTTGATAACGCAATTGGTATAAACCCAGATGTATGATAGTGCGCAGGTCTTGGGGTTGTTGATGAGATTTTTTAGTAGCCAGTTGGTCAATGAGGGTATCAAGAGTCCGTTGCCTCCTCACACTACCATAGACTAATTCCGTCAGCAAACCGCGATCGTGACTAGGCAAGCTCACCTTTTGCAGCACCCTATTTAAAGCTACATCAGCATAAGCCCCCTTATGAACATCTCGCAAGGCATTAAAAGCTATTTGGCGGGCATTTGTCATGAACTAATTTTAACTGTATAATTTATCTACCCCGCCGAGTCATGGAAATTCGAGGTAATTAAGTATATTCTGACAATTATTATTTTATCCCATTAGTTAACAGCTTACCCCACAGATGCACCACAACCAAGGCCAAACAACAATTTATAACTCGCAAGACATAGCAAAAGCAAAATGTAACTACAAAGTAGTTACATCGGGCTTTAAACCTTATGTTTATATTCGACAAGTACACCTGATTAACCTCGTGAGATTTCCCATCAAGGCATATAAGGTTCTACACTCCCAATTTCAAACTCACAAGCGCGAGAAACAGCTTCAGGTGGTAATTCATCAAAAGTCACCAATGGTAAATAATTGGGATTATCCATCAGTTCTTTTGCCAATAAAAAACCTGCAATACTCCAAGTTTGATATTTCCTAGCTTGCTTACCAATTAGCCGTCCTTTTTTACCATCATAATATTCCGGCCATTCATCTTCAATCAACCTAGTCTTGGCAATTTCAATAGTCTTTCTAGCTAAACCAGTTTTGTTGGTTTTGACAGCTGCTGCGGCAAACATCCACATTAATACCGGCCAACTACCAGCATTATGATATGACCAAGGGATATTTTTCGGATCACACCCGGTGACAATTCTGTATTCTTCATCCTCTAAAGCTGGGAAACAGATTTTCATAGGCATATCTCCTACTAAATCATCCCATCTTTCCTCAATCAAACTCATAATAGCTTGTGACTGTTCTTCTGTAGCTAAGTCAGAAATAATCGCCATCAAGTTACCCAGGGCAAAAAAACGGGTATCTAACTGAGATGGACCCACATTACCAGCTAAATAACCACCTTTACGGGGTAACCACTTGTCTAATTCGTCATAGGGAAGAGAGTCTACATAGATATTAAATAGATTCACAGCCCCTTTGCCATACTCCTCACTCTTAAAACGATAAATTGCATTGAGGCGATTAATATCTATCCAATAATGCTGACGAATATGAGCGCACAACAGTGGGAGGCGGTTATCAATTGCTGAGATTATATCTTGATTACCCTGACAAATCAACAGCTCACGAGCTCCACGTAAAGCCCCATAAAATAACACCTGAATTTCCAGAGGATGACCATAAATCCCCATGCGACGGTCAATCATACAAGCACCATCGGGAACCAACAGGGTGGGGTACATATCAAAGCGATTGGCCAAGCAGATTTCCATAATTAACCTAATACCATTTTGGAAATCAGGTTGATAGGCGATGGAATAATCCTTTGTAGCCACTACATAAGCACGCAATAAAATAATCCACCATAGACAGGAATCTACTGGAGTGACTCTAGCGATCGCGTGTTCACCAAAATCAGCTTCTAAATATTCCTCTCCATTGTCGCATACAACTTTAAAGCTAGCTGGAATTAAACCGCGTCCAGGCTTATAAGCATCGAGTTCTCTTTCTTTAGGCTGTAACTTTAATGTTTCTTCCAGGAAATTACGAACAATATCTGTTCTACCTTTAATCAAAAAAATTAACGCCGAAGAGACAAAATCGCGGATAAAACACTGATCATAATTAAGTGCTTCCACAGAAGCATCATAGGCCGCTACAGTTCCCACGGGACGACCTTGATAATAGAGAATTGACTTCTCTAGCGCTCGCCATGCTTGTTCTTCTATATTTTCATCTGTTACTAATTCATTTATTGGCATCACTAGACTAACTCCATTGAGGGGGTAATTGTTTACTAGATGCACCGGCATGGATTATTTATGCTATTATCTTTAGCATAACAAAAACCATATTTTGAATAGCAACCTGCTTTGAGCAAATAAGTTAGAAATCGTAACTTAAGCTACTAATTGAGCTATAAATTAATCTACAATTAGCTTTTCTTTCATTATCTTTTAGGTGAACCGCAGCCAGGTATTTTTTACCTCAAGCAACGTCATAAATCCTAAGAAGCGCCATAAAATACATAGTCCCAGGTTGGTCTGTGTTCTGTGTGTAAATCTCGAACCTGGGTTTACCAAACAACAAAGAATTTTAGCTACTATTCCAAGTGGCTTTGAACTATTTACGGTATATTTACTTAATCAAGATTGGGCTTTGAGGCAGTAAATTAGATTATTCCCCTACAAGATCATAATTTATAATGTTTTTTCAGAATATGCAATATAAAAGTTAAACAACTTTAGATGTCAATACTTTTAAGCAGGTGTATATTTTACCTAAATTCCCAATAATATAGGAAAATTTTGCGAGTAACGTCTAAGAGGATGTTTGATAAGTTTTCAACAGGTAATTTTTATATTGGGGAACAGGGAACACCGGAATAGGGAATAGGGAACACACCGAAGGATTGGGGAACACACAAAAAACAATAAAATCCAGTCCCCTCCCCTGACAAGGGGAGGGTGAGGGTGGGGTCAAACAATAGTCAAACAACACCAGTTCTGTGTTTGGCTTCCTCTTCCACAGACATCTACAAGTTTCTAGCTGGTAGAGGTATGGTAATAAAAGCGATTCCTGGATACAAAAAAAAATTTATATGACCTCAGTTTCTCCCCATAAAAAAGCCAAAGCCCTGAAACCGACCAGCCGCCGCCCTGCGAAAGAATTGTGTAGCGAGTGCGGACTATGTGATACATATTATATTCATTATGTCAAGGAAGCCTGCGCTTTTATTAATCAACAGATAGAGGGACTCGAAGAACAAACCCATAAGCGATCGCGCGACCTAGATAACGAAACCGAACTGTACTTTGGCGTTCATCAAGACATGATCGCAGCGCAAAAACAGCAACCCATAGAAGGCGCACAATGGACAGGTATTGTCAGTAGCATTGCCATTGAAATGCTCAATCGCGGCTTAGTAGAAGGCGTTATCTGTGTGCAAAACACCAAAGAAGACCGCTTTCAACCCATGCCAATCATCGCCCGTACCCCAGAAGAAATACTGGCAGCCAGGGTAAATAAACCAACATTATCCCCCAACCTTTCCGTTTTAGAACAAATAGAAAAATCGGGGATGAAAAAGTTATTAGTAATTGGTGTAGGTTGCCAAATTCAAGCCCTCAGAGCCGTAGAAAAACAACTAGGGTTAGAAAAACTGTATGTTTTAGGTACACCCTGCGTAGATAACGTTACCCGCGCCGGGCTACAAAAATTCCTAGAAACTACCAGCCGTTCACCAGAGACAGTGGTACATTATGAATTCATGCAAGACTTCCGCATTCACTTCAAACATGAAGACGGATCCATCGAGAAAGTACCATTTTTTGGCTTAAAAACCAATGAACTCAAAGATGTCTTTGCCCCCTCCTGCATGACCTGCTTTGACTACGTTAACTCCCTAGCCGACCTAGTGGTAGGTTACATGGGCGCACCCTTTGGCTGGCAGTGGATTGTAGTAAGAAATGATACAGGTAAAGAAATGCTTGACTTAGTGCAAGACCAATTAAACACCCAGCCAGTCACATCCCAAGGGAACCGCAAAGAAGCAGTACAACAAAGTATTCCCGCCTACGACAAAGGGGTAACACTACCCATGTGGGCAGCAAAACTCATGGGTGTGGTAATAGAAAAAATCGGACCCAAGGGTTTAGAGTATGCGCGGTTTTCCATTGATTCCCATTTTACGCGCAATTATTTGTATGTAAGGCGCAATTATCCAGAGAAATTACAGGCTCATGTGCCGGAGTTTGCTAAGAGGATTGTAGGAAACTATAAGTTACCACAGTAAATCTCCCGCGACCTATGTAGCCATTCCCACCGCTTCTATCGCCGCCTCTAATGCGATCGCCACATGGGTCCAGTGAGTCCCCCCCTGGCAATAAACCACATAAGGCTCACGCAAAGGACCATCAGCGGAAAATTCTAAGGTACTTCCCTCAATAAACGTCCCCCCAGCCATGACTACTTGGCTCTCGTAGCCCGGCATATCATCGGGAATGGGGTCGAGATAGGAACCTACGGGTGAATGCTGTTGTATGGCTTTACAGAAGGCGATTAGTTTGGCAGCACAGCCGAGTTTAATGGCTTGAATGACATCCCCACGGGGTGCTAGGGGTGCGGGATTGACTGGATAACCTAATTTATCAAATACATAACCAGTTAGGTGAGTTCCTTTCATGGCTTCCCCTACCATCTGGGGAGCTAAAAATAAGCCCTGGAATAACAGGCGATTTTGGTCGAAGGTAGCACCACCATAACTACCAATCCCAGGAGCTGTGAGACGACAGGCGGCTGCTTCTACTAGGTCAGCACGACCAGCAATATAACCCCCTGCAGTGACGATTGTCCCCCCAGGATTTTTAATCAATGACCCGGCGATTAAATCGGCACCAACATCTGTGGGTTCTCTGGTTTCAATAAATTCCCCGTAACAGTTATCTACAAAACAAACGGTGTTGGGGTTTTGCTGTTTCACTAGGTAAACGATTTTTTCTATGTCGCTAATTGATAAACTCGGCCGCCAGGAATACCCGCAAGAACGCTGAATCAACACTAACCGGGTGTTCTCACTAATGCTACTACTTAGGGTTTGCCAATCTATAGTTCCTTGGGGGGTTAGCTCCAATTGGCGGTAATTTATGCCAAACTCAAGAAGGGAACCTTGGCCTTTACCTCGTAAACCAATGACTTCTTCAAGCGTATCGTAGGGAGAACCAGCTACTGCTAACATCTCATCTCCAGGACGGAGAACACCAAATAAGGCGCAGGCGATCGCATGAGTTCCAGAAACAAACTGCACTCGCACCGCCGCCGCTTCAGCGCCCATGACTTCGGCAAACACTTGATCTAACGTCTGTCTTCCTAAATCATCGTGGCCATAACCACTGACACCAGCAAAATGGTGTGCCCCAACACGGTGATGACGAAAGGCATCCAGGACTCTTTTCAGATTATGCTTGACCTGAGCGTCAATTCCAGAAAAAATCTCTAACAGTGCCTGTTCTGCTTGCCGCAGCTGTTCCACGCTGTTCATTAGTTCCTCTTTCACAAAAAATTAGTTAGATATGCGGATTTTCCAATCACGCAGATTAGGCTAGACAATTTCTACTCGGGTTATTGCATGACAATTGCTACTTCAACTAAACCTCAAATTAACTGGGTGAATACCCTGTTTTTCATTGCTCTGCACATCGGCGCTTTATTTGCTTTGGTTCCTAGTAACTTTAGCTGGAATGCCGTTGGTGTGGCTTTATTACTTTACTGGATAACCGGTGGATTGGGTATTACTCTAGGTTTTCACCGTCTGGTAACTCACCGCAGTTTTCAAACTCCCAAATGGCTGGAATATTTCTTGGTGTTTTGTGGGACATTGGCCTGTCAAGGAGGTCCAATTGAATGGGTAGGTACACATCGCATTCATCATTTACATTCTGATACCGACACAGACCCCCATGATTCCAATAAAGGCTTCTGGTGGAGTCATATGGGTTGGTTAATTTATCACTCTCCTGCTCATGCTGACGTTCCTCGGTTCACCAAAGATATTGCCGAAGACTCAGTTTATCAGTTTTTACAGAAATATTTTATTTTGATTCAGGTGGCACTGGGTTTATTACTCATGTATCTGGGTGGCTGGCCTTTTGTGGTCTGGGGTATCTTTGTTCGCATTGTCTGGGTGTACCATTGCACCTGGTTGGTGAACAGCGCTACTCACAAATTTGGTTATCGTAGTCATGATTCTGGCGATCGCTCCACTAACTGCTGGTGGGTGGCGGTGCTAGTATTCGGTGAAGGCTGGCATAATAACCACCATGCCTATCAATACTCTGCTCGTCACGGGCTGGAATGGTGGGAAATCGATTTAACTTGGATGACTATTCAATTACTGCAATTACTCGGTCTAGCTACAAATGTCAAGTTGGCAGGTAAAAGGCAGTAATTTCCAGGTGATTGGTTAATAGTGGGTCAAAGCTAATTTCCCTGAAAAACTAATAACCATTCACCACCGGGAAAATTATCTCCTATAGCTAATAAAAATAGTGCGCTTGTGTAGCTGAGATTGCTATAATCCAAGACGCTAATGTTAAGAAACTTTACATCCATCCACCTTTTTGGTGAATTGGTAGGGAAGTCTGTTGTTTTCCAGGTATTCATGACTACATCAATAATCAACAGCCAAAAACTAGGTGACGACCTTGGCGAACCCAAGCTGAAGCTACAAGATATTATCAAAAGCTTACCCAGGGAATGTTTTGAGAAAAACAGTCGCAAAGCTTGGACACAAGTTCTCATCAGTGTTTCTATGGTAGCCTTGGGCTACTATCTGCTCACCATCAGTCCTTGGTTTCTCCTACCCCTAGCTTGGATTTTTACCGGTACTGCTTTAACAGGTTTTTTTGTCATCGGCCATGACTGTGGTCACAGGTCTTTTGCTAAAAGTATGTGGGTAAATGATTTAGTGGGGCATTTATTTATGATGCCGTTAATTTACCCCTTCCACAGCTGGCGAATTAAGCATAATCATCACCATGCTCATACCAACAAGTTGGATGAGGATAATGCTTGGCATCCCATTAGAACACATGTGTTTACCAATTGGTCACCCTTAAAGCAATTTGCCTTTGAAAGGTTTATGCGTCAGCGTCTGTGGTGGGTAGGTTCCATTGGACATTGGGCAGTGGTACATTTTGATTGGCGGAAATTCAAAACCAAAGACCAATCAAGTGTTAAGCTTTCTGTGGCTGTAGTAGTTGTGTTTGCCGCCATCGTTTTTCCTCTTTTGATTGCTACAACTGGTATTTGGGGATTTGTCAAATTTTGGCTACTACCCTGGATGGTTTACCATTTTTGGATGAGTACCTTCACAATTGTTCATCACACCGCCCCAGATGTTTCTTTTGAAACAGCCAACAAGTGGAATGAGGCTTTAGCACAACTATTTGGTACCATTCATTGTGATTATCCCCGCTGGGTAGAAATCCTCTGCCATGATATCAATGTCCACGTTCCCCATCACATTTCTACTGCTATCCCTGCTTATAATTTGCGTCTAGCCTATAGCAGCATTAAGAAAAATTGGCAGCCTTATCTACATGATGAATGTCAGTTTTCTTGGTCTTTAATGAAGCAAATCACAGACCAATGTCAACTGTATCAAACTGATATTGGCTATCAGACCTTCAATGAGTATTACGCAGGAAAACAACAATAAATACCACCCGGCATAAATTGCATTCTCAATACTTGCAACAGTGCTGATTATCCTGTAAATTAAATAGGCTCTGGTAATTATTAATCTACTTTTAAGCTGAGTTGAATTACCAGAGATTACCTTATAGGGTATTAGTGAAAGCTAATACCAAAAATATGTCAAAAAAGTCTGATTTCTATCCCACAAAAGAATCAAGTGCCATCAAATACTATCGCTTTCAATAATTCTGATGACTGTAAATTCTCTGAGGAAAAAACGCAACTTCCCTTTACTATTCAGGATTTGAAAGCTGCTATACCGGCTGAATGCTTTCAGCCAAATGTAACTAAATCCCTATTTTACTTTTTTCGTGACATCTTGATTATTAGCCTACTTTATGCAGTGGCTTATTATCTAGATTCTTGGTATTTTTGGCCAGTTTTCTGGTTCATGCAAGGAACAATGTTTTGGGCTTTGTTTGTAGTTGGACATGACTGCGGACACCAATCTTTTTCTAAGCAAAAGTGGCTCAATGATTTGATTGGACACTTATCCCACACACCAATACTAGTCCCTTATCATGGTTGGAGAATTAGCCACAGAACTCACCACAAAAATACTGGCAGTATCGATAATGATGAAAGCTGGTATCCTGTGACTGAATCCCAGTACAAGGAAATGCCACTATTGCAAAAGATAGGGCGATATTATGTCTTTCTTTTGGCTTATCCGGTGTATTTATTTCAGCGTTCTCCAGGTAAGGAAGGTTCTCACTTTTCACCTAGCAGCCCCCTGTTTAAGCCATCGGAAAAATCCGATGTGTTGACTAGTACTATACTGTGGATTGGTATGGTAGGTTTACTGGGTTTCTTCACCTATCAATGGGGTTGGATGTGGCTGCTAAAATACTACGCTATGCCCTACATTGTGTTTGTGATTTGGTTAGATTTGGTAACATTTCTACATCATACTGAGCCAGATATTCCTTGGTACCGTGGAGAAAATTGGACTTTTCTCAAAGGCGCGATTTCTAGTATTGACCGTGATTACGGTTGGGTAAATCACATTCATCATGATATTGGTACTCATGTTGCTCACCACATATTCCTTAACATTCCCCATTACAATTTGTTGAAGGCGACTGAGGCGATTAAACCAGTGATGGGTGAATATTTCCGCAAGTCAGAGGAACCTATTTGGAAATCTCTATGGCGTTCTGCTGTTAGCTGTAAATTTGTACCGGATACAGGTAGCAAGGTTTACTATACTTCTAAGAGTCAAAACTAGGCTAATATCATTCACAGCCATACCAAGAAAGTCCGCTTTGGCGGGCTTTTTTGATCTCACACACCCGGTGGATAAGAGAAGCTCAGGAGAATCAAGTTCTCCCACAATACAATCCAGTGCAAGGACATATATGACAGAAACACAACCAAAAGTAACTTTTACCAAAAACTACGGTTTTAGAAAAGAACTCAATCGCCGGGTTGATGCTTATTTTCAGTCGCAGAATATTTCTACTAGAGATAATCCTGCAATGTACATTAAAACAGCAGTCCTTTTTTCCTGGGTAATCTCTGCTTGGGTATTTACTCTCTTCGGACCACCACAAATATGGATAAAAGTCATCAGCTGTATTTTCTTAGGATTGGGAATTGCTGGTGTTGCTTTTAATGTAGGACATGATGCAAATCACGGTGCTTACTCTCGCAAAAAAATTGTCAATAATATCTTGGGTATCACTTATGATATCATTGGTTTATCTAGTTATTTGTGGAAGTTTAGACATAATTTTCTCCACCATAAATACACTAATTTATTAGGGCATGATGTAGAAATACATGGTGGTGGATTAGTGAGGATGACTGTCTATGTTGAGCATAAATGGTACCACTCGTTTCAACATATATTCATTTGGTTGATATATACTATCATACCCTTTTATTGGTCTATACATGATATTGGTTTCATTACGGTTAACCGGAAATATCACAGCTATGATATTCCTACGCTTAAACCAATAGACCTGTTTATTTTTGTGAGTGGGAAATTTATTTGGCTAGGGCTGTTTTTGGGAATACCAATTACTATCGGATACACACCTATTCAGGCGCTTATAGGATTTTGTATTACTTATATGACCTATGGCTTGGTGAGTATTACAATTTTCATGCTGGCTCATGTTATGGAAGCAGCAGACTTTATTGATTCCAGTGGTGATTTAAAGATTGAGGATGAATGGGCAATATTTCAAACAAAAACTACCGTTGATTTTGCTCCCAATAATCAATTTTTAACCTGGTATCTTGGTGGTCTTAACTATCAAGTTGTTCATCATTTATTTCCGAATATTTGCCATATTCATTATCCTCAAATATCTAAAATATTAGCTGATGTTTGTGAAGATTTTGGCGTAAAATACAATGTTTGCCCAAATTTTAGGTCTGCATTGGCTTCTAATTATCGCTGGTTAAAACTCATGGGAACTGCACCTCATCTAGACTAAGTTCATACAATCTTGACAAAACTTCAGAAGATGTTTTAAAAATCAAAGTTAGTCAATAATCAAGCCAGTCGTCTGAGTATGATGGGAATCATGGCGATACTGTTCCCATGTTAGGTTGCTAGGTTATACTTTATTCGTTTACTCACAAGGTGCTGATATCTACAAATCTCAGCTTATACCTTGTGAGCTTTCTTCCCAGCCCTCCCCCCCTTTTAAAACATCCTCTTAAATCTTGTAGCCAATTGGCCTCCACACATCTGTTAGGGCAAATGGGATGTAGCCCAGAGTCAGCAGACTATATAAAGACACTGATATAATAACCATATGCGTGTTTTATGGGGACAATACTTGTGACAAGTCTGTCAAGCATCTCCGACATCACCCCTGAAGTCCAAAATAGTGCTCTGAGAAAAATTGATAACCTTGACAAACAATTGCAGCATCATTTTCAAACTAAGTTTTTAGTTCAGCCTGCACTTACTAGACTTTTAGTAAGTTTTCAAGCTAATAAAACAAGACCTATTTACCGATGGTACAAGTATAAAGAAGCGTTCTCTGCTTCTCTTGTTGAGCTTTTACTGGAAAAATACAGGCTTAATCAGGGCAAGATATTAGATCCTTTTGCAGGTAGCGGCACCGCTTTGTTTGCTGTTAGTGATTTGGGACTGGATGCCGATGGGATTGAATTGTTACCCATTGGTCAACAGATTATTGAAACCAAGAAGGTTCTCGATAGCGAATTTATATCCGATGATCTTATACGTCTCAAAACTTGGTTAAGTTCGCAAATATGGAAACAGAATGATAAAGAGTTCTGTTTACCAGAATTTAGGATTACAAAAGGAGCTTATTCTACAGAAAACAAAAGAGCAATTGGGCAATACCTCGGAGCTTTTTATCAGGAGAATCCAAGAGTCCGAAAAGTTTTGCTCTTTTCTTTGCTTTGTGTTTTAGAATCCATAAGCTACACTCGCAAAGATGGACAGTATCTTCGTTGGGATTATCGTTCCGGTCGTGGACAAGGTAAAAAGCCTTTCAATAAAGGTGAAATCTTAGATTTTGATAATGCCATCGCTAATAAAATCGCAGAAATTATTAATGACCTAAAACCTCATACACATCAGACAGAACTTTTTTCGTTTAAGAGAGCGCCTGGTAAAATCCAGCTTTACAAAGGGTCTTGTCTGAAATTGCTACCGACTTTACCTGATGCAATTTATGATGCTGTTATTACGTCTCCACCCTATTGCAACCGATATGACTACACTCGTACTTATGCATTAGAGCTTGCATTATTAGATATTTCTGAAAAGGGACTAATTGATCTCCGACAGGAAATGTTAAGCTGTACAGTCGAAAATCGCTCAAAAGATTTATTGGCTATGAATCCAAATTGGAGATTGGCTTTAGAGACTGCAAATTCACAACCTCTATTGCAAGCTATTCTGGGCTATTTAGATAATCAGAAACTTCAAGGTGTATTAAATAATAATGGGATACCCAGGATGGTTAGAGGTTACTTTGATGAAATGGCTTGCGTCATACAAGAATGTTCTCGCGTACTCAAACCCGGAGCATTATTGTTTATGGTCAATGACAATGTGCGTTATTCTGGTATAAGTATTTCAGTAGATATGATCCTATCTGACTTTGCAGAGAAACTAGGTTTTATAGTTGAAAATATTCTTGTTTTACCCAGCGATAAAGGTAACAGTAGCCAGCAAATGGGAAACCATGGGCGTGCTCCCTTGAGAAAGTGTGTTTACGTATGGAAAAAACAGTAAGCCGTTCCTATGAATGCTTATCATAATCATCTTCAGTCTAGTGACGATCTTGTCACAACCTATGAAGCAACTCGTGCGGGCTTTGTAGCACTTGCCCTTGAGAAGAATCGACGGGCTAGCCCGTATGTTGCAGAAGCAAGGGCACTTCAAGAAGCAGCAAATCTGGCTAAGAGTCCTGCTGACTTATTAAACATTCATGGTATCGACATGGGATTATTGACCGCGGCAGGATTGTCTGATAAGTCTCTTGCTTATTTGACACCAGAAGATAAAATTGATGCGATTAATGGTTTAATCAAAAACTTTCTGGAGCCAGCAGGTGCAAACTTTGTAGAAGAATGAGTGTTTAGATTTCTCTTGACTCGTGGCGATACGCTTGGAGGCTCGATGCGTAATGTTGGTGGAGCTTTGGCACAAAGAAAACTAACTCGTACTATTCTTTCAACTCTTACAATTGCAGGTCAAAGATATCACTGGCAGCATTCAAGAACAAAAAAGTGGATAGGGATGACAAACGATGACGCAGAAATTGAATTATCTTTACGCGGACTCAGTTGGGAGAGTGATCTGGGTAGGCGTACACTTATCTATAACCTAAATATTCCCTTGGTTAAAAGTAATGTAGATATCTGTTTGTTCGACCTTGCTCCGGAAGCACTACCTGCTAATAAATCTCACAATATTAAACCTGTTCAACTTGAGCCTTACACAATCGCATTGGGCGAACTCAAGGGTGGAATTGATCCAGCCGGTGCTGACGAGCATTGGAAAACAGCACAAGCGGCACTCAATCGTATACGACAATCATTCGCGGATGCTGGTCATTTATTACCACTTACATTTTTTGTAGGGGCAGCGATTGAGAGAAGGATGGCTACCGAAATTTGGAAGCAATTAGAAAGCCAGACGCTCAGTAATGCTGCCAACTTAAATGAGGAGAACCAAGTTGCATCTATTTCTCGTTGGCTATGTAGTTTGTAGAAGCAACAGCTAGCTAACAATTCGTGGTAGGGAACGGTCGAAAGCCGTTTGTGGTGAGTCCAAGGTTATCTGCCCCCGCTTATGAATATCTACCGCTAAATAGGTTTTCGCAAATCCCCCACCACCTCAGGGTTTAACTGGTGGATACCAGTTTCTCAATGTGACTAAGGGAACTCCACAACTGGGGTAAAATACAGCTTGACTTCTCTGTTCACTTCTAAAACCGCCCATTGCCTTGAATAATATGTTTAGCAGTAGTTAAAGTTTCTAGGCTAACAAACCCCCTGCGGTGTCCTTTTTGGTTAGACATACCCAGAAATACTGAATCTCCACGGGAAGGGTTACGAGAAAACCGGGGAGAAGTGTTGATGTAGGTGGAGGCGCTATTCACCCCCAAGGCAAACTGGCGACTTTCTTGATAGGATTCTGTGGCAATACAGTCAGCGTGTCCGCTACTATATTGATTAATCCAAGCGATCGCATCTTCTAAAGTATCTACCAGTTTAAATGATACGGTTCTTGTTAAATAAGCGCTACCCCATTCACCTGCTTTGACCGGTTGTAGGTGGGGAAACTCTGCTACCAGTTCTTCATCTCCTTTAATTTGAAAGCCTTTTTCTTGCAAGCTGTTCCACAGAACTGCTAAAGATGATGGCAAGGCCTGGCGATGAATTAATACTTTTTCTATGGCGTTTACTGGGTCTGGTTCGCTTTCGTGGCTATCTATAATCATCCAGCGTACCATCTCTAAGCTGCTATTCACAGACCAGTAAAGGTAACAGTTACCCATTGCTGACTTTAACACTGGACAAGTTGACTGCCGCATTACCTGCTGGACTAAGCTAAAACGTCCGTAGGGTATGACTAAGTTCACATATTTGTCTTGGGTAACTAAATCTCGCATGGAAGCACCGTGTTCTGCCTTAATCAGTTCCACACAGCCAGAGGGTAAACCAACTTCCTCAATGGCGCTTTGCAAGACATTGGCTATGGCCTGGTTGGAATGACTCCCCTCTGTACTGCCTTTGAGTATAATACTATTGCCAGTCTTGATACATAAACCGGCGGCGATCGCCCCTAAATCAGGAAAAGCCTCATAAATAAATCCAATCACTCCCAAAGGCATTAACTGAGTGTAACTTTGAGAATCTTCTAGTTGATAGTTAGCAGTTCTGACTCGCCGTAAGGGGTCGGAAATTTCTCCTAACCTTTGCAGAATTTCTACTGCTGCTTCTAACCTAGTGGGAGTCAGCTTTAGCCAATCTAAAATCAACTCTGGTACAGCCATTTCTTTGCTGGCTTCTAAATCCAAAGTGTTGGCTTCTAAAATGTCGTCAAAGGAATTTGCTAGCGCCTGAGCCATTGCCAACACAGCCCGACTGCGGTCTAATCCCTTGGTATACCCTAAGTTAAGGGAAGCTTGATAAGCGCGTTTAGCGCTATTAATAGGTTCAGGGTAATCATCCAAAACTTCAACAGTCATTGAATTAACGTCTGTAAGTAAGCCAGACCATCAGTGCTGGCAGAATAGCCAACAGTACAGCTACTATTGCCCAAGCAATAATTCTAGAACTATTTGCCAATTGCAGTGCTAATGGTAACCATATAATCACTAGCACGAAAATAATCCCTAATGCTATAGGTAGATAGCTTTGTCTCATCTGAGTAGGCACAACACGCCAACTATTTCCCGTCCAGTACCAGGCTCGCTGGTAAGGATAGCTAGTTGGAAGTTGTTCTAGGATATGTCCATTATCTTGCACTACAAAGATTTGTTGACAGCGATCGCAACCAAATGCTTCTGTAAGTGTAATTGGAACTAACTGTCCTTGGCGACGGCACGGACAGATATATTCCCCATTCAAGTCAATTTTTTCGGGTTTTTGAGATGGCACAAGCGTTCTAATAACTTGAGCGTGTGTTTCTTGTTGTGAAGAGAATACCTTCCCTCAATAGTTTGGGGTTTGGTTCCCCCATATAAATCCCCAGCAGATGGTATATCATGCTGCCATTCCAATATCGATACTATATCATGTGTAGTACACCCATAAAATACAAGTTGACTACACCCCAAACTCTCTAACTCAATGTAAATGCTCTTAGTATATATATTAACTTAGAGTTTTTACTTTTTACAAGCGGGTAACGCGATTCGAACGCGCGACATTCACCTTGGCAAGGTGACGCTCTACCACTGAGCTATACCCGCAATTTCCATCTTTTATTTATATTCTCAGATATATTTTTATTTGTCAACCCCCAATTTTGACATCTGATAAATTTTTTTTTGCCAGTTTTCCCTCTCCTGGACAAGGAGAGGAGCGGAGCCACTCAGAACCAGTCTCAGCCTACTTCTTTTGACTCTGCGACTAAACTGCCCAAACTTGCACTAGAAAAAGATCCTGGTAAAGACTGGCCATTCTGGGGGGATAACTCTGTGAGACTAGATCGCAATTGTCGCATCAGGTTAGCCATTTCCAGAGCGTTCATGGCATAATCCCAACCATGATTGCCTTTAATACCCGCCCGCTCTAAAGCTTGCTGCATGGTATCCACGGTCAAAATGCCAAAAATTACCGGCACACCAGTTTGGAAGCTAGCGGCGGCAATCCCCTTAGAAACTTCAGCAGATACATAATCAAAATGAGGCGTTTGTCCCCTAATGACAGCACCTAGACAAATTACCGCATCATAACGATGGGAAAGTGCGAGTTGGCGAGCTACCAGAGGTACTTCAAAACTTCCCGGAACCCAAACATAGTCTACCTGACTACCATAGGGGTCTGGGTCTACACCGTGGCGTTTCAAGCAATCTTGACAACCCTCTAACAGCTTCCCGGTAACAAGGTCGTTGAATCGAGCCACAACCACTGCTAAATGTAACGGTTCGGCTGGTGGAGCAAAAGTTCCCTCAAAAACTGCCATGACTGCCTCTTAATCAACTATACTCTGGCCAATATACATTTCTTCCTTCAATGCTGAAGAGCAGGAGAGCACAGTTATGTAAATAGAACAAGATAACAGGACAATCTTGTTCTTGGCTCTTCTGCTCCGGCGCTATGCTATTTTGGCGAAATAGACCTCAGCGATCGCTTAAACTACAAAAAAGTTTAATATACCCACTAAAATCACCAAAGCAAACCAGACTCCCGAACCAACCCAGAGCAGTTTTTTTGATTCTACCCAACTTTGCGGAGTAGCATAGGCCACAGGAACGCCAATTACTAACACAAAAGATGTGAGAACTAAAGATATCAGAGCGAATTGAAATATTATAGTCATTTTTGCTTCTCCCAAAACAGCGGAATACTAAAGATACAATATCCTAAAGGGTGACCCAACAGTTTTTACTCATATGTTAAGCTAGCAGAAATTGCGTCACCATACTCATTAGGAACTAAATTCTAGTTGGTCGTAGCAATCCCTCCCCGCCAACGAATATTTCCCACACAGGACTATGGACTTAATTCTTTGTCACACCACGGCTGATTTCGATGCCTTGGCAGCTGCGGTAGGTTTGAGCTGTTTATTGCCTGGGAGCAAGATTGTACTTAGCGGTGGCGCACATCCCCCCGTGAGAGATTTTTTAGCATTGCACCGGGATGAGTATCCCATCATCGAGAGACGTTCAGTCATTCCCGAAAAAATTCGTTCTTTGAGAATCGTTGATACACAACATCGCGATCGCCTGGGTAAAGCCGCCGAATGGTTAGAATTATCCAACATAGAAGAAATCATAGTTTATGATCATCACCTCAGTCAACAGCTAACTATTGCGGCCACACAATCCCACATTGAACCAGTGGGAGCCTGTACCACCTTAATTGTGGAAGAGTTGCAAAAACAAGAAATTGCCCTCACACCAGTCCAAGCCACAGTCATGGCTTTAGGTATTCATGTAGATACCGGCTCATTAACATTTGAAAGTGCCACACCCAGAGATGCTTTAGCTTTAGCTTGGTTAATGCAACAAGGAGCCAGAGCATCAGTAATTTCAACGTATCTTGACCCTGGGTTATCACCTCAACTACAACAGCTATTAACTGAAGCCCTGGAAAACTTAGAGTATTTTGATTTACTAGGATATAAAATCGCCTGGGTGACCATAAAAACAGATAATTTTGTACCAGGACTATCAAGTTTAGCTTCAGAGCTTGTAGAATTAACCCAAATAGATGCCTTACTACTGGCAAACGAATATACCCACAAAGAAGGCGACTTGCGTTTAACAATCATTGGTAGGTCGCAAATTCCCGGTGTAAATCTCAATCTCCTATTTCACATATTCGGCGGTGGTGGACATTCTCAAGCCGCATCCCTAAGTCTGCGCCAAGGAAATACACAAGAAATATTACAACAACTCCTAGAAGGCATCAAAACCTCAATTCCCCATCCTCCCACAGCCAGAGACTTAATGTCTTCCCCAGTCCGGACAATTAGACCGGAAACCACAATTTCCCAAGCACAAAGAATTTTATTACGTTATGGACATTCTGGTTTATCTGTAGTTGATACCCAAGGAAAACTCGTGGGAATTATCTCACGACGGGATATAGATATTGCCCTACACCACGGATTTAGTCATGCACCAGTCAAAGCCTACATGACAACTAAAGTTAAAAGCATCACACCAGACACCATCCTGCCAGAAATTCAAGCCCAAATGGTAACTTATGATATTGGACGCTTACCAGTATTAGAAAACGGGCAATTAGTGGGAATTGTCACCCGTACCAACGTACTGAGGGAATTACATCAAGCCGAAGCGGAAAATAAATTCCCCATCACCAATTCCTTCAAAACTAACTTAAATACAGAATTACAAAATCGCCTAGCGCCGCAGCTGTGGGAATTACTCACCGTAGCATCCCAAGCGGCGGAAAAACGGGGTTGGCATCTTTACTTAGTAGGTGGTGCGGTGCGAGACTTACTGTTAGCAGAATCAGCCGCAGGGACATTAATGATTACAGATATAGACCTTGTAGTTGATGGCTTTCACCAAGCAGCAGATGTTGGCGCTGGTGTAGAACTAGCCAAAGCCCTACAGAAAATTTACCCAGGGGCGCGGCTAGAAATTCATGGTGCTTTTCAGACTGCGGCCTTATTGTGGCACAAAGACCCAGAACTAGACTCATTGTGGATAGATATCGCCACGGCTAGAACAGAATTTTATCCTTACCCAGCTGCAAATCCGGAAGTTGAAGCTAGTTCCATTCGTCAAGACTTGTATCGCCGTGACTTTACCATTAACGCCCTGGCTGTGCGCCTGACCTCCCCTCGTCCTGGGGAATTACTGGATTTCTGCGGTGGTTTGATAGATTTACAAGCCAAGCAAATTCGGGTATTACACCCCAACAGCTTTATTGAAGACCCTACGCGCATTTATCGGGGTGTACGGTTTGCTGTCCGCTTTGGATTTGAAATAGAAGCCCAAACAAAAGACTTTATTAAGTATGCCATTAACAGTGGGGTTTACGATCGCACAGCCCAAACTAACATCAAAACCCCGTCCCTACAGACTCGACTCAAAGCCGAGTTAAAATATATTCTCCAAGCCCCCTATGGTAAATCAGCCTTACAACTACTCAATGAATTAGGGGCGTTGCAATGTATCCATCCTACCCTGAAATTAGATAAATCACTTGTGCAGCAATTGCGATTGTTAGAAGCCTGTTTAAGACGATTTGACCCGCAAAACCACCTCATCCCCTGGGAGATGCGCCTAGAAGCCCTAATTGCCCATTTAGAACCACAATACCGAGTCAAGGTAGCCACAAATCTGCACCTACCAGAAGATGGTATTCAACGCTTGCAAAACTTAGCTACAGCCCAAACACAGGTGATGGAATTATTGCCAACTTGTCAGCGTCCCAGTCAAATAGTGCAGTTACTGCGACAGTATGATTTACCCATGCTGATTTTAACCGCTTTGCAAACAGACCGAACTCTCAGACGGCAGATATGGGGTTATTTGGAAGTTTTAGTGAACGTGCAGCCTCTACTCAATGGTAATGATTTAAAGAAATTAGGCTACAAACCCGGGCCGCAATATCGGCAAATATTAGATGATTTACTTGCTGCTACTGTAGATGGACTGATTAAAGACACAGCCGAGGCAGAAAATTTTTTAGCCCAGCATTATCCTCAGTCAATGTCTTGATTTTCAAATTTCTCACTATTTAACAGAAGCACTAAAGCAAAGAGGCAAGTTATAATTTTCTTGCGGAGCAACGTAACAAAAATTTATGAATAACCCTCTTGTACAAGCCTTTTTTGTAGGCAGAGCTGTAGCAGAAGTAATTAATGAGCGCCTAGAAGTGGCTATAACCGACGCTTTGAGCGATTTGGGCAAATTCGATGCCGAAGCCAGAGAGCAAATGCGCCAGTTCACAGAAGAGGTCTTAGAACGGGCAAATCGGGCAGCTGAAGCTGCGGGTCACAGCACCCCAGGTTCTGGGTCTTCTGGTGCTGATGCTGTGGATGTCCAAGCCACCATTGACGAACTCAGGGCAGAAATTGCCCTCTTGCGTAATGAATTACAGCGTTATCGCAGTAGTTCTGTGTAAATTTCGCCATTAGTCATGATTACATGACACTGACTCGTCAATATTTCAGGATTCAGTGTGTCTTTTCATTCAGGTGATTTGGTTAACAACCAACGGTACACAAAAAATATGGAAACAGGTTATTCAGATCAGGCATACCGTTGGAATCGGGAAAACTACTCCAGTAGACGGCGCTTTGTAGACATCTGGTCTTTTGTCTTGATCTTAATGTTCAAACTCTGGCGGTACAACAAATCTTGGAGTTACCCCGGCGGTATAACTGAGGAAAAGCAAGCTGCTAGACGCAAAGCCCAAGCAGTCTGGATTCGTAATACCCTGTTGGACTTAGGGCCAACTTTTATTAAAGTCGGGCAGTTATTTTCTACCCGTGCTGATATATTCCCCAGCGAATATGTAGAAGAGTTGGCTAAGTTACAGGACAAAGTACCAGCATTTAGTTATGAGCAAGTAGAAACCACTATTGAGCAAGAATTAGGCAAGAAAATTCCGGAATTATTCCTGGATTTTGAACCTATTCCCCTGGCGGCTGCTAGTTTGGGCCAAGTACACAAAGCTGTATTGCACACCGGGGATGTGGTGGTGGTGAAAGTACAGCGCCCTGGACTGAAGAAGCTGTTTGAAATCGATTTACAAATTCTCAAGGGTATTACCCGCTACTTTCAAAACCACCCCAAATGGGGACGGGGGCGAGACTGGCTAGGGATTTACGATGAGTGTTGTCGTATTCTTTGGGAAGAAATTGATTATCTCAATGAGGGCCGCAATGCTGATACTTTTCGTCGCAACTTTCGCGGCTATGAATGGGTAAAAGTCCCTAGAGTATATTGGCGTTATGCTTCACCTAGAGTGTTGACTTTGGAATATCTCCCCGGGATTAAAATTAGCCAATATGAGGCCTTAGAAGCTGCGGGTTTAGATCGCAAGGTGCTAGCACGTCAGGGCGCTCAAGCTTACTTGTTACAATTGCTCAATAATGGCTTTTTCCATGCCGATCCTCACCCGGGTAATATTGCGGTGAGTCCTAATGGCGATTTAATTTTCTACGACTTCGGCATGATGGGACAAATTAAGTCTAATGTGCGTGAAGGACTGATGGAAACGCTGTTTGGAATCGCTCAAAAAGATGGCGATCGCGTGGTTCAATCTCTGATAAATTTAGGAGCGATCGCACCTACAGATGACATGGGGCCAGTACGGCGTTCTGTCCAATATATGTTGGACAATTTCATGGACCAACCCTTTGAAAATCAATCAGTGTCCGCCATCAGTGACGACCTGTATGAAATAGCCTATAATCAGCCATTTAGATTTCCCGCCACCTTCACTTTTGTCATGCGAGCCTTTTCTACTCTGGAGGGGGTAGGTAAAGGCTTAGATCCAGAGTTTAACTTTATGGAAGTTGCTCAACCATATGCCATGCAACTAATAACAAATATGAATGGTTCTGATAATAACAGCTTTATCAATGAGTTAAGTCGGCAAGCAGTGCAAGTTAGTAGCACTGCATTGGGTTTACCCCGGAGATTAGAAGATACATTGGAAAAATTAGAACGCGGAGATATGCGCGTGCGTGTGCGTTCTATAGAAACGGAGCGTTTACTCCGAAGACAGAGTAATATTCAACTAGGCACAACCTACGCCCTAATTATCAGTGGATTCACTCTTTCGGCTACAATTTTATTAGTTAATCGTTATGTGTGGCCGGCGGTGCTAGCTGGTTTGATTGCAGCCGCAGTCTCAGTTATAATGATTCGCTTGCTTTCACGCCTCGACCGTTATGACCGGACATATTAATTGTGCTCAAAAATTATGAAACTTAACTTCACCGGTTCTAGCGATCCGGGACTTGTTCGTTCTAGTAACCAAGATGCTTTCTATGTCGACCCTGATGGGCGTTTTTTTATTGTTGCTGATGGTATGGGGGGACACGCTGGGGGTGAGGAAGCCAGTCGCATCGCCACCGAGGAAATAACAGGGTTTTTACTGTCCCAATGGAATAGCGATGAACCCACTCCCAAATTGTTAGAAAATGCCCTATGGCAAGCAAATAAAGCCATTTTAGAAGATCAACAACAGCATCCTCAACGCTCTGATATGGGTACTACTGCTGTGGTGGTGATTTTTCGCCCTTCAGATTCCCCTTGGTGTGGTCACGTTGGTGATTCCAGATTATACCGGTTTCGGGAGTCCCAATTACAACAAGTGACTGAAGACCATACATGGGTTGCTCGGGCTATTAAGTTCGGTGACATTACTGAAGAGGAAGCCCGAAGTCACCCCTACCGCCATGTATTATCTCGTTGTTTGGGCAGAAAAGACCTGCATCAAGTTGATGTCCAACCCCTAGATGTTCAATTGGGCGATCGCCTATTAATATGTAGCGATGGACTCACTGAAGAACTGAATAATCAGCAAATTGCGGATCACCTCCGCCACTCTCCCGAACTAAAAACAGCTTCTCATGGGCTAATTACAGCCGCCAAACACCAGGGTGGACATGATAACATCACAGTAGTCATGGTGTCTGTAGAATAGTCAAGATTGGCAATTTTGGATTTTCCTCACCCCAAATGACTGAAAATCCTCAATTGCTGTTCCGGCTTCTCAACACAGATTCTAGAGTACGCTCAACAAGACGCAACTGTATTACTATTTTTCCGGTTTTTTCACTACTTTTCCAGAAATTTGTTCAGTCTGAGCATTTTTATGCTTGACAAATTGATAAAAATATTTTTAACCTCCAAATCTACCTTTTGGGGGTTGTTATTAAACCAGGTTAATTCACTTATTGCACATAATCATATATGGCGAATATAATTCACAGTTAATAACTTAAGGTTTCCTACTCCTCCGTCAGCAGATCCCCACAGGATATGCGACAATGAGGACACTGTCAACCAATGTATGCCCGATGCTACCTCAAAAGCCATTATCTGCCCCAGTTGCCTTGGGTATACCTAGGTTATACATCCCCTAGCCTAAATAAATGCAAGATATCAAAATACAAACCCTACCCATAAGGATGTGGGCAATTCTGCAAACAATTGTTATCTTTCTTAATATACAGGTACAAATGTGTAATCACTACTGAGTTTTAATTATACATTTGATGATTCTGTAATTGAGATCAATTTTACCCGTTCTCTTTCTCGGAGTTTAATATGAACCAACCCATTGAACTATCTTTGGAACAGCAATTCAGCATCCGCTCTTTTGCTACCCAGGTACACCACATGAGTCCTGACCAAGCAAAAGACTTTTTGGTTAAGCTTTATGAGCAGATGATGGTCAGGGAAGCAACTTACCAAGAGTTGCTCAAGCATCAGTGGGGCTTAGATTCAGGTTCCACTATGGCATAGAGTAGTTAATGTTTGTGTCCCAGTGGACGACCTCCTTCTCTTGCTCAGTTCCAGGGAGGAAAGGAGCTGGGGATGATGGGGCGTCAACTTAAACAAAGTACCTGATACTCACCCTCAGAAATCATATACCCTAACCAATGCAAGATTCAGCCTGAGAAAAAAAAATTTCAAAAATTTTAAAAAAATTAAATTTAAATAATTTAATCTTTAGTTAGCTCCTGAGTGCAAAAGCTTGACACTCCCAGAACTAAAGTTGAGGTGGTTCTTGGCTCAACCAGTCCAGTTAGAGTAGATCCCTTGGGTTAACTTTCCTAGTCACCCTCGGTAGTTAGATTACTCCAAGAATTGGTTTGATTTAAATTCTGATTCCTCTAGCTTCCATGTAGCCTCATAGCGGCTTCCCGAAGGGTAGATTTTACCTATTCGGTGCCAAAGAACTACAACTATGGATATAACCCCATATCTTTAATTGTCAAGGTGCAGATCGCCGTCCTTACACAGGTTGATTACCCTTCCTGTTTTTTGTTCTCCCACAATACCATCTCACTACTGGCTCAAGCCATTTAATTGGTTCTCATACCCACACCTAAACCACAAAACACTCAACTACGTTGCTGTTTTTGGTGGGGTTTTCAACCTATGCTTGACAACAGCCAATTTAATGAAGCCATTCTTGAGTTTTAAAAGTTTCACACTTCGCGTTGCGCTGCTGCTAAGAGGATCCATGCCCTGGGTTTCATTAGCTTTTGATTTGGTTCTTAAACCAGTTCCTCCTAATGTCACTCATCCCAATTCTATATTTTATGAATCAACCTGACAACTAAATATAGATTCTTCTTAACAAACTTTTACATTGTTGACACTCCCCAGGCCTAAATGGGGGGATTCGGCGCGTTATTGACGTTCCTTGCTTTTACAGGTCTTGCGACCAATAAAAGTAGAGAGAAGATCACGAAACAGTGTATCTATGTAAAAACTCAGTCGGTTTAAACCGACTTGAACTGTCACCCCTATCAATGTAATTGAGTTTCTAGCCACTGCTGCAAATCAGCAACAAAAGCTTTAACAGTATATCCTTTGAATGTATACAACATCCCCACTCAAGTTAAAATAACTAACAATATTCATAACTCCCTGGGTAAATTCTTGTCTGTGCCATCATAATGAAAAAAAAATTAATAGAAGTCGCCCTACCCTTGGAAGCAATTAATCAAGAATCAGCCAGGGAAAAATCCATTAGACACGGACATCCTTCTACACTACATTTATGGTGGTCAAGAAAACCCACAGCCACTTGTAGGGCGGTATTATTTGCTTCCTTAGTAGATGACCCCTCTAGTCACCCCGATAAATTCCCCACAGAAGCAGACCAAGCACAAGAAAGACAACGGTTATTTGATATCATTGGTAAAATTGTTACCGTTGACAAAAAAGGGAAACCGGAGCAGGTAGTTAAGGGTTTAGTCTCTTGGGATAGTATCAATAACCCGGAAATTATCGAAGCTGCGCAAAAAGAAATCGCCCGTTGTTTAGCCTGGAGTCGTCAGGAAACACCACCCACAGACCCAGCAGAAGTACGTACATATTTACAAAACTATGCACCTCCTGTTTATGACCCCTTTTGTGGTGGTGGTTCCATACCCCTAGAAGGACAACGCCTAGGTTTAGTCGCCCATGGTAGTGATATTAACCCCGTAGCGGTGCTAATTACTAAAGGCTTAATTGAAATTCCCCCCAAATTTCAGAATCAACCCCCCGTCAACCCAGAAGCGCAAACAGGGTTAAAAACCGCCCAATGGTACGGAGCGCAAGGGTTAGCTGCTGATGTGCGCTATTATGGGGCATGGATGCGGGAGCAAGCTTTTAAAACTATTGGCCATTTATACCCCAAAGTCACCCTACCCCAGGAGTATGGGGGAGGGGAAGCAACGGTAATTGCTTGGTTGTGGGCGCGGACTGTCAAATGTCCTAACCCCGGTTGTGGGGCGCAAATGCCTTTGGTAAATTCTTTTAAATTATCTACTAAAAAGGGTAAACAAGCTTGGGTAGAACCTGTAATTGATAAGACTCACCAACCCCCTAGGGTGAGTTTTGCAGTCAAAACTGGGGAGGGAACACCACGGGAGGGAACTGTTAACCGCAGAGGGGCGATGTGTGTTTGTTGTAATACACCAGTACCCTTTGACCACATCCGCCAGGAGGGGAAAGCAGGAAGAATGAAAGCTCAGTTAATGGCTATTGTGGCGGAGGGTCAAAAGCAACGCTTGTATATTCCCCCCAATGAGGAGCAGATCAAAGTGGCTTTGTCTGCACACCCGCAATGGAAACCAGACAGTAATTTACCAGAACAAGCCCTTGGTTTTCGTGTGCAATTATATGGAATGACCCAACACGCTGATTTATTTACCCCCCGTCAGCTTGTCGCCTTAACCACCTTCAGCGATTTAGTCAGGGTCGCCAGGGAACAGGTCAAACTTGATGCTGTAGCTGGGGGTATGGCTGATGATAACTTACCACTTTCTCAGGGGGGTATGGGTGCGACGGCTTACGCCGATGCTGTGGCGACTTATTTAGGGTTTGCAGTTGATAAATCAACGGATTATTGTTCTAGTATATGTAGTTGGCATTCAGGGCGTGATACGATCCGAAATACATTCGCCCGTCAAGCAATTCCCATGACCTGGGACTTTGTAGAAGCTAACCCCTTAAGTGATTCTACAGGTAACTTTGGCGGTGCTGTTGATTGGATATCAGCAGTCATAAAATTAAGAAATACTGACACCCCTGGCTTAGTTAAACAACATAATGCAGCCCAAGAATTACATTTAAACTCTCCGGTTATCTCCACAGACCCCCCATACTACGATAACATTGGCTATGCAGACTTAGCAGACTTCTTTTATATCTGGCTGCGCCGTTCCATTGGCAAACTTTACCCACAAATTTGCAGTACCTTACTAGTACCCAAAACAGAAGAACTAGTCGCCACCCCCTACAGATTTGGCGGTGATAAACAACAAGCTAAAGAATTTTTTGGAACTGGTTTAGGTGCAGCTTTTAGGAGAATGCGAGAAACCGCACATCCTGAATATCCAGTTACTATTTATTACGCCTTTAAACAGTCAGAAACAGAAACCAGTCAAAATAACGAAAGTGTCACCGCTTCCACCGGTTGGGAAACCATGCTAGAGGGTTTAATCCGAGCTGGTTTTACTATTGTGAGTACTTGGCCAATGCGGACAGAATTAAGTAACCGCAGCGTAGGTATTGGAACCAACGCCCTGGCCTCTTCCATTGTCCTTGTTTGTCGTCCCCGTCCAGAAACCGCCCCCTCGGTCACCCGTCGCCAATTTCTGCAACAACTCAAGGGGGAACTCCCAGAAGCACTGGAAAAACTGCAACAAGGTAACATCGCTCCGGTGGATTTAGCCCAAGCTAGCATTGGTCCAGGTATGGGTATTTTCTCCCGTTACACTAAAATCCTAGACGCTGAGGGTTCTGCTATGGCGGTACGTACGGCCCTACAATTCATTAATCAAATGTTGGATGAATACCTGACGGAACAGGAGGGAGAATTTGACCTAGAGACCCGTTGGGCTTTGATCTGGTTTGAACAACATCAATTTAATGAGGGACTCTATGGGGAGGCGGAAACCCTCTCTAAAGCTAAAAATATCAGTGTTCAGGGGTTGGTGAATGGGGGTATTCTGTGTGCTGAAGGTGGAAAGGTGCGACTATTGCGGAGGGGAGAGTTACCAGAGAATTGCAACCCCATGGGGTGTAATTGGCTGATGACCCAACACCTGATCTACACTTTAGATAAAAAAGGAGAAACCGGCGCAGCGGCGGTATTATCTGAATATAAGGGTGAGTGGGAAATCTTACGAGATTTAAGTTATCGGTTATATAACATTTGCGACAAAAAAGGCTGGAGACAGGAGGCCACTGCTTATAACAGTCTGGTAATTTCCTGGGGGGAAATTTGTCGCCTAGCAGCTCAAAGCCGACCGGACACCCTACAAGCAGAATTGTTTTAACTAGTTTATACAGATCCTCAGATCCCCGACTTCTAGATAAATTATATAAGAGGACTGACATACTGTGAGAAGTCGGGGATCTACACCAGGAGCTAAACTACATACATGATTTCCTAGTCGGATTCATCCGACTTCAGCTTTCAGACAGGGGTTTTAAACCCCTGGCGTCCTGGGTAGCATCAAACGGCGTTTTAAACCCCTGGCGTCCTGGGTAGCATCAAACGGCGTTTTAAACCCCTGGCGTCCTGGGTAGCATCACCTTCAGTCGATCGCCTCCCAAATACCCGGGCGCTCCCAGATGCCCACCCCACAACATTGATAATATTAAGATATGTAATTTATTGTCTCAGAGGTTGTTTGATAAGTTCTCAAAAGGTAATTTTTATCACATTCTCCCCTTGATTCCCCCTTACCAAGGGACGGGTCAAACAATATTTGATACATTAATCATAACTTTTCCCACATGGTCTCAAATGAATTTCTCCCAAAAGTATTTCGCCGGGTGCGCCAGTGGCTGATGGTAAGTTACCAGGAAGTCCCAACTGTCGCCAGTAGGCTAAAACAGCAAAAGCGATCGCTTCTTTAAAATCAGCATTCAAGCCCACCTCATCCGTAGTCAAAACCGACAGGGATGGCAATAATAACTGTAACCTGTGTTTTAAATACAGATTGCGACTACCCCCACCACATAATAATACCTGCCGGGGCATTTGGGGTAAAAAACTCCGATAACTGTGAGCAATAGACCCAACAGTAAGTTCTGTGAGTGTCGCCAGTATATCAGCTGGATTGAGTTGGTAGGGTTCAGCATCTTTCAAACATTGGTGTAAGTAAGCTACACCAAACAACTCGCGACCCGTAGACTTGGGTGGGGGTAGATGAAAGTAATCTTGCTCTAACCATTGTTCTACCAATGAGTAGCAAGGAACACCACTAGCAGCCCAATTGCCATTTTCATCATAGGACTGACCACCATCAGTTAAATATTCTACTGCCAAATCCAACAAACTATTTCCCGGGCCAGTATCCCAAGCGCGAATTTGCGACAGCCAATCATCACCACGAGGGGGAAGGTAAGTTACATTACCAATTCCACCAATATTTTGAATGCAACGTCCCCCCACTGAATCACCGAGTAAAAAAGCATCAACTCTCGGTACAAGGGGCGCACCATGACCGCCAATATTAATATCCGCGATCCGAAAGTTACTCACAGTGGTAATTCCTGTGAGATGGGCAATTAAAGCCCCTCGGCCTAATTGCAGACTGTAACCTAATGTAGTGTTAAATGCGTCTGTGTGTGCGGGTCGATGGTAAACAGTTTGACCATGGGAACCAATTAAAGTAGCTGGTTGGTGACCGATTTGGATATCTTGAGCAGCTTGGGCAAAAGCACAGGCGATCGCATCGTCTATTTCTGCTAATTCTGCCATAGAAATGGCAACACCAGCGCCCACTGCTAATATTTTTTCTCTTAATTCAGCCGGATAGGGATATGTTTCCCCAGCGATTAAACCAACCTGCAAATCTAAATCACTACCAGAAATCTCCACCAATGCAGCATCTATACCATCTACGGAAGTACCGCTAATTAAGCCTATCACGCGAGTAGGTACAGTAACTGTTTTAGTGGGATGCATTGGCAAAGATTCTTTAAATGATAGGAAGTTAACACTTAATTTATACTACTTTTTCTGGGCTTTGCTCAGTTAAAATACGAATTTAGTCTTACGCAAAGGCGTAAAGGTTAAATTCACAGTCAGCTATTTTCTGATGTTTCTGGGTAGTGATGTTGGTGGTAATACAGTTCACATTCACTGCGGTAGGATAAAAGGTAGAATCAATTAGCATTTCTCCCGATGAATCTAGCTGAAACCCCCAATAAGGAAAATTCTCATAATCCTTTTCTCACCCTCAACTACGAACCAGCATTAGAATCTTTGGGTGATGACTACTACGACGAGGTAATAGCAGCTGATTTTCCCCAACATATCTTACGCTGGCGCAATGATTCACTCTTACCGCTTTTGGGGCTAGATCCCCACGCCGTTACAGACGAGAATTTTATTAACGCCTTTGGTAAATTCCAGGAACGTCAACCATTATTAGCATTACGTTACCACGGTTATCAATTTGGTACATATAACCCTGATTTGGGTGATGGTAGAGGCTTTCTCTATGGACAAGTCCGGGGTGCTGATGGCCAGTTATACGACTTTGGTACTAAAGGTTCCGGTAAAACACCCTACTCTCGTGGCGGTGATGGAATGCTGACACTTAAGGGCGGAGTCCGAGAAGTTTTAGCAGCAGAAGCATTACACCAATTAGGAGTACGTACCTCTCGCTGTTTGACCATGATTGAAACCGGGTTATCTCTGTGGCGGGGTGATGAACCTTCACCTACACGGTCATCTGTCATGGTCAGGGTGAACAGTTCCCATATCCGCTTTGGTACTTTTGAACGTTTGCATTATTTACAACGACCTGATTTAACTCAAAAACTTTTAGACCATGTAATTCAGTATTATTACCCCCATTTACAGCCAGAACCCAATCAATATGTTTTATTTTATGCCGAACTAGTGAAACGGGTGGCGGAACTAGTAGCCCAGTGGATGGCGGCTGGTTTTTGTCATGCAGTCCTCAATACTGACAATATGTCAATTACAGGAGAAAGCTTTGACTATGGCCCTTATGCTTTCATTCCTACTTATGACCCACACTTTACAGCCGCTTATTTCGACTACTATAGACGTTACTGTTATAGCCATCAACCCAGTATTTGTCAATTGAATTTAGAAATGCTTCAGGAACCATTACAAGCAATCATTGACAAAACAGAAATGGATTCAGCCTTAGGAAAGTTCAATAAGTATTATCAAGATGAATACCGCTCGTTAATGTTGAAAAAGTTGGGTTTTGAGCAGTTAGATTTGTCAGCAGCAAATGAACTGTTAAATTTAACAATTCAATTCTTACAAGATAGCCAAGTTGGTTATCACCGGTTTTTCTATGAAATGGGCCGGACTTTTACTGCTAAATGGCGAGATGATCCCCATATAGTCATGAACGGTGCGGATATTATCCCGACATCAGGTGCATCTAGTATTTTTGAGAACTGGTGTTTACTGTATCATAAAATTCTCAATTCTTTTGACCGGGAATACATGGATGTAATTGCCCAAACCCTAGTTAATCATAGTCCCCAAACGGCTTTATTAAGACCAGTGATTGAATCAGTTTGGGAACCGATCGCCCAAGAAAATAATTGGCACCCGTTTAATGATTTGGTACAAAAAATCCAATCAAAAGCTTAGTCAATAAATGCTGTTGCTGTGGCTAGATTTACCGCCCCCAGATGTGCCAGCTAGTAAAATGCTGGAGCCGTAAAATGTATACTTTTATATCAATGATCAAACATCTCTCTAAATGCGATCGCTCTGCTCACCTAGGGTATCGCACTGGTGATTTACACAGAAAGGCGATCGCCAGTCAGTTAAAAACTGCAAGCTATACTGGTAAAAAATAAAAAACTCCGCAAACAGCACCAAACCAGGAAATGAAACCCAAAAAACTCACCCAACTAATTACTCTTGGAATTCTCATCACTTTTATCACCGTCTTACAACCCTTCCTTACCCTTGCACTTAACTCCGCCCAAATTGCGGATATTGCCACACAGATAACCGTTCGCATTACCGGAGCAGATAACGGTTCTGGTGTGATCATCAGCAAAAATGGCAACACTTACACGGTGCTGACAAATTCCCATGTGTTTGAAAATCCGGGTAACTATCAAGTAACCACCCCAGACACAAGAAAATATCAAGTAACCAACATTAAAAGAATAGAGAAACTTGATTTAGCCACATTTCAATTTAACAGCAGTCAGGAATATAGAGTGGTAGAACTAGGAGACTCTAACCAAATGACAATCGGTAAAGCTGTCTACATCAGTGGGTTTCCTGCTGATAAAGGACTCAACTTTCGGGAAGATAAAATTTCCCGAATAGAGGAACCACAGAACGGGGGATATACCCTGGTGTACAGAGTTGGAGGTTTTCCTGGCATGAGTGGGGGGCCTATACTAGATGAAGATGGCAAATTAGTAGGTATTCACGGATTGACAAGAAGTGTTTCTTTAGGACCTTTCCAGCCCAGCACACCCGAAGAATATGGAATTCCACTTCAAACCTTTTTAAATGCCTCATCTATATCCAGACCCTCACCTAATCCCAGTCCATCTCCAACCCCCATCTCCAGACCCTCACCAACCCCTGATGCTGAAGCTTACAACAGTCGCGGTAATTTTTACCGTAACCAGCAAAAATGGGATTTAGCACTGGCTGATTACACCCAAGCTATTAGGATTAATCCTAATTATGCTGAAGCTTACAACAATCGCGGTCTTGTTTACGAGTACCAGCAGAAATGGGATTTAGCATTGGCTGATTACACCCAAGCTATTAAACTTAATCCTAATGATGCTGATGCTTACAGAAATCGCGGTG
>CAIWDD010000053.1 GCA_903911355.1 uncultured Nodularia sp. | reverse complement strand
TATTTTGGGGTATTATCGCTGATGTATCCTCATGGTTAATCAAATAGCCATTTATTACCCATGTCCTTTGACAATCTCTGCAAGCTACTATCAGAAAAACACCCCCAAAGGTTCGCCAGTTGGGTATTAGGGACACAGCAAGGGGATGTCACAATTCTCAAAACCGAATTAAGCATAGAACCCATCCGCGCCGATTATGTCACCTTTTTACAACTGCAAGGCAGGATTCTACATTTAGAATTTCAAACCAAATTAGAATCCACACCACCCCTACCACTGCGAATGTTAGACTATTGGGTAAGGTTGTATCGCTTGTATCGTTTACCAGTGACACAAGTGGTAGTATTACTGCTTCCTCCCCTGGATGAGGGAGAAATCACTACAGCCTTTAACGTGGAAACTACCCGTCATGAATATCGTCTAATTCGGATGTGGGAACAAAACCCAGAAATCTTTCTCCAAGACCCTGCATTGTTACCACTAGCACCATTAACAGCAACCACCCAACCCCAAACCTTGCTGAGGGAAATTGTCTCACGAATTAACGCACTGGAGACAAACCAGCGCCCTGAAATTTCGGCTTACACCCAAATTTTAGCCGGGTTAAAATTTAAGAAGGATTTAATTAGAAGACTATTTCGGGAGGGTATGATGCGGGAGTCAGTAATTTACCAAGAAATTCTCGAAGAAGGGAAACAGGAAGGAGAACAAATAGGGAAACAAATAGGGGAACAAATAGGAGAACGACGTTTAGTTATACGTCAACTTACACGCAGGGTGGGAGAATTACCCCCAGATATAGGCGCACAATTGGCAAATTTATCATTGGAAGAATTAGAAAATCTGGGTGAGGCTTTATTAGACTTTACCAGTTTGTTAGATTTGCAGTCCTGGTTAGGTAATAAGTAGAAAATAAACCCCAAAATAACCGGTATTTTGGGGTATTATCACTGATGTATCCTCATGGTTAATCAAATAGCCATTTATTACCCATGTCCTTTGACAATCTCTGCAAGCTACTATAGCAATCGCCAAGGAGGTTAGAGGATGTTTGGAAAGTATTAAACAGGAAATTTTTATCTTAGGGAACACACCGAACAGGGAAAACACCGAACAGGGAACAGGAAATGGGGAATAGGGAATAGGAAATGGGGGGCACACAAAAAACAATCAAATCCAGTCCCCTCCCCTGACAAGAGGAGGGTTTGGGTGGGGTAAAAGAATATTCGATACACTAATCATGACTTGACAAACATCTTCTAAGCTTCCGACCCATCACCCGTCACCCGTCAACAGTCACCCGTCAACCCTCAACAGTCAAACATCAGATGAAACTTGATGGGGATTTTATAAACTAGATTCGCCAATTCTGCCTGAGATAAGTTAAAGATTGAAATAGCTGGTGATTCATCGCCAGCATTTCCCTAACCCATCCTCTAGGAAGAACCGCGCCATTAGCTTGGTGTATTTTCATCTGGTGAGGACTAACGTGTGATAGCTTGCGTGGCGTAGCCATAGATTAAATCACAGCCCTAAGCGTGACGTTTTATCTTGACATTTCACCGATAGCTTGCATGGCGTAGCCATAATCACATCAATTTGACTGTTTAGCTAGCATAGCTACTCTTTTTCTTGAAATTTCCATGTCAACTCTCGTCATCGTCGAATCTCCCACCAAAGCTCGTACCATTCGCAACTACCTGCCAAAAAACTATCGGGTAGAAGCGTCTATGGGTCATGTCCGTGACCTACCCCAATCAGCCACGGAAATTCCCGCCGCTGTCAAAGCGGAACCGTGGGCCCAGCTGGGGGTAAATGTAGAAGCCGACTTTGAACCGGTGTATGTTGTCCCCAAAGACAAAAAGAAAGTTGTCACCCAGCTTAAAGAAGCCCTCAAAGAAGCAGATGAACTGATTCTGGCAACTGACGAAGACCGGGAAGGTGAAAGCATCAGTTGGCATTTATACCAACTGCTCAAGCCAAAAGTTCCGACTAAGCGAATGGTCTTTCACGAAATTACCCAAGAAGCTATTAAAAAAGCTTTGAAAAACTGCCGCAATATTGATGAGGAGTTAGTTCGAGCCCAAGAAACACGGCGGATTTTGGATCGATTAGTCGGGTATACCCTGTCTCCCCTGCTGTGGAAAAAAATCGCCTGGGGATTATCCGCAGGAAGAGTACAGTCAGTAGCTGTGAGACTTTTAGTCACCAAGGAGCGCCAACGGCGAGCCTTCCATGAAGGTACATATTGGGATTTAAAAGCTAACTTAGTGCAGGAAAAAACCGCCTTTGGCGCTGTGTTAGTGACACTGGGAGGAACAAAAGTAGCCACCGGTAGTGATTTTGACCCGTCCACCGGACAAATTGCCGCCGGGCGCAATGTCTTATTACTCAACGAAGCCCAAGCGCTCGCCCTCAAACAAAGGCTGACGGGGAAAACCTGGAATGTCAACAACATCGATGAACGAGGCGTAACCCGTAAACCAGCGCCTCCCTTTACCACCTCCACACTCCAACAAGAATCAAACCGTAAACTGCGTCTCTCAGCCAGAGACACCATGCGGATTGCCCAGAATTTGTATGAGCAAGGGTATATTACCTATATGCGGACAGATTCAGTACATTTGTCTGATCAGGCAATCACCGCCGCTCGTACCTGTGTAGAACAACTTTACGGTAAAAACTACCTCAGTCCCCAACCCCGCCAATACACCACCAAATCTAAAGGCGCACAAGAAGCCCACGAAGCCATTCGCCCCGCCGGGAGCACTTTCCGAACCCCCCAAGAAACTGGTTTAGGCGGTCGGGAACTGGCTGTTTATGACTTAATTTGGAAGCGTACCGTCGCTAGTCAGATGGCTGACTCTCGCCAAACCCAAATTACAGTACAGCTGCAAGTTGAAGATGCTGGCTTCCGTTCTGCTGGTAAGCGCATTGATTTTCCTGGATTCTTACGTGCTTATGTAGAAGGTTCCGATGACCCAGATGCGGCTTTGGAAGATCAAGAAGTAATTTTACCCAGTTTGAAAGTGGGGGATCATCCCAATTGTACCGACCTAGAAGCCGTCGGTCACGAAACCCAACCCCCAGCTAGATATACCGAAGCCACCCTGGTGAAAACTCTAGAAAGTGAAGGTATTGGTCGCCCTAGTACTTACGCGAGTATCATCGGTACAATCATCGATAAGGGTTATGCCCAATTAGTGAGTAATGCCTTAATTCCTACTTTCACGGCCTTCGCCGTCACAAATCTTCTAGAAAAGTATTTCCCGGATATTGTAGACCCCAGTTTCACCTCCAAGATGGAACAAACTCTAGATGACATTGCCACAGGGGAGGCTAATTGGTTACCTTATTTACGACAATTTTATCTGGGAGACAAAGGTTTAGACACTCTAGTTAAAGAACAAGAACATCAAATTGATGCCACTCTTGCCAGAACCATAGTATTAGAAAATTTAGAGGCTAAAATCCGTATTGGTAAATATGGCCCCTACATCGAAGTAGAGAATGATGGTACTGTGGTTACTGCTTCCATTCCCAAAGACCTCACACCATCTGACCTTGACCCCAAACAGGTAGAAATACTGCTGCGACAAAAAACCGCAGGGCCTGACCAGGTGGGTCGCCATCCTGAAACTGGTGAACCCATGTATCTCAAAATTGGTGCCTATGGTCCCTATGTGCAGTTGGGTGATAAAACAGAGGAAAATCCCAAACCCAAACAAGTTTCTTTACCCAAAGGTGTCACACCGGAAAATGTCTCTTTAGAGATGGCTGTGGGTCTGTTGTCTCTACCCCGGACATTGGGAGTTGATCCAGTCACAGGTGGTAAAATTAAAGCCAGTTTGGGGCGCTTTGGTCCTTATGTTGTTCACGACCAGGGTAAGGAGGGAAAAGATTATCGCTCCCTCAAAGCTGGTGATGATGTGCTGACAATTTCCCTGGAAAGAGCATTGTCCCTATTATCTGAACCGAAAAAGGGGCGCGGATCTACCCGTACCAACTCCAAAACAGCTTTACGGGAATTGGGTATGCACCCTGATGAAGGTACGCCAGTAAATATTTATGATGGCCCCTATGGTCCTTATATTAAGCATGGCAAAATTAATGCCAGCATCCCAGAAGGTCATTCGGTAGAGGATATCACCCTATCTACAGCCCTAGAATTATTAGCAGTCAAAGCCTCTACCAAGAAATCTACCCGCAAGACGACTAAATCCACCACATCTCGCACCAAGTCAACTGCTAAATCATCCCAGACTCGCACTAAAAAAAATGATCCAGAAGCTTAGAGGATGTTTAGTAAGTCATGATTAGTGTATCAACTATTTTTTGACCCCTCCCTCACCTTTCCCTTTATCAGGGAAAGGGGACTGGATATAATGAATTGAATGGGGTAAAGATGTAATGAAAATTAGGGCTGAAAACTTATCAAACATCCTCTTAGCGCAATCATTAGAGGCTGTTTAAGTCAGCCTCAGAAAGTTCGTTTATGGACTCTCTCGGAAGGAAGGATAAAGCAATAATCCCAGTGACTTTGCAGCCGGATGTGTCAAAGGTCCTAATGTGATACTCTAAAAGGTAGGGTTGATGACAAAAGCCAATTCTAGAAGTAGTTCACTTCCAGGAAGGCTCGGCTACTGTCAGCCTGTTCTCAATCTAGAGGTGCGAAAATACGCGAGTTACGCGTAGCAGTTAGTCACAATATTGAGGTAGTATCTCAGGAGCAGTCAATTCAATGGACTATATAAATCAAGTGCTAGAAAAGCTGAAAGCGTTGGCACGCAAGCTCATTGAAGGTTTATTAAGCCCAGAGCCAGAGCCAGAACCGGAACTAATTCCGATTCCTGTCAATGAGCGATCGCGTCGTCGTTAATACCTGAAAAAAATTGAACTTGTATTCGCAAATTATTAGTATTTTAGTACTGCACGGGCCCAATCTAAATTTACTAGGACAGCGAGAACCAGGAATTTATGGTTCCTTGACTCTAGCTGACATTAACCGCTTGTTAGAAGCAGAAGCTTTGAAGTTACAAGCGCAAGTAATTCCTGTGCAGTCAAATCATGAAGGGGTTTTGGTAGATCAGATTCATGGGGCTTTGGGAAAACATCAGGGAATTTTGATTAATGCGGGGGCTTATACCCATACCAGTATCGCTTTGCGGGATGCGATCGCTGGTGTGAATCTACCCACAGTGGAAGTACATTTAAGTAATATTTATCGCCGGGAAGATTTTCGCCACCATTCTTTCATTGCGCCGGTGTCTATCGGCCAAATCAGTGGTTTTGGTGTGCAAAGTTATTTGCTGGGTTTACAAGCCCTTGTAGATCACTTAAGAAATAACGATTTATAATCAACAATAATCTGAAATTACCCCTGAAAGTGTCCTAGCGGCCTGATGTACTGCTGATGCGGAGGGCGGCAATTGTAATTTTTTTTTATTATGCGCTACCCACTGATTGATCGGTTTAAAGGTGCCTTATTAGGAGCATTACTAGGTCAGGTTTTAGCAAAAGATGCCCATAATTATCTTAGCTGTGATGTGAGCGAAATACTCCTTCTGGGTACTAAAAACTTAATAGAGCTAGGTAAATTAGATTTAGATAACTCGCCAGATCAGCATCCTACAGAACCTCCTGACTTAAACCGCACTGATAGCCTTTTGCTCAGAGCTATAATTGCCACATTACCAGTGGCACTTTTTTTTCATGATCACAGCACCCACCTAAGACAACAATTGCTGGAGATGTTACCAATATGGGGCAGTGAACCAGTTGTTAGGGATGGCACACTAGCAGTAGGATACACCATAGCCAAATCTCTCACCGAAGAACTTCATCCTCAAACCCTCATACCCGAAATCATCAGTTTTATTGGCAACACATCCACCCTGTTACCAGATAAATTAATAAAACTGAACAATTTATTGAAGCAAGGAGTTGGGTTAGAAACAGTACAAGCAGAATTTAGTAGAGAAGATGATGGGATTCATGCTATTGTGATGGCGTTTTACTGCTTTCTCAGCACCTTGGAAGACCTGCAGTTAGCAGTTTTGCGAGCTACTCACAAGGATAATACTAGGGAGGGAAAAACTGGAAATTTACATTTGCAAACCATCAGTATAATCACTGGTGCATTATCAGGGGCTTACAATAGTACCCTGGGTATTCCTGTAAAATGGCATGGTTTGTTATCCCCTGATAATTCCAGGAGTCCAGTGGTAGAATTAGCTGATGTACTGGTTGCTGTATGGTCAGGAGTGTATGATCCCGCTCTACATTTCAATGAGTATCCAGGGGAAGGATGTGTGAGACATGAAAAAAAGACTGCGCTTTGCGTCTTTGCATCTCCTCGCGTTATTCAGTCCCGTTAAGATAATGGTCGCTGTTCCGTTGGTAAGCGCCAAATACCAGTTAATAAGTAGAAAATTGAGTATTTTTGTCCTCTCTAAAAATAACCTGATGTAGGTGGCTATGCTGTGTAACTGGCTTCAAGCAGATAGCATTACCAATGTTATCATCAGCTTTGGCAATGGGCAAAGGGCGATCGCATCCACAAAACCTAGGGATTCTTTGAGGATTGTCTTGTTTTGAGTTATCAAAGTAAGCAGCCGGAGATTATGAACAAGCAGAGATTTTCTCGATATTTTGACAACAGCGAACACCAAAAACCAGAAATAGCACTCAGAACAATGGCAAAAACGGTCAGAACTCGACGGGGTATTGACGCACTATATCCAAGCTGGTTGCATTCTCAGCGTTCCTCCGTAGTTCTGTCCATTGCTGTCCTATCTCTGACTGGGGTTATGGGGCATAAACTATACAATCAACCGCAACTTACAGTAGGTACTCCAGCACCGGAAACCATCAAAGCACCCTATACTGCTAGGATTGAGGATAAAGGACAAACACAAGCCAAACGCCAAGCCGCCAGTCAAGGTTCCATCCCAGTGTTGATGGTCGATGTCCACAAGACTGAAATAATCAACAATAATTTACAAAAACTTCTGGAGCAAGGCCAGAAAATTCGCACAGGATCTGGAGTTTTTCCCTTTTTTGATACAACAGTTGTTTCTATTCCTACCCAGCATTATCTTCGTTCCTGTTCTATTGCCGAATGGAAAACCCTACTGGCAAGTTTAGGAAATAATAGCCCAAACCAGTCAAGCTTGTCAGTTAACCCAAACAGAAGTAACCCCGAAAATACACACAGAAGCACCATAGCAGAAAAACTGCCCTTATTCCCCTCATCTACTGGTTCACCTCTGGTCAGCTCCGGTAATCTACCCCTGTTTGTGTCTCCTGGTCATGAAAAACCCCTTGATCTTGCCCAGAACAGGGAATTGGCTCAAGCAGTAGCAGAACTCAAAGCTTATCGTGCTACAACTTCAGCTAAAAATTTGGATTCACTCATATTGCAAACCTCCCAAGTGCGGCAAAAATATAGCCAAGCCAGAATCCAACTGTTACACCAACAGTTAGCCACTCCCCGGCTTTACACTGAAACCACCCTGCTGCAATTATCAGATGACGAATGGCAGCAAGCACAGGTAGGAATTCGCCAGAGCGCTGACAGAATTCTGGCTCAAGGGATTTCCCCAGGATTACCTTCAAGTATTCTAGAAAATGCGGTGAAGCTCAACATCCAAGAAGTTGTCCCAAAAAATGCCGAACCCTTGGTAACTAACTTCTTATTAGCCGTGTTACAACCGAATCTCAAGACTGATGAGGAACAAACCAAACAACAAATACAGCAAGCATCAGATAGAGTATTACCTGTAATAGTGAAGGTAGAGCAAGGAGATCTGATTGTTACCAAGGGAGAAGATATTACTCAATGGCACTTTGATGTCCTGGAGCATTATCAATTAATTCGCAGGGAGAATAACTGGCGAGAATTGATGAAATTAGCCAGTATGAACACAGCAGCAATTGGCATTTTTGTTGTGGTAGGGAAAAAAATTAAGTGTAAATTGCGGCAGCGCGATTACCTGTTAGTACTGCTACTTACCCTCACTACCCCTGCAGTAATCGCCCTTGGCTTACCATATACCACGTGGAGCGGCGTGGGTTTACTGTTGGGTAGCTTTTATGCACCGGTTTTAGGTGCTACTGTTGTGGTACTGTTGTTGCTAATTCTACCAATGACAGTGGAAATCAGCATAATTTCCCTGTTAGCTGGTGCAGCGGCGGGAATATTGGGCAGTACCATGGCGCAAAAATTGCGATCGCGCGAAGAATTGGCATTATTAGGTGTAGCGATCGCCCTGACTCAAGGGGGTATGTACCTGCTCATGAAGCTGCTCATCGGTGCGGTATTTGGCGCGGGTTGGTATGGCGTACTTCAGGGAGCAGGATTATTTGCATTATCTGGTTTAGCCTGGAGTATTGTGGCCTTGGGCTTAAGTCCTTATCTAGAAAAAGTATTTGATTTAGTTACCCCCATTCGATTAGCTGAACTAGCTAATCCCAATCGCCCCTTATTAAAACGACTGGCTACTGAAACCCCTGGAACCTTTCAGCATACCCTGTTTGTAGCTACTCTGGCTGAGGCTGCTGCCAAAAAGCTCGGGTGTAATGTAGAACTAGTAAGGGCTGGAACTCTGTATCACGATATCGGTAAAATGCACGACCCTCTGGGGTTTATTGAAAATCAAATGGGGGGGCCTAATAAACATGAAGAGATTCAAGATCCTTGGAAGAGTGCAGCAATTATCAAAAAGCACGTGAGTGAGGGGTTGGTCATGGCCCAAAGACACCTTTTACCCACGGCGATTCAAGCTTTCATCCCTGAGCATCAAGGAACAATATTGATTGCCTATTTTTATCACCAAGCCCTAGAAATGTCCCGGGAAGACCCCAGCTTAATAGTAGATGAGGCAGATTTTCGCTATGACGGACCGATTCCCCAATCACGGGAAACCGGAATAGTCATGTTAGCCGACTCTTGTGAAGCGGCCCTGCGATCGCTCAAAGATGCAACTCCAGAACAAGCCTTAACCATGCTAAATAATGTTCTGCGTGCCAAATGGCAAGACAATCAAATGGTAGATTCAGGACTGACAAGGCAAGAAATGTCAGAAATCAGCCGTATATTTGTAGATGTTTGGCAGCAATTTCACCACAAGCGCATTGCTTATCCTAAGTTAAAGATGAGTAACAATGGGTGAATTTAAAGTTAATCATGGCGAGAACAACTAACCCTGGGTCAAGATTAAAAATCCTACTTGCAATAAACCAATCAGAAAACCCAAAACACCACCTAAAGTTACAATTGCCTGTAGTTCATTTTTGACGATTCCCTCAATTGCAGCTTCTAAATCAGCAGGTGAAGTTGCTTTCACACGGTCAATGATTACTTTATCTATAGATAATATTGGAATTACCTGCGCGACAATTTTTTCTAAATCTTTTTCCAAATATTTTTCTAAAATTTTCGCCAACTCTTGACTGACAACTTCCAAAGAAGAACCGACTACCTGTGAATTGCTCAAACGATTAAGTAGTAATTTCGCTATGTTTTCCCAGTTAACAGAATCAGTCAATCCCTGAAGTAAATCGCTACCACTCGACTGGATATAATGACGCACACTTTCCCTTGTAGTCTTTCGGAGTTGGCGCACTGTCCCTATGGGTAAGTTTTGTAATGATAAATCTTGCAAGACTTTTTTCAGGCGATCGCGCATTTGCAAAACTTGAATCAATTCCTCTAAACGAGCATTCGTAGCATCTTTTTCATCTAAGCAAAAAGTTCTCAGTCTCGTGAGAGTATTACGTAAACCAAATAAATTTGCTACTACCCAATAAGTACCACTGGTCTTTTCTCGAAAGCTTTCATCAATAGTTTGAATAGTGCGGTCAGTCAAGAAATCAATAATTAGCTGTCGTAATACATCTGGGGGTAAAACTACCTGTAGTAACCAATCAGCTAGCCTTGTTGATTGTTCTTCACTCAGTTGTAATTCCAGCAATACTTGGTCAAAGATTTGATTAATCTGTGCCTCTAAAAAATCTTCTCGCCTTGCCAAAACTTTGAGTAACCGAGGTAATGATTCTCCTAACAAATCACGCAAAATTCCTGCGACTATTGTGGCACTTTTCTCGTTTTTTTCCTCTTTAATTTGTGTAATTGCCAACTGCAATAACCACAAAATGGCTGACTGTACGCGTTCTGTTTGTAACAACCGTCGCGCCAGATTTTCCAATTCTGTGGGAGTCAGCAATGACCCCATAATTGTATTAGAAATTTTTTGAGCCAGACGTTCCTGATTGCTGGGAATCAATCCGGGAGTAAATGGTAATTTCCGCCCCGCTATGTAAATGGCTCGGTAGGGGCGAAACAACATTTTTATGGCTAGATCGTTAGTGAAATAGCCAATAGTGCCACCCAGGAACGGGGGTAATAAATAAAACCAAAGGTTAGACCAATCCAAGGTAAAAATTAAGAGAATTAGGCTTGATAAACCACAAGTGGTAAATCATTTACTGACTACCAATACTCCCATCATATCGTTGGCAATGGGATAGTGTGTAACCGCAGTAAAACCAACTTGACGGGCTAACTCGACTTGCTCGTCCCCAGTGGGGAAACGATCTAAGCTGGGACTGATATAAGCATATTCTTGTTTTAAACCCATTTTTTCAGCCATGGGTACAACTATACTACTTAAATACCATTGCTGAAAAGCTCGCATCTGCTGATTTCTGGGACGGTGAAAGTCTAAAATTGCCCCTACTGCGCCAGGCTTGAGAACGCGGTGTAATTCTTGAAGACTGCGATTAATATCTGTAACATTTCTTAAACCATAGCCCATAGTGGCCGCATCGAATTGGCCATCCTCAAAAGGTAAACTGAGTGCATCAGCTTCTATCCAAGAAATATTGGGTTGGGGGTGCTGGCTTTGGGCGCGTTCTTGAGCAGCTGCTAGTAGATTGGCTGAGAAATCCACACCATACACCCGTCCCTGGTTTCCCACATATCTGGCTAAACCAAAGGCTAAATCACCACTACCGCAACATATATCTAGACAAGTATCTCCCGGTTTAGCCCTACTCCATTTGATGGTCATTTCCTTCCAGATCCGATGTTGTCCCAGACTCAGCCAATTATTTAACTGGTCATAAACTGGAGCAATACGGTCAAAAATATCGCGGATTTCTCGATTCATTATTGGTCATCTGTGAATGGTCAAGAGTGAAGAATATTTTGACACTAGTATAGTATGTGTAAGACAGAAACGATAAACTGGGGCTGAAATGTCAGATATCCTAGTTAGCGTTGCTAACTCACATTTAAAAAAAACTTTCCTATTTTAGGCTCCCACTCCCGAATTATGACTAATTTACCTTCTAATGCTCAAAATCCTGAAAATGCTGTGAATGAAGATATAGTAAAGGAGTTGCTGCGAAAGCTCAGACAAAAACAAGGTAACTGGGTAGAGTGGGGAGCGGCGATCGCCTCCTTGCAAAAAGCCGGTTACAATCCTCAGCAGATTTTTGAGGAAACTGGATTTGAGCCAATTCAACAAAACCAGGTGGTTGTTGGTTCCCAAGTTTATCATTCTTTAGAAAAAGGTGGTGCTTCGGAAGCTACGCGATCGCACTACGGTACACGGGGTAGCGATATTTTATACGAATTACGCTCCCTGACCCACGAAGAACGGGCCGCTGCGGCTGAACTGACCTTTACCCACAAACTCGATATGGATGAAGCGCGGGAAGTTGCAAAAGCAATTAAGGATTTTTCCCGTTTGCGGACTTTACCGACCGGTTTTTCTGCCCATCCTGGTGATGCTGTTGCCTATCAAGCTTGGAAGTTAGCACGGCAGTATACAGATTTGCAAGAGCGATCGCGCCTCATTGCCAAAGGTTTGAAATTTGCCCACACCCCCACAGCTAGGAACAAAATCGAACAGTTATTAGTTGATTTTACTGTAGTCTCCCAGCGTCCCGCCCCCATTTTACCCTTTTATCGCTTTGAGTCAGAAGACGAATTACCCCGCATCGTGCCGGTAGTGGGTGAGTTACCATTAACACCAGAAGATTTAAAAACTGTACCCCTGGTAGAAAGCCTGGAACCCTTTGGTTTAGTTAAATTTGCCGGGGAACAAGCTTGGGTGCCATTACCAGGTTGGCAAGTATTATTAAGTGCAGAAGACCCCGTAGTGATTTTATGTAATAGCGATCGCATCCCTAACCAGGAGAACAATTTACCAAAACCCTTGCTGGTGGTTGTCGATCGCGCCGGGCGACAATGGGATGATTCCAGCTATTTCGTGGTTGAACACAATGGGGAATTAGATTTTCAGTGGTTTGACACCGAGCCACAAATTCCTCTGCTGGGACGAGTGATTGTCATTGTCCGTCCTAAGAAAATTTTTGATGATGTGATCAGCAAAGATTCCTGGCAAATTGACGAATAACAAAACCTAAACTCTAATTTTATTACAGCGATAAAGTTGATAGGGAATACCTATCCGATAGTGTTCTGCACTGTCTATATGACAAATACTATCCCCAAACAGCCCCAACTGCTGGGGATAACTCTCCCTGATCATTCCCGGGCCAACTATCCATAAATTTATCTGAGATATTCCCAGTGTTGGCATTTGATCAAGTTTCTCCCACAAGGGAGGTGAATGGGGAGATTTGTCTAAAAAACCCACAGTATCAAATTGATTGAAACTGTTGCTATTATTCCTAAGTTTTTCTAATGCTAAAGCAAAACCTAATCCCAAGGCCACATCCTGATAATTGCTATATCCTACCACGAGCATGATAGGCACAGATGGTTCTAAATTCATGTTTTGGGCGACTTGTTCAGGTAGGAAAGGCTTTTGAAAGACTAAATTAGAAACTACAAACACACAACTGAGAACGCCCACCAACAAAATTATCAATTTTGACCGGTGATTTTTGCCAATACTAGCTGCTAACAAAGCGCAAAAACTGGGATAATAAACAAAGTTATAGCGGGGAATAGCAGTTATATCTTTACCAAATAAGTAAGCTATAGCAAAAAACTCCATTAACACCACAATCATAAAAGTGGCCAGGGTTAAGGTTGATAAATGGGTTTTCTCTTCTAAATAGACAGTTTTTAAACCCTTCCATACTTGCAAACCTACCCAAATGGCAAAAGTTACCATGAAAAAGCCACAGATAACTGTAATTACTAAAGGCTGATTTTCCACAGGTAGAGCAATCACCATTAAAATCCAACTAATTAAGGTGTGATATACCGGGGAGATGTGCATAGTAGCAGGTAACCAGTTGGTGGCTGAACTCTGAAAATGATTCCAGATTACCGGCATCCAGGGAATAAAACTAATTACCACCCCAATAGTTGCTATAATTAAGATGTTTTTGAATATCGCAGTTTTACACCAATACATTAATAAGATTAGTGTGATAATTTCAGCAATGAACGCCAAAATAAAAAAGTAGTGAGTATAAAGACCAATAATATTGACAATTGACCATAAGAGCACAACCCACCATCTCAGGCGTTCCTGGTCTAAAATATCCTGCTGAATTTCCATTAGTCCCCATAATGCTAAAGTGATGAGGAACATGGGCATAGTATAATGACGTGCTTCTTGGGAAAGGTAAACAGCAAAGGGAGAAACAGCCATGATTAATGCGGCGATGATTCCCGATGTGGGAGAAAACGCAGTGCGGTTGACAAAATAAATCCCGACAATGGTACCCACGCCAAATAAGGCCGGTAGCGATCGCAATTTTGTTACCCACTCTGAACCCAAGGGAGTCATCCACCCTAACCAGCTGTACATTCCACAAAAAAATAATGGGGGATGGGTAGACTGATGGGCTAGATTTGCAGCAATTTGGTCACAAGTAACTCCAGACTGGTAAGTAAAAATTTCTGGGACTCTTTGCAGTGGGAATAAGATATCTAAGGGCAATTGATCATAATTTTTCCCTAAACTGAAAATAGCTGTAATTACCTCGTCCACCCACAGAGGTTTTAAGTCTAAATTCTGAAAGCGTAAGACAGTACTCAGGGCGATGATTGCAGCTAATCCTAGATAATAATTTAGATATGGTTGCCTATTTGTCAAACCTTGATGGAGTTTTTGCAGTTGGGAGATGATCTGATACATAAAACTACTGTGCTTTTTAAATCTCAATTTTTATGTTAAATTCTGAACTTAGTTCTAATTTATCTGGGGAATTTATTCAGTCTCAGTTACAAGAAAAGATTTGGGGAGTCCGTAACACTCTGCGCCCAGGACAACAGCAAATGGCTGATTGGACTTCAGGACTCCTGGCTGTTTCGGCGGTTCCTGGGGCTGGTAAATCTACTGGTATGGCCGCAGCAGCAGCGATCGCGATCGCTCGTCAGTACCAAGTTTATGCTCAGTCTGGTGTGTTTGACCGTCGTCAGGTTGTAGTTGTAACTTTTACTCGTTCCGCTGCTGCCAATATTAAAACAAAAATTTGCCAATACTTAAAAGATTTATCTCTACCTCAGTCGGGCTTTGCTGTTTATACTTTACATGGTCTAGCTTTGAATATTGCTAGCCGTTACCCTAATTTATCTGGTTTAGATTTAGATAATGTCACCTTAATTACTGCTAATCAAAGCCACCGTTTTGTACGTAAAGCAGTAGAGCAATGGATTAATCATCATCCGGAACTTTATGTCCGGTTGCTAGAGGGTAATCAATTTGACGGCGAAGAGACAGAAAAATTACGTCGTCAGTCAGTTTTGCGCACGGAAGTTTTACCAGACTTAGCCACCACCGTCATTCATGAGGCTAAAAGTTCTGGAATCAAACCAGACCAACTCAGAGCGTGGAGTGAAACAATAACAGATAGTTACGTAATTTTACGTATATCTGCGGGATTGTATGAAGAATATGAGAATCTCATGCGATCGCATGATTTCATTGACTACGATGATATGATCCTGGCGGCGCTTCGTGTTCTGGAAAACCATAGCGCCCGTCCCATTGAACAAAAGCAAGTTTTAGCTGTATTTGAGGATGAAGCCCAAGATTCTAGTCCTTTACAAACGAGGCTGTTAGAGATTTTAGCCGGTGTTGAGGGATATAATTATTCACCGACTAATCCCTACTCTCCAGGTAACTTAGTGCGTGTTGGTGATCCGAATCAGGCGATTAACTCGACTTTTACCCCAGCAGATCCGATATATTTCCGGGAGTTTTGCCAATTTTGCCATGGCTTGGGCAAACTAGCAAATATGGATCAAGCTGGACGCAGTAACAGAATCATCATTGCTGCTGCCAACTATGCTCTAGAATGGGTAAACGGGTTTTATCAGCGCAAAAATCGGCAATTGCCCTTTAGTGAGCAAAAAATCCGCCCTGTTAATACCGGCGACCCCCAAAAAAATGCTAATCCGATACCCACAGGAAGGGGATTAGAGCTTTATCAACCGCGGGATATTGATCATACAGTCAAATTACTGTCTCAAAGAGTGGTGGAGTTGTTTGCTGAAAATCCCCACAATATGAGTGCAGCAATTCTGGTGCGAGAAAATCGCCAAGGACGCTGGTTAACACAGAGGCTTGAACCTGTGTGTAAGGATCATAAAATTAAACTTTATGATGTAGGTGAAAGCGATCGCCGTTCCCATGTTCCCAAGGAAATTTTGGCATTATTGCAATTTTGCCATCGACCCCATTCTTCTGACTATCTCAAGGCTGCTTTGGAGGTGTTGGTACAACGTCAATTGATTCCTACCCAAGACCTTAACGCTCTAGCTAGTCTACCAGAAGAATTTTTATATCCCAGTCCCTTAGCAGCACCCCGGGTAGAGGCAGTACAAAAAGCGGCGCATCTGTGTCGTAGTTTACTTCGCGCTCCTTTGGAATTGCCCTTGTATGATCTGATTTCCTTTGTGGCTTTAACTTTAAACTATGAACAAGCGGAATTGGCAACTGCTGATAAACTCGCGGAACGGGTAAATCAGCAAGTAACTGACCATAATTCTATGGAAGCAATGCTGGCGGCTTTAAGTGAAATTGTCAATTCTGAACGGTTTGAGCCAGTGGAAACCGATGATTTAGAAGGCCGTTATACTCGTCCGGGTCAATTGACCATTATCACTATGCACAAAGCTAAGGGGTTAGATTGGGACTATGTATTTATCCCCTTTCTACATGAAAAGTCAATTCCTGGTAAGTTTTGGGTTCCTCCCAAAAGCCAGTTTTTAGGTAAGTTTACTTTATCGGAAGTTGCCCGCGCCCAAATTCGCACGGCGCTACATGGCAAATCTCATATACCTAATGTGTATCAGGCTTGGGAAGAGGCAGAACATTTAAAAATGTCTGAGGAATACCGTTTACTCTATGTGGCTATGACACGAGCAAGGCGCTTGTTATGGATGTCTGCATCGCAGCAGGCGCCTTTTATGTGGAGTAACCCAGAAAATTTACAAGCAGAACCGCCTTGTCCTGTTTTTGTGGCATTACAACGCCAGTTTCCTGAATGTGTAGTTGATTTGCCAGAAGATTTCAGGAAATAGTATATAATTATGGATTGTGTCGAATTAACGTTAGACCATGCCTAAACTCAAGACTCGTAAAGCAGCGGCGAAGCGATTCCGTGCCACTGGTAGCGGTAAAATTGTCCGTCGCAAAGCTTTTAAAAGCCACCTTTTAGAACACAAATCTTCTAACAAAAAGCGTAACCTGTCCAAAACTGCACTGGTACACGAACGGGATGAAGAGAATGTGCGGTTGATGCTTCCTTATTTGTAAATTGTTCAGGAAATAAATTATGACAAGGGTAAAACGCGGTAATGTAGCTCGTAAACGCCGCAATAAAATTCTCAAACTAGCTAAGGGGTTTCGTGGTTCTCACTCAACTCTGTTTAGAACCGCTAATCAACAGGTGATGAAGGCGCTACGGAGTGCTTATCGCGATCGCAAAAAGAAAAAGCGCGATTTTCGCCGTCTGTGGATTACCCGCATCAATGCCGCTGCTAGGCAACATGGTTTGAGTTACAGTCAGTTAATGGGCAATCTCAAAAAAGCTGATATTCAACTCAATCGCAAAATGTTGGCACAATTGGCAGTCCTGGATCCTGCTGCATTTGGTAAGGTAGCTGAGTTAGCACTACAGGCTAAAGGATAAGAGTGGTAACGGATGAATAACCGATGTAACAGATGGCTAAAAATTAATCAGTTACATCTGGTATTATCCGCTACTATTGTTTGTATTGTCTGTTTTTCCTGGGGATTTATGGCCAATGGGTCTCAAATGCCAGAAATCCAGCGTCGAGGTTATTTAACTATTGCCGTTAAAGATAACTTACGCCCTTTGGGATTTAGAGATGTTGACGGTAATTTACAAGGGTTAGAAATTGACTTGGCAAAGCGTCTGGGGTTTGATTTGTTAGGTAAACCAGATGCTGTCAGGTTACAACCGGTAGCCAACAGCGATCGCTTGTCTGTAGTCTTAAATAAGAAAGTGGATTTAGCCATCGCTAGGGTAACAGCAACGGAATCGCGATCGCGTGTAGTCAGTCTCAGTGTTCCTTACTATTATGACGGCACTTTTGTAGTAACAAAAGATATATCTGTGAGTAAGTTGGGTGATTTAGCAAACCGCAAAGTGGCGGTAATCAATGACTCCAGCACAATTGCTCACATGCGTTACTATGTGCCGCAGGCGGAGTTAGTGGGAGTTAGTTCATATGAGTCGGCGCGGCGGCTGACAGAAAATAATACAGTGGTAGCCTTTGCTGCGGATGCTAGTGTTCTGAGCGGTTGGGTACAAGAATATCCCCAATACAGACTGTTACCGACCAAGCTATCTACAGAACCTTTATCTGTAGTGATGCCCAAGGGATTGCAGTATGATCAGTTAAGAAGACAAGTTAATCAAGCGATCGCCAAATATACAGCAGATGGTTGGCTCAAAGAACGTGTGAAGTATTGGGGCTTACCGTAAGTAAAGAAATATTTACCTCATCTTCCCAGTGTCCCATAATAGATACAGAAGTGTGAAATTTTAATATTTGTATTTCCAGACAATGGATCAAAATTTAGTCATTATTTATCTGTCAATTTTCGTCGGTCTGCTTTCATTCGCAGTTGTGAGTGTTTTCCGCCAAATTTTCAAAACTCGCAGGCGCGAAAGTGCCTTATCCAGATTACGCAAAAAATTAGAGAACCAAAAGGGTACGGCTCAAGAATATTATGAGTTAGCTAGTATCTATTCGGAAAAAAAGTTATTTTCTCAGGCGGTGGTATTGTTTCAAAAAGCTCTTAAAGCTGCTGAGGAGGAAGAAGAAGATATTACCGCCCCTATTTATAACGGCTTAGGCTATGTTTATTTCAGCCAAGAGCAATATGACTTAGCAATTCGTCAGTATAAAGAAGCTCTCAAACATCAACCAGACTATGTAACAGCACTGAATAACCTCGGACACGCCTACGAACGCAAAAAATTAACTGCTCAAGCCCTGGAAATGTATGAGCAAGCATTAAAAATTGCTCCCAATAATACCATTGCCAAGCGCCGGGCTGAATCTTTGCGACGCTTGGTGTCTGTTTGATTAAATAGCGGGTGACCCTAATTACTATGTTGATATTCACCCAACGACAACCGCCTAATCCTGATGTATCTGTCAGTTTCACCCTCCCACTGACTGCGGAAGAACGCACCCGCGGTCGCCATCGTTGGGAAACCGAAGATGGTCAAGTTATATTTACGCGTTTACCCAGAGGGATAATACTGCAAGATGGTGATATTTTGCAAAGCGAAACCCACAAGGAAAAAGTCAGAATTACTGCTAAAGCAGAAACAGTGTTAACTGTTTTGGCTCCAACGCCACTTTTATTAATGCGCGCAGTATACCATTTGGGAAATCGCCATGTACCTGTAGAAATTACTTCTAGCTATTTACGCTTATTACCAGATTCAGTTTTACGCACAATGCTAGAACAACTGGGACTAGAAGTTATAGAGGAAACCCTACCATTTCAGCCAGAATTAGGCGCTTATGGACACCATTACTCTCACTGATGCCAATTTCCTATCTATATTACAGTTAGCAAGTCCAGGGTTACCTGTGGGAGCATATGGCTATTCTGAAGGCTTAGAAAGGCTGGTGGAAAATGGCACTGTTTCCAGTCCAACCACTCTGAAACATTGGTTAGAGGGGGAACTGCGTTATGGTGCAATTCGGTTAGAAGCGGCGGTGATGGTACGTGCTCAGGAATCCGCTAGTATTGGGGATGTATCGGCTTTATGTCGTTGGAATGTGTGGTTATCTGCTGCTAGAGAAACTGCGGAATTGCGCGCATCTAGTTGGCAAATGGGGCGATCGCTAACTCAGTTGTTGGGTAAATTAGAACCGGATATCATACCTTTAGTAAGTGCTGTGGGTAATCCTGTCAATTATGCGATCGCCTTTGGGATTGCTGTGGCTCATTGGGAGATCAACCATCAAGCCGCTTTACTGGCATATTTACATAGTTGGGCTAGTAATTTAATTACAGGGGGAGTGAAACTCATTCCCCTGGGTCAAACTGCGGGACAAGAATTATTGTTAGAGTTACAACCATTAATCAGCGCCGCTGTTAGGGAAATATTAGTCTTAGAGGATGACGACCTGAGTTGTTGTAGTTGGGGTTTATCCTTAGCTAGTATGCAGCACGAAACCCAGTATACAAGGTTGTTTAGGAGTTAGATACAAAAATAATGAGTGCATTGCGTGTAGGAGTAGCAGGCCCGGTGGGTTCGGGGAAAACCGCCTTAGTCGATGCTTTGTGTAAGACTTTGCGTGAGCAGTATCAGCTGGCGGTAGTCACGAATGATATTTATACCCAAGAAGATGCTCAATTTTTAGTACGTTCTCAGGCCTTGACCAGCGATCGCATCTTAGGGGTAGAAACTGGAGGTTGTCCCCACACAGCAATTAGGGAAGATGCTTCTATGAATTTGGCTGCTATTGAACAATTAGAAAACCAATTTACTAATTTAGATTTAGTATTTTTAGAAAGTGGCGGTGATAACTTAGCAGCTACCTTTAGTCCAGAACTAGTAGATTTAACAATCTACGTCATCGACGTGGCTGCTGGTGATAAAATTCCCCGCAAGGGTGGACCTGGTATTACTAAATCTGACTTGTTAGTGATTAATAAAATTGACCTTGCGCCCTATGTGGGAGCGGACTTAGATATCATGAAACGAGACACTCAGAAAATGCGCGGTGATAAGCCTTTTATTTTCACCAACCTGAAGAATCAACAAGGGTTAGGAGATGTAATTAAATTTGTAGCTTTACATATCACTTGACACCTCCATAGCCTTAAAAACAAAACACCCCTGGGGGGTGTCTTGTCGTATAATATTAGACCTGGCATCGAGCTATTTTTGCGGAGGGCTACCCCTCAACTATCGTGGCCGCTGCAGCGTTTCACCTCTGAGTTCGGGAAGGGATCAGTGTGGTTCCACCGCGCCATA
>CAIWDD010000052.1 GCA_903911355.1 uncultured Nodularia sp. | reverse complement strand
TTGAAACACATCCCGATAGAATCTTGTCTGGGTAATATCTGCTGTTTTCAGGTCTAACATCTTTAATATTTCCTCTGGACTGATTTGGGGGAATTTGCTGACTAGTATAGCCTCTATCAAGTCTAGTCTTTGTGTGAATTGTGTTTTGTTCTCTACATTTTGCAGTAGTTTTTGGGCTGCTTCACCTACCCGGTTTTGAGGGAGAACGATTAACTGTAATATTCCCAGGTTAGGACTTAGGTCTGTCTCTGACAGCAAGTCTTCCAGGTAAAGTCTCTGTACGTCTTCCTTTAAGATTGATCGATAAGGTATTTCTGACCCCAGTTCATGACCACGGGATTTGAGGATGATTAGTCCTCGGCATGGCCTGCTGATGTTGTATTGTTTCAGGTATAAGTAAACTTCTGCAAAGTAGCGCCCATAAAAACCCTTATCTGGTTGCATTTGGGCTTCCAGAAATACTATGGGTAGGTTGAGGTCATCCCCTATGGGAGTTAATACCCCATCGTGGCGAAATTCCTGTTCTTTAATCACTGGGGCGCAGTATTCAAACTCACAGTCTGGCGGGATTCCCGGTATAAGTTCGGCAAGGATACCTGGTTGAGTTAGGAATATACGGTAAAATAGCTTATCTGTTTTCATCTTTTTTCAGAGATGCGATCGCCCCCAGGGTAGTGTTAAATGCGCATAGGTACAGAAGCTGAGTTGGTCACGGAGTTATTTAGTTGCATCACACATCATCTTTTACGTCTTTTGTCAATACTTTCTCACGGGAATATGTAGTAAGTTGCTTTAAATACATTTCCAGAAAGGCGATCGCCGCTATTGTTATGAGTAAGTTTATCCAGGCTCCAACGCTACCCAACAGATAAATGTTCAGGCCTATGGCACTGGTAAATATCATATAGCTAATGGCTACCTGGGAGTGATTCCATCCGGCTTGGTGTAAACGTTGATATAAGTGAGTGCGATGGGCTTTAAAAATGTTTTCCCGGCGCTTTAACCTGCAAATTAAGGTATAAATAGCGTCTCCATCGATGGGTAGGGTGATGGTTAAGGCCGACCATGCTTGCACCACAGAGGCATCATGGGAATAATTGAATAGGGCTATGGCTACTGTAGCCCCTAAGACAGTACTACCCACATCTCCCATAAATATCTTGGCGGGAGACCAGTTCCAGTACAAAAATCCCCCTAGAGCAGCGATTAGCAGCACCCACAGAGGTTGATTTCCCATCATTGCTATCAAACTCAGTTGAATCATGGTTATCCCCCCTACTAGACCATCTAAACCATCCATGAAGTTGTAGAAGTTAATCAGGGCGGTCATACCCAGGAGGGTGAGGAGGATAGCGACTGTAATACCAACCGCACCGAGGTTAGTTAACCAGGGTTGGGGAAAGATCCCAAAGAAAGATATGGCAATACTGGCTGCAACTATCTGCACTAAGTATCTCAGTCTAGCTGGGATTTGCCAACGGTCATCCAGCAAGCCAACCACTGTCAGAGGTAGAAGCACTAACCAGATATGACTGACGTTGATCTGGGCTGTACTGACAGTATTGGGGGTGAATAGCCAGGAAAAGCACCAACTGACAATGAAAAAGGAGGCTACAAAACCCAGTCCGCCCCCTCTGGGGGTGGGTTGAGTGTGGGAACTTCTTTCGTTGGGGATATCTATGAGATGGGCGCTAAGTTGATTTTTGATCAGATAGACCAACAGACAACTAAGCAGGAAACTCAGGGGAATGAATATGAGGTAAATCACTTGGTATGAAATGGGTATTAGATTTAGATGTCTAAGTTAAAGCAAGTAGATGCATGGGCTGTAATTTATAACTCTTTGTATAAAATTAATCATTAATATTTGCTACTATAATCTCTAATTGCCACTACTCAGATCCCCGACTTCTGCTGATAATCTTCTCATCTGCTCACAAGTGCTGATAGAAGTCGGGGACATTTGACTTGTGCTGATAATCTTTTCATGTCACCACAAGTGCTGATAGCGGTAAATTCCAGTTGTCCAAACACCAGGTAATGAGTTTAAATAATCCCTTGTGCCCGCATCAGGGCGATTTCTTCTCTCAGACCTGTTTCTAATGAGCGGGGCGTAAAACCAAAGTCTCGTGTAGCTGCTGCGTAAGGATAGGCTTTATCTTCTTGGAGTCGCAGAATTTGTTCCCGTCTCACTGGGGAACGTCTACCCAAGGTTTTCTCCAGGAGGGTAGCTAAAATAATACCCATGGTAAGGGGTAGAGAAAGCTGATATACAGGTTTACCCATGAGTTTGCTTAGGAGTTTGAGCAGGTCTCGAAAGGTGATAATGGTTTCCCCAGAAAGATCGTAGGCTCCCTGGATATGAGGAGATTGCCAAACATCGAGGAGAGCTTGGGCTAAGTCCTCAGTATGGACCGGTTGCAGGAGATTATTACCCTTACCGAATACAGGAAAGAATTGATACCGATCGCAAAACTTGATTAGCTTGTGTAGGTTTTTGTCTTTGGGAGAACCATAAATCATGGTTGGGCGTAGCAAGCAATAAGACCCACCATACTGGGACAGAACTTTTTCCGCTTCTTTATACTCGGCTGAATATTGGTTGTATTGAGAGTAAACCCCTGTGGTACCAATGATAATTAATCGCGGAGTTTGCTGGAATTTATTCAAGCTATCGAGGATGGTAGGAATCTGGCGCAGTTGGACTAAATGAATGATGGTTGTAAAAGTTGCTTGGCATAGAACTGTGTCCCATGTATTGGGGTTAGCGCTGTCGCCTTGGTAATAGGTAAGTTTAAGATTTAGGGAGTTTATGAAATCGCAGTTACTGCTAGGACGGACTAAGCAACTGATTTCCAATCCAGAATGAAGAGTGGCAATTTTTTCTAGGAGTAGTCCACCGGTGAGTCCTGTGGCTCCTGTTAATAATGTTTTCATAATATAAGTTATTTATCCCTGAGATTTAGATTTGAGTAATATGTTTTCATAGGTCTGGTAAGTTTCAGTAAACATATGATCAAAGGTAAATTCTTGTTCATATCTTTGTCGGGCTGCGTTTCCCATTTTGTAACGTAATTCCGCATTTTTTATTAATTGCTTGAGTCGGTTTTCCAAGGTGTGCACATCACCGCGAGGGATGGTGAAACCAGAAACCCCTTCATCAAGAGCTTCTGCTGCTCCACCAACATCAGAAGCAATCACTGGTAGTCCCGCTCGCATGGCTTCAATAATAGTTCGGGGAAAGCCTTCCCAATGGGAAATTAGGGTAAATATTTGGGCTTGAGCTAAGACTTGAGCAATATCTTGACGGAAGCCCAGAAAGTTTACTGTTTGGGAAAGACCTAATTTAACAGCAAGGTTTTTGATATTATCTAGTCCAGGGCCATCTCCCACCAAGTTGAGTTGAGCACCGGATACTCTTTGAAAGGCTTGGAGCAAGGTATAGTGATCTTTTTGTTTATCAAACCGGGCTACCATGACAATTTTCACTGGTTCACTATCTGCGGGGTTCGCCCTCAGGGATGGGGAAATATCTGGCATACCATTGTGAATGGTTTTAAGTCGCTTGGGGTTCATACCGGTTTTTAACCCGATGTATCGGTCGTGGTCAGACACACAAATAATTTGATTGGCCAAGGGTTCTGCCAATCGTTCAATGATTTGATAAATTTTGCGGGTAGGTTGAGGAACACCTTCAGTAAAAGCCCAACCGTGGGCTGTGAACAAGCAAGGAGTTTTGGTGATTTTCCCTGCTAAACGCCCCAAAACTCCTGCTTTACTGGAATGGGTGCTAATAATATCGGGGCGGAATTGTTTAATAGTTTGGAGGAAAAACCGCAGGGTCTGCCAGTCTTGAAAGGGCTTAATCTGTTTGTGAAATGTTGTACAAGCACGAAAGTCTATATTGTTGGTGTATAGGTCGTCTGTGTAAAGTCCCGGCATTCCAGTAATAACTAGTACTTGATGTCCATCAGCTTGTAAAGCCCTACTCAAGTCACGCACATGAACTTGTACACCCCCAACTGTATCTGCGCGGGTGATTATATATAAGATTCTCATTATTAAGGTTGCTAAGTAGTATTCAGTTAGGTCTTAGGAGCACTGAAAAGCCAGATATACAAAGTTTTTCATCTGATAAATTTCGGTTCTTCGGTTACTTTTATGGATAATCACTAGTAAAATGCCAGTTTAATAAACTGCGTAATCTAAAATTACTGAAATTACGCAAGCCATATCCAAGTCTTTTAATTAACTTGAGTTTATTATTAATTCCTTCTACAGTACCACTTGTAGTTTTACAGTCAAAATAACCGACTATTTCACCGAACCATCTAACTATTGTACCTATACTTTTCGGAAAGTATGAAAGTGATTCATACATCCAATCCAATAATTTTATTATACTATCTCCCCATGATTTAGTTGTTTCAAATATATCTCTAAATTCTTCTTTTAGTGAGTGCATTTTGGCAAGTTTTGGTGACACTTCTTGCACAGACCTTAATTTTTATTTCTGCTTTTCATTGAGAGAGTCTTCATTTTTAATTAAGCTATATTTGCTTTTGTTTAACGCCTGCAAGATTCGTGATTTTTCCGATTTATTATCTAGCGCCATAGCTGCCTTCTTTTCCGTTTTACGCATAGTATCTAATTCATCATTTACTTGTTTCATTACATGAAATCTATCAGCAGTTACATTAGCATTTGGCATTAACTCTTCTACTAAACTTTTATAAGGAGACCAGAGGTCAATGCTAACTTCTTCAATTTTATTAAGTATCTCAAATCCCCAACTGACAAGAACTTCACGGATATCTTCTATTCGTCTTGATTGCACTATCTCAATTGGTTTATGACTATCTAAATCTACTATTACTGCTAAATAGTCTCCCTGTCCTTTAACTAAAGCTATTTCATCTATACCTAACCTTTTTATCTGACTTAAATTTATATTTAATATTTGCTTTCCTTGCTTTTTTAACATTGATTCTACTTCTTCGTCACTTAAATCATTTCTTTCGGCAACACTGCGTATGTTACTATTTAATACTTGTTGCACTATATCTATCGCTAATCTTTTCGTATATCCTTTACTTTTATCTACAAAATCTAGGTTTTCACTAAAAACTTTCTTACACTTGTGACATTTAAATTGGCGACGATTTATTTTTAATAGAACTGGTTTTTTACTCCAAGGTAAATCATGGATCATCCGCCAGTGATTCTGGTGTATACTATGAGTGATTTGTCCACAGGAGGGACAAGTCGAATGATTCACCCCTTTTTCTAGTGTTATAATTATTTCTCCCCCTTCAATTTCTTGAAAATCTAATACTTTCATATCGGGAAGATTCAAGATTTTCTCTACAGTAAACTTCATGGCGATCACCTAAAAGAATATGATATTTATAATATATAATATAATATGTGTGACAATTAAAGTATGTTAGATATTGCTTAAATGCGTGTAGAGTATATATTACAGACATTGATATCACTCAATTATAGTCATTAAAAGTTACTAGATTTTCCTAGTAGCCATAAAAATGCCGGAAGAACCAAATTTTGCATACTGGAGTTATCCCGTTAATTTTAAGTAACATTTACATTGTTCAGGGGGACTAAATAACAATTTAGATCCCCGACTTCTGCTCAAAATCTTGTTATCCGATCACAAGTGCTGATAGAAGTCGGGGATCTTTGTCCTTGACCTATTAACTTAGAGGGTGTTTTCAAACTTATATTTACACTTATATTTATTTTACACCTGGTAATAATCTCTATACCAATCTATAAAACGCCCGACACCGACATCAATGGGAGTAGCAGGTTTAAACCCCACATCTGCAATTAAATCATCAACATCAGCATAGGTCATGGTCACATCTCCGGGTTGCAAAGGCAGCATATTTTTTTGCGCCTTCATCCCCAAGCAGTCTTCTATCACCTCAATGAAATGTAACAACTCCACGGGATTGTTATTACCAATGTTATAGATTTTATAGGGTGCTTTACTAGTCCCTGGGTCAGGTTTATCCCCCAACCAATCAGGATTACCTTGGGGGAGAGTATCTATGACTCTTACCACCCCTTCGATAATATCATCAATGTAAGTAAAATCACGTTTCATTTTACCATAATTGAATACATCAATGGGTTTACCTGATAAAATGGCTTTGGTAAATAAAAAGTACGCCATGTCCGGCCTTCCCCAAGGTCCATAAACGGTAAAAAAGCGTAGTCCGGTGGTGGGTAAGCCGTAGAGGTGGCTGTAAGTATGTGCCATTAACTCGTTGGCTTTTTTACTGGCAGCATATAAACTAATGGGGTGGTCTACGTTGTCATGGACGGAAAAGGGTATTTTAGTGTTAGCTCCATAGACAGAACTGGAGGAGGCAAATACTAAATGTTTGACTTGGGAGTGACGACAACCTTCTAAGATGTTGGTGAATCCCAGAATATTACTATTAATATAGGCGTGGGGATTTTTGAGAGAATACCTCACCCCAGCTTGGGCTGCGAGGTTGACAACTACATCAAATTGATATGCTGTAAATAGGTTGTTGATTCCCTCTTGATCCGCTAAGTCTAGTTGAGCAAAGGTGAATAGCTGCTGTGATTGCAGTTGAGCCAGGCGAGCTTGTTTGAGGGAAACATCATAGTAGTTATTCAGGTTATCGAGTCCTACAACTTCCTCACCGCGGTTCAATAATCGCTGGCTCAGGTGGAAGCCAATAAAGCCTGCAGCACCTGTAACTAAGATTTTCATAATTTTTCTGTTGGCATTCAGGACTTTAGATATTTAACTAAGAAAGTTAGTTAAAAATTAATTAATTGTTTCTAGGTGATGGAAACCACATACTTATAGTTTTTACCGGGGGTAAGTCTAGGTAAAACCGATGACTAGATGAGATAAATTCTGCTATTCCACCAGTTCAACATGGGACTATTGCTTTCAGCCAGGGTTATTAGAACTTAATCAAGGCGATCGCTTCTCATTTATGGATGCTCATCTGATATTCAAGCTAGTTGACAGGTAATCGATCGCCCTCTGACATTTCTTAGTAACGTACTTGTGCGATCGCTTCTCATTTATGGATGCTCATCTGATATTCAAGCTAGTTGACAGGTAATCGATCGCCCTCTGACATTTCTTAGTAACGTACTTGTGCGATCGCCTTTCATTGTACTAATAAATTGTAACAGTCAGTATAGTTATTTATACATTAGGGCAATTAGGTTACCATTGTAACCGTTTCACAATCACCATTACTTTTCAGCTAAAATCAGAGATAATCCCAGATCAATCATCTCCTGGCGATCGACCATTTTCTCTAAGAGGATGTTTGGAAAGTCAAGAAAAGCTCAAGTAACGATATTCTATCAGTAGACAAAAACGCGACAGAGTTACTTGAGCCATGTCTAAATCATACCCAACAGACTTGACAAATGAACAGTGGGAATTGCTATCAGTGCTGATACCCCCAATAAATTTGGGGTGTCGTCCCCGTCGGGTTAACCTACGCGCTGTGATTAGTG
>CAIWDD010000051.1 GCA_903911355.1 uncultured Nodularia sp. | reverse complement strand
ACTGAGCATTAAGGCAACTACACCAGCAACGTGAGGAGCGGCCATGGATGTACCACTATATGTACCATACTCATTACCAGGAAGGGAGGAATAAATACCCACTCCTGGAGCCGTTACATAGGGAAAAGAATTCAGCCCGGCTTTGTTAGAGAAGTTAGCCATCTGACTGTTTCTGTCAACTGCTCCCACAGCCAATCCCCAGTTGTCGGCATAGCGAGCGGGATAGCCGGGAAATGGGTAACTATTATTACCTGCTGCCATGACAACTACAGCACCTTGACTACTGGCATATTGAATTGCAGTTTGCAATGTGCTGTTAGGGAAATTACTACCGAGACTGAGATTAATTATATCAGCACCATTATTCACAGCATAGTAAATACCATCGGCAACGGTATTACTGCTGCCTGATCCCTGTTCATTGAGAACTTTAATGGACATGATTTTAGCATCATAGGCAATACCAGTTACCCCAAAGCCATTATTTTCTCCAGCAATGGTTCCAGCCACATGAGTACCATGACCATTAACATCGATGGTACTGTTGGTATTGTCAACAAAATTCCAACCTTGGGCGTCATCAATATAGCCATTATTATCGTCATCGATGCCATTACCAGGAATTTCATTGGGATTAGTCCAAATCTTATCCTTTAAATCTGGGTGATTATAGTCAACGCCGGTATCTAACACAGCAACAACTACACCATTACCTGTGTAGCCCTGGGCCCAGGCGGCCGGTGCTCTGACTAAATCTGCTCCCCAATTATTACCACCCACAGGAGGAACATCAGCAAAAGTATTTTGACCAGCAGCTCTTGCTACTGCGGCGGCGGCGTTAATCAAGCCATAGCCAGAATTAAAATTATAGTTAGTGGTCTGGAGGGAAGTTGTATTAATATTATCGGGATTATCGGGTGAATTAAAACTACTCCGACCACTGAGGCTCAAGCTATAATCATTGTGGATTTGAAAAGTGTCTACGGAGGAGAGAGGGGTGGAATTTAGCCCGTGATCAGGAAACAAAGTCTGACTAATATCGTCAATGGGCATATATATTTTCTCCTCAATGAAACAGAATATTTTTTGACAGCACTTGTTAAAACCTGTTTCCCAGGTTTTAAAAGGTGAGTTTACCTCCCTTAATCACAATTAATATGAAATGAAATTGCAAAATGACTCTTTTTTGACCAAAAAGTATAATTAAAAGTATAGTTTTTCCCGTCGTTTAGCCTGGTGTAAGCTATGGAGTTTTATCTGGTGCAAAAACCCAAGCCTTAATATAGCGATGGTTTCTGGGATGAGGAAGGAAAATCACAAAGGAGCAAAGTGATGGAAAGTGGACATCTGCATCACAATGATTGACAGTTAAGTAAAAAAGGGCGGGCTTTCCTGCCCACCCCACAAGATTTATGATTGTCATGGCGAGGGGTTCCCTGTGACCGCATCACCCAAGATACAAATAAGATTAAATATTTGCTTGCTGACGTTGGTATAGTGACCAGTACAAACCTTTTTGTTGTAGCAAATCTAAGTGAGTACCTCGTTCTGCAATTACGCCTTTTTCCAAGACTAAAATCAAATCGGCACGTTTTAGGGGTGCGAAACGGTGAGCAATGAGGAAGACAGTGCGGTTACTAGAAACTTTTTGTAAGTTTTGCAAAACTTGCTGTTCAGTTTCACTGTCTAAAGCGCTGGTAGCTTCATCTAAAACTAAAATTGGTGCTGAGGATAGAAAGAGTCTGGCTAGGGCTATGCGTTGTCTTTGTCCCCCAGATAAAGCCGTCCCTCTTTCTCCCACGTTGGTTTCATAGCCGTAAGGTAATTGGCTAATAAAATCATGGGCGACCGCTAGCCTTGCAGCTTCTACTACTTCCTCGGCGGTAATATCGGGGTTACCAAGAGTAATATTTTCTAAGATGGAGCCATTAAATAAAAAGTCTTCTTGGAGAACTACGCTAATTTGTTGGCGTAGTGAGGCTAAATCAGCACTCTTAACATCAAATCCATCAATTAAAATCCGTCCCGATTCAATTTGATAGAGGCGTTGTAATAGCTTAGAAAGGGTACTTTTACCTGAACCACTGCGGCCGACAATTCCCACAAATTGCCCTGGTTCTACGTTAAAGGAGATACCTTTGAGGACAGGTTCAATGTGTGGTTGGTAACGGAAAAATATTTGCTCGAAGGTAACTTGACCTTTGATGGGTGGTAAAACTAAGCCTGTTCCTGATTCTGCTTCTGGGGCGATGTTGAGAATATCACCAATGCGGTCTACAGAAAGTAAGACTTGTTGGAGATTTTGCCATAGTTGCACTAGACGTAATAGTGGCCCGGTGACTCTTCCTGAGAGCATTTGAAAGGCGACGAGTTGCCCAATGGTGAGATTTTGCTCAATGACTAGTTTGGCACCAAACCAGAGAATGAGTAAAGATGAAAAGTTGGTGAGAAAGTTACCGATATTACTGCTAATATTGGAGGTGGTAGAGGCTTTAAATCCTGTACGCACAAACCGTGCAAATAATCCTTCCCAGCGATCGCGTGCTGCTGGTTCGGCTGCATGGGCTTTGACAGAGTGAATCCCTGTGACTGTCTCGACTAAAAATGATTGACTGTCGGCATTGCGATTAAAGGTTTCGTTGAGCCAATTGCGCAGAATTGGTGTGGAGATAATAGTCAAAGCTGCAAATAAGGGCAATACCGCCAGGGCTACAAAGGTCAGCTGGATATTGTAATAAAACATCAAAACCAGGTAAACTACAGCAAAGAAACTGTCTAAAATCACAGTTAATGCTGTACCTGTGAGAAATTGGCGGATTTGTTCTAGTTCCTGAACTCTGGCTATGGTATCTCCCACGCGCCGTGACTCAAAATAAGCTAAAGGCAAACGCATGAGATGGCGGAATAGTTGAGCCGATAGGCTTAAATCTAAACGGCGGGCGGTATGAGTAAAGATAAATAGCCGCAGAATACCCAATATAGATTCAAAGGTCGCGATTAACAACAGTGCGATCGCCATGACATCAAGAGTGGGCAAACTTTGCTGCACCATTACTTTGTCAATGACAACTTGGGTGATCAATGGAGTTCCCAACCCTAGCAGCTGCAAGGTAAAAGATGCTACTAGTACTTCTGCGAGGAGTTTCCGGTACTTCCAAACTGCTGGGGTAAACCAACCCAAATTAAATTTTTCTTGAGTAGATATAAGTTCAACTTGCCAGAGTCTACCATCCCATGCAGACTCAACCACCGACTGGGGTAAACTTTCACAAGCATAATCCTGATTGAGGGGATTAGCAATAATCAGGTTAGATCCTTTCATGCCATAGGTTACTACCCAAGAAGCTGGCCGGGATGAATCCAGTTGCCATTGTAGCAGGGCTGGAAATGATAATTGCCGCAAGTCAGCCCAGGTAACTTGTAACCTTCGTAGCATTAACCCCAACTTCTCACCCCCCTCCACCACATTCTTCGGACGCTGTCCCCTGAGTTGGCGTTGGACCCATTCTAATTTCACCGGATGTTCTAAGTATTGCGCCACCATTGTTAAGCAAGCAGCAGCGGTGTTCGCACTATTTACAAAGGGATAAGCAGAGGTGACAACGGTTGGGGATGGGTTGAGTTCCGGTGTTAGGTCTGGTACTCCTAGGTTGCTCTGGTGAGTATCACCTGTGTCCTTCCCAACAGTTCGCCAAAAATCTTCAATTTCAGGACGAGAAAACTCTATCCACAGTGCTGTACTCCAACATACTACTACTACTTCTTTGCTAGCAGCTACAGCTTTGCAATCTACAGACATCTGATACAAACTACCAAACCAATCACCAGCTTGTAGAGAGGCTAAGGGCTTACCTTCTTCTTGTTCTCGTAAACGGACTTTACCAGTCAAAATCAAAAACTGATCACTACCTGCTGCGGTTGACCAGATTTTTTCTCCCAAACGATATTGACGGATTTGGGCTTGATTTTGGAGTTGGGATTGTTGTTCAGAAGTCAACCAGCACAGGGGTGGTTGATACCAAGATATAGAAGCTAGGGCGTTGACTTTTAAACGTTGATTATCCAGAAATTTTAGCTCATTTGTAGTTTGACCGTCAGCTTTTGAATTTTCTCCACTAGCCATTTCTCAAATAGTTCATTTTGTAGTGATTGTTGAAGTTGGATATCTTCTAAAGACGCTGGCAAAAATTGTTCCACTCGAAATAAGCCGTAACGTCCTTCGATTTCTATAGGTCCCACAACTTGTCCAGGAGTAGCTATATCAAAAACCGCTCTTAATTGGTCTGGTATTGTTCCTCGGCTTACTGGTCCCATCATTCCGTTAACCATGTGGTCTTCTGCGAGGGAATATTCTTTCGCTAGTTGCTCAAAACTACCTCCTTCTGCAATTTGGCTTTGTAGTTCTTCAGCTATTTCTAGATCCTCGACAATAATTCGGGAAACTATCACCCGATCCAGAAAAATTTTGCGTTCGATAAAATATTCTGAAATTTTCGGTTCTGTAATTAAAACTTTCAGCTTTTCTAATTTAAAGTTCAGTGCTATTGATTCGTAAAAGGTAGCGTAGTCTGTGGCATTGTCCTTTAGCCATTCCTGAAATACTTGAGGGTCATTGAGTTGATTCTTGAGGCGGAAATCAATAATGGTCTGTTCTGTGGAAGCGGGACTAATGTGTATATCATCTCGCGATTGTATTTCTTGTTCAATAACATATTGGCGGAGAATGTCGCCAATAAAATGGGCTAATTTTCCAGAGGCTTGCAGATATTTTACCGCCTGATTTATAAAAATTGGCCGGTCATTAACTATCAAAAACGGTGAAGATTCCATGAAATAATCCTATAAAGAACAGATGAAGAAAGTAAATTCTTCAGAAGATAAAAATATATCTCAGCCACCTGAAAACCGATAATTATAAAATAATGGTAAAATTAACGCATAATATAATCAACTATGCGCCAATACTTGCGTGTTTTTTAAAGAATCAGGAGAAAAAATCAGGAAATAGTAATTTTCCAAATCAAGGCGAGTATGATAGCTGTGATCGCCCCAATTAATGTGTTAATAATATTTACTACTTCATTGGTGAGCCAGTCATATTTAGATTGCAATGTGGCCCCAATCACACTTTCTAAATTTGTAGCGATAAATGCAGCCAATATACACCAACACACTCCTAATAAATCCACTAAACCCACAGCCCAACCTACAGAGGCGATCGCAATAGAAGCCACCACACCAGCTATTGTTCCCTCTAAACTGACTGCTCCTTCTGTACCACGAGATACTGGTTGTAGTGTAGTAATCAAAAAAGTTCTCTTACCGTAGGCTTTACCAACTTCGCTAGCAGTGGTATCAGAAAGCTTAGTACTCAAACTAGCGACATAACCCAGTAATAGTAGAAACTCAAGGTTACTGACTATGAGTAATCCGGAATTGAGAATTCCTACCCCCAACGCACACAGAGCAGCAGTCAGAGCCGAACCCCAAACATTTTCGGGACCTCTAGCTCCAGAACGTTTCTCAGCTATTCCTTCTGCTTCTTTTTGTGCCATGCCAATACGTGTTACACTAGAACCAACCAAAAAATAGAACATTACCACGAGATATCCTGGCCAACCAAGAGTTACCCAAATGAGTACTCCCAGTAACCAAGCGTGAAATAATCCGGCTGGGGTAAGTAGCTTTTTAGGCAAAATCGAGGCTAAAGCTAACAGCACCGTGTTTAATCCTATGGCTACTAACCAGGGATTTGCAAAGTCAAGAAAAGATAACATCAGCAATCAATCATGAGTACTTTGGCCAGAATATCAACAGAATAACCAATTTTAGAACTGGGATGTTGAGTTTCTGCCACTGTTTCACGCTAAAAATGCCGATCTTCTTTTCCTATTACAGGTTAAGTACACAAAAAACAGGGAAAACGAGAAAAAACCCTCACCGACTTGTAAAGATATGTTAATCGCTTTTCTACCCCACTTCAGGCCAACATCTTCACTAAGATATAAGCTGAAATTATCTTAAACTGTATGTTTGACCACAAACCTGGTTTTGGTGCATCAGGTTCTCACCATTTCTGTGTTGATATTAATAATGGCTATGGCGCTCACCTTATTTCATCTGGCTTTCCCTGTAACTAACATCGCCCAAACCAAAGCATATTACGTGGATGGACTCGGCTGCATCCCCGGTCGTGAAAATCCCCAGGCGCTGATTCTCAACCTCTACGGACATCAATTAGTAGCTCATGTAACCAAGGAAACTCTATCACCCCAACGGACTATCTACCCTAGACACTTCGGACTCATTTTTGTTCAGGAACATGACTGGGAAGAGTTGCTAGAAAAAGCACAGAAACAACAGCTTATTTTTCGGGAATCACCTAAATGTCGCTTTGTGGGTTCACCCTTGGAGCATCGCACTTTCTTTTTAGAAGATCCCTTTTACAACTTGATGGAATTTAAATATTACCGCCACCCCGGGGCGATTTTTGGCAGTTCTGAATATCCCGAAATTGGTGACCGCGGTTAATTGGTTCTGCTAAGGCAGATGCTACGGCTGCCAAACTCTTGGGATCTGTTAACATTGAGGGATGTAGTAGAACTTTGACTACTATTTCTTTTCCCACGGGCATTTGTGAACTATTTGCCGGAACTATCATTAAATCATAAGGTGTCCATATCGATGTAAAATTTATCTGATCTAATATCTGAGCATCAGCATTTAAATCTTGGATGAATTCACTATTAGAGCGCATTTGCAAGCAGCCTGGACGCTGGGAAGCATAGGCCATAAAAGTTCCGTTGTGAGGAGAGGAAATAGTAATTAACCTGTGTACGCGGTTAATTCCTCCTAGCCTTTGAACATAGTAACGGCTGATAATTCCTCCCATGCTGAAGCCTACTAAATCAATTGGTTTTTGTGGGACAAAGGTATTAAGAATATAATCACTGACCTGCTGTGCCAAAATATCAAGACCAACGGCGGCGTTGTTGGGAACCAGATCCAGGGTATACACAGGCCAACCCTGCTGTCTGAGATAACTGGCCATGGTATTGAAAACTGCTCCGGTGTCTTCAATACCATGTATTAATAACACAGAGTTACGCTGTAGGTTTTTGCTATTCATAGGAATATATGGGATGTGCTTAATTCAATGCCTTAATAGTGTCAATGTCTACTAGTAATCTATGCCACTTTTACCAGGGGTCTGCCAACAGGAAAATATTAATTTTAATTAAGCATCATTTCTAAATCTTGCACTTAGCTACGGTAAAATTAAATAATTAACTCTCAATGTCTACCAGTGGGAAGTGCTTCTACTACAGAAATAAAACTATTTAGAGCTAGTCCTCATCTGACTATTTTATAGACAAAACTATACTTATGTTGACAAGCATTGACATAAGTGAGTTAAGAAAGTCGCCCACTTGATATATAATCCTACGATATCAAGTATTGAATTAAGACTATTGCCAACGCGAAAACCAAGCAATGATAGCGGTAGTCTTTCTTGTAAATCTTAAGAGAAATATCGCGTCTGGCTAAGGCGTGCAAGTCTACTGAGGGATAACCGCTCCCATGCTCCCGTTGAAGTAGAAAGTAAAGTCTAGCTTTGTCTAGGTTTTATATAGCAGATATATAAACACGGGGGAAATTCTCATGTTCGGTTTTATCAAAAAGTTAATCGCGGGTATTTTGGGTTTTATTACTGGGTTGTTACCTGGTAAAAAAGGGAGTGGCTACTACTTAGAGTTAGATGAGTCCGCAGCTGATACAGCACCAGTAGCTACAGCTAAAGATCAAGAGGTATCGCCATCACCTAAAGCTAATGGTACGGTTGCGGTGGTTTCAGCAGCAGTAGATGCACCCACTGCTTCAAAAACCACTAAAGTAGAGCCGACAAAAAATAGCGGAGCTAATCAAGGCACTCCCAGCACAGTATCAGCCTCTAATGGGACAAAAACACCAGCCACTGAAACTACTTTTGCGCCAAAATATCTTGTTCCTACTGGGTCTGGCTCTAGTCGCCGCCGTCCAGGGGCAAATATGAATTCTTACCTAGATATGGCACGACAAATGAAAACTTCTAACTAAGTTGGTTGACACTCCCCTGACTGCGGTGATGGGGATTTTTGGCTAACTAGTGAAATGCTGCGGAAATTAAGGTTATTGCTACTGTTGGCGCTGTAACTGCTCGCAAGATGCGGCGGCCAAGAGATACTGGTTGAAAGCCAGAGGCGATCGCTTGGCTGATTTCCGCTTCAGTCCATCCCCCTTCTGGGCCTGTGGCAATGGTAATTGTAGATGTGTCGGATTCAATCAGGTTATTTAAATGGGGATAATCACCACGTCCCTCACAAATATAACGGTGACTTCCCAGACTAGCGGTAATACTGGTAGTAAAAGGTACGGGTTCCAAGATTGTGGGGATAAGACAGCGTTCTGACTGTTCCGCCGCTTCTGTAGCAATGCGTCGCCAACGTTCCAGTTTTTGCGGGCTGGGATTGAGTAAGGTGCGATCGCTCAATACCGGAGCAATACAAGTTACACCTAATTCTGTACAATACCTGACGATTTCATCAAATCCATTCCCTTTGGGCAAGGCTACCATGAGGGTAACGGTTACAGGTAATTCATTTTCTGGGCTTAATTGTTCTAATATTTGGGCTTGTTCTCCTTCTAATTGAGCTAACCACCATTTTCCTCGACCATCCATGGCAATAAAGCGATCGCCCCCACGTAAGCGTAACACTCTGCCTAAATAATGCTGTTGTTCTTTACCTAGGGTAATCACATTTGCTTGAATTTGAGAGGGAGCGATCGCGATTCTTTGTAGTTGAGCCATGGTAATTTAATTACTTACAGTCATCAAGCATAAAAAAACCTACTCTCTAAATAATATAACGGAGAGAAGGTTCAAAATATTTATTGAATTGATTTACACCAGATTCTGAAAGTAAGCTTCTAAGGCTTCATTCACCAAATCAGTCATTGGCCTGTCTTGACTATTGGCTGCTGCTTTCAGCTTAGTATATACCTCATCGCGGATACTAACTCGATGGCGGGATTTACTGCTACTAGTAGCTTCAGGTTTGTAAGTATCCGTAAACTCACGTAGGGCGGCAAAACCTAGACGATGGCAAAAATCCCCAAAGCTTTCGCCGTATTCCCGAAAATTCTTAAAGTAAACGAAAATCGGCTCTAAAAAGCTTTCTATATCATTATGATGTAGCTTGTCTACATAAGGCTGCGCTAATCTTGTCTGATTTGGGGAACCTCCCAGCCACACTTGGTAAGATTCAGGAGCGCTCCCCACAAAACCTAATTCTGCCATGTAGGGACGGGCGCAGCCGTTGGGGCAGCCTGTCATCCTTACCACAAAATGCTCTTTTTGTAAACCTAGTTTATCCAATAAGTGGCGAATCCGCTCTAAAATGCCTGGTATTGCCCGTTCAGATTCGGTAATAGCCAAACCGCAGGTAGGCAAAGCCGGACAAGCCATGGCATAACGTACTAGGGGTTCAATGGTGTTGGGATCATCAACGATGCCGCAACGGTGTAGAAGCTCCTGAATGGCTGACTTATCTTCTGGCTCAATATCGTAAAAAATGACGTTGTGGTGGGGTGTCAAGCGCATGGGTAAGTTAAATTGCTCCACAACCTGCCGCAAAGCAGTTTTGAGTTGAAAAGAACCCTCATCTTTAACTCGACCATTCTCTACGGAAATGCCTAAAAATAGCTTGCCATCACCTTGTTCATTCCAACCGAGGAAATCATAATATTTAAACTCTGGTAACGGTTGGAAGGGGGGGAGTGATTTACCGAAATACTCCTCAACTTGGGTACGGAAGTTATCTACACCCCACTCATGAATTAAGTACTTTAATCGCGCATGACGGCGCTCCGTGCGATCGCCATAATCCCTTTGAGTGGCAACAATGGCCTTAACTAAATCGTAAACATCATTTTTTTCCACATAGCAGATTTCATCTGCTACCCTGGCAAAGGTTTCTTCTTTATTGTGTGTCCTCCCAAAACCACCACCAGCAAACACATTAAAACCTTCCAGTTCTCCCTGGTCATTAGTGATTACCACTAAGGTCAGGTCTTGGGAATATAAATCTACGGAATTATCACCAGGTACAGTCACGCCAACTTTGAATTTGCGGGGCATATAGTGAGTGCCATAGATTGGCTCTTCGCTACCATGAATAATGGTACCGTTGCCATTGCGTTGTCGTGCGGCTTTAACTTCTTCGGGTTCTTCCCCACTAATGATTTTTTCGCCATCTAACCAAATTTCGTAGTATGCCCCGGTTTGGGGTGTCAACAAATCAGCGATATTGTTGGCGTATTCCCAGGCATACTGGTACTCGGCGCGATTCTTGAAGGGTGCGGGTGGAGCCATGACGTTACGGTTAAGGTCGCCGCAAGCGCCCAGGGTGGAACCCATATTTTTTACTATACTAGCGATCGCTGCCTTGAGATTCTTTTTTAAAATCCCATGTAACTGAAAGCCTTGACGTGTGGTTACTCGTAATGTGTGGTTCCCGTATTGATCAGATAAATTATCTAAAGCCAGATACAACTGCGGTGGTATAAACCCACCGGGATTTCTAGTCCGCAGCATAAACTGATAATCTTTCTCCTGTCCCTTGACCCGGTTATCGCGGTTATCCTGCTGATAGGAGCCATGAAACTTGAGCAGCTGTACTGCTTCTTCGGTAAAATGAGTTGTATCTTCAAGGATTTGTGTAGCTACGGGTTCGCGTAAAAAATTACTTCTTTCCTTGATGCCTTCTACTTTGGAAGGCTGATCACGCTTGGCGATTGGGGCAGGAGCAGATTTAACCATCAGAGTTGTTGTATTATTCTCAATAAGGCATCGGTGGACGCCGAAGCATTTTTTCGGCTGAGTGATTCCCGGTAATCCGGTCGGCAATAGAAGGAATAATCTAATTTTAACACAGTGGGGGCCTTTCAAAATCTCTATCAAAATGGCGATCGCCCCAAAGATTCCCCCAGATCCCCGACTTCTAGGACTATTCGGGTAAGTGGTGTGCTCTTTTAAGAGAAGTCGGCGATCGCCCCAAAGATCCCCGACTTCTAGATAAATTATCCTAGACTATCTCTAGTTATGTGAGAAGTCGGGGATCTAGTAGACTTCTAGCTAAGTTATGGTAGGGTATCTCTAATTATTTGAGAAGTCGGCGATCTTACCCCCTCACAGATACCCAAAGATCCCCGACTTCTAGATAAATTATCCTAGACTATCTCTAATTATGTGAGAAGTCGGGGATCTAGTAGACTT
>CAIWDD010000050.1 GCA_903911355.1 uncultured Nodularia sp. | reverse complement strand
TTATCTGATTTTAGCTTTGAGACGGGGGTTTTTAACCCCCGGCTCCTCTGGGTGGCGATCGCCCCAAAGATCCCCGACTTCTAGCTAAGTTATCCTAGATTATCTATGATGATGTGAGAAGTCGGGGATCTTGACCACCCCACAGATCCCGGACTTCTAGCTTAAGATAATCAAATACATGATATTCTAGTCAGATTTATCTGACTTTAGCTATTAGACGGGGGTTTCTAACCCCCGGCTCCTCTGGGTGGCGATCGCCCCACAGATCCCGGACTTCTAGCTAAGTTATCCTAGATTATCTATGATGATGTGAGAAGTCGGGGAGCTTAATCTGTCACCTATTCGGTTACATCCGCTACTAAAGCATTTTCTAAATAAAGACCGAAATTTAAGTACCTCTGGTTATTATCAGCAGTTTGCCACACCGGCGCACTTTGACCTTTGGCAATTTCGATCAGTTCGTCTAAAACTTTTTCAGGGTCGCTTCCGGGTTTGACTGTAAATAATTGATTCTCACTATTGCAGGTTCCACCGAATTTAGGGGCGCAGATTACTCCTGACCCATTAATTCTACCGTGGGTCATGTGTCTTAACCGATCTTGATTGTAAAATTCTTGGAATTTTTGACTTATTAGTTCACAGCGTTTTCGGGGTGTCCACCCTGTGTTGGGGAAGGAGTCAGATTCCCAAGCAATGATTCTCCTGTGTTGTTTTGCTTCAGGTATAAACGCCACAGTGGCGGGAACTGTCCGCCGTCCGCCGCTGCGGGAGGTAATTGAGCGACAAACAAAGCTGACTTGATTGGGTATATTTTGACTCGAAGCAGGGGGAGCACTGAGGGTAAATGTCAGTGCTGTTAAGGCTAAGGCGCTAGTTAATTTTGGTAGATGCATGTAAGTTTAAATGTTTTTTACTTGGAATATATGGGGCGATTACTTAACCGTCCAGGTGAAAATACATAAACCTCTGACGTATGTATATTCTACATTGTTCCCCAAATTTTTGGTTAAATTAACCTAATTAAAAAAATATAGCCTTTCTGTATTCCGGTGTTCCCTCAAACTAATATCGTGTTTTAGGTGGTTGTGGTTGGGTTACAATCGGTTGTAGTAACTGTTAATCTGCTAATCTGTGTAAGTATGACCATGCACAATTCCGTTGAATTCCAAGACGCTTTTGATGTTATTGTGGTGGGTGCGGGTCACTCCGGTTGTGAGGCGGCTCTTGCGGCTGCTCGTCTCGGCTGTCGGACTTTGCTACTGACACTCAATTTAGATAAAATAGCTTGGCAACCCTGTAACCCGGCGGTGGGTGGCCCGGCTAAGTCGCAGTTGACCCATGAGGTGGATGCTTTAGGGGGGGAAATTGGCAAGGTTGCAGACCGTACTTATTTACAAAAGCGCGTCCTCAATTCTTCACGGGGTCCGGCGGTGTGGGCTTTACGCGCTCAAAGTGATAAGCGGGAATATGCGGCGGTGATGAAGGGTGTTGTGGAAAATCAAGAAAATCTGACTATCCGGGAGGGGATGGTTACGGATTTGGTTTTGGGTGCTAATGATGAGGTGGTTGGGGTTGAAACTTATTTTGGTGTGGGGTTTCAATGTCAGGCGGTGATCTTGACTACTGGGACGTTTTTGGGTGGTAAAATCTGGGTAGGTAATAGGTCTATGGCCGCTGGACGAGCTGGTGAGTTTGCGGCTGAGGGTTTGACCCAAACTCTCAACCGCTTGGGTTTTGAAACCGGTAGGCTGAAAACGGGTACCCCCGCACGGGTAGATAAGCGATCGGTGGACTATACTAAGATGACTATCCAACCAGGAGATGAGGAGGTACGCTGGTTTAGTTTTGACCCGGATGTGTGGGTGGAACGGGAACAAGTTCCCTGTTACATCACCCGGACTAATGCAGATACTCATCGGTTAATTCGGGAAAATTTACATTTATCACCGGTTTATGGTGGTTGGGTGGAAGCTAAGGGACCTCGCTACTGTCCCAGTATTGAAGATAAAATAGTCCGGTTTGCTGATAAGGACAGTCACCAAATCTTTATTGAACCGGAAGGAAGGGACATCCCAGAGTTATATATTCAAGGATTTTCTACGGGGTTACCGGAAAATCTGCAGTTGCAAATGTTACGCACTCTGCCGGGTTTGGAAAATTGTACAATGTTGCGTCCGGCTTATGCGGTGGAGTATGACTATTTACCCGCTACTCAGTGTTATCCTACGCTGATGACTAAGAAAATTAATGGTTTATTCTGCGCGGGACAAATTAACGGTACTACGGGTTATGAAGAGGCCGCTGCTCAAGGAATTGTAGCGGGTATTAATGCGGCGCGGTTGGTTCAGGGTAACCAGATGATTGTTTTCCCCCGTGAACATAGTTATCTTGGTACTCTGCTTGATGATTTGTGTACTAAAGATTTACGGGAACCTTACCGGATGCTCACTAGTCGCTCTGAGTATCGGTTATTGTTGCGGTCCGATAATGCTGACCAACGTTTAACACCTTTAGGAAGGGAAATCGGCTTAGTTGACGATCGCCGTTGGGAGTTGTTCACCAGTAAACAAACGCAGATTAATCAAGAAAAAGACCGTTTATATAATACCAGAATTAAGGAACATGACCCCATCGGTCAGGCGATCGCCTCCGCATCCCAACAAGCTATTAAAGGTTCTATCACCCTAGCTGATTTACTCCGTCGTCCAGGATTCCATTACATTGACCTGGAACGTTACGGACTGGGAAACCCCACCCTCAACCAAGGGGAAAAAGAAGGCGCAGAGATTGACATCAAGTATTCTGGTTATCTGGCTAGACAACAACATCAAATTGAACAGATTACCCGTCAGGCTAACCGCCAGCTACCCGCAGACTTAGATTATCACACAATTGATACCCTTTCTAAAGAAGCGCGGGAAAAGCTCACCCGTGTTAAACCCCTAACCATCGGTCAAGCAGCACGGACAGGGGGCGTAAATCCCGCAGATATTAACGCCTTGTTAATATATTTGGAGTTACGTAAAACTAAAACTCAGTCAGAGTTGACCGCTTCGGCTTAATTGCATTAGTAATATTCACACCTCTTCCCTCCTGAGATGAGAGGGACTTTTAATTGTATGCCATAATATCCTAATACATAGATAAACCAATGCTATGCTAGAAACACTAGGTGCGATTCGTTCTCTCGAAATGAGTATTAATGCTCAGGGATGAGAGGTAAGACTGGGTAAAACCAGATTCTTATAACTGTGTGTTCATGTGGGTGAGAATCCCACCCCCTAGGTGCAAGGGTGACAGCATCTCCC
>CAIWDD010000049.1 GCA_903911355.1 uncultured Nodularia sp. | reverse complement strand
GAAATTTAGCTTAATCCGTAGGTTGTACGATTTAGGACTAAAAGAACAGGATATCCGGAATCTCTATCGCTTTATCGACTGGGTTATGATTTTACCAAAAGCACTGGAAAATCAATTGTGGTCAGAATTTAAGCAATTTGAGCAGGAGCGGACTATGAGGTATGTTACCACCGGCGAGCGCATAGGTTATGAGCGGGGAATACAAGAGGGTAGACAAGAGGGAATACAAGAGGGTGAAGTAACCCTGATTCTCAGACTCCTAAAAAAACGATACGGTGAATTATCCCCGGAATTACACCAGCGCATCCAGTCTCTTTCTCTCAACCAATTAGAAGCCCTGGGGGAGGCTTTACTAGATTTGGGTAGTATGGCGGATTTACTGGCTTGGTTGGAATCCCAGTAATTACTGTGGGGCGATCTTATCTCCCTATTTTGAAATACTAAATGGAGTGCAGAGGCGATCGCTCTTGTATCAGTATTTTCAAATACTAAATGGAGTGCAGGGGCGATCGCCACTTACTCCTTCTATGGTTTATGAGGATAGAGATGGGGTATTTAGGGTTTATAGGAGAAAAAATAATGACAGTTACAACCCCCAAGAACATGACCTTGGAAGAGTTTCTGCAATTTGATGATGGTACAGATAATTTATATGAATTGGAGAACGGCAAATTAATTTCTATGCCTTTAGAAAGTGAGCTAAATCGTCGGATAGCCATGTTTTTATTGGCATACTTCCTAAAATTAGGTATTCCCTATTACCGCTTGAGTATGAAAACAGAAATGGCCGTATATAGTCGCCAGGTGGGGGTGCGTGTTCCTGATTTGGTCTTGTTTTCTGAAGAATTGGCTCAGGTAATGCAAAGTGCTACACGCTCTCTAATTTTAATGGATATGCCGCAGCCGTTGTTGGTGATTGAGGTAGTCAGTCCAAATCAAGAAAATCGGGATTATCGTTACAAGCGCTCTGAGTATGCAACGCGGGGAATCCCTGAGTATTGGATTGTAGATCCCATACAGCAAAAGGTGACGGTTTTGCAGTGGGTAGAAGGTTTGTATGAGGAGCAGGTTTTTACTGGTGATATGGTGATTTGTTCCCCCTTGTTTTCTGAAATTAAGTTAACGGTAAATGATATTTGGCAATGTTAACTCAAATATTTATAAGGTCGGTGCGCCAGGCTTTTGTACCTAACTTAAATCAAAGGCGCTGTAAATCTCAAATTAATCGGGACATAATTGTAACTATTTTGTCCCTTTTTTCTGGGTTATAATTACGTATTTTGTCCAGTTATTTGTATAATGTGTGACTTTTAAGCCCTAATTACGGCTGTTTTATGTAATATACCGTTACAATTGCGGAAATTTTAGTGACAAAGCTGTAACTATTTTGTCCCTTTTATTTTCAGAAAATATCTAGACATAAGTGTCTTAGTTTCATTAAGATCCAATTTAACTAATGATTATCAATAAAGAAATCAACATGAACAGTAAGCATAATCTTGAAATCAATGACCTCATTGATAGCGCCGTCAATAATGCCCTAGAACGTCGGAATGAAGCTTTAGCATCTGTATCTGATGAAGAGATGAAAAATGTTTCTGGTGGTGCAACAATTTCTTCTTACCCGTTTCAACCTGTAATATGTGGATTAATTTGGACTGGAGGTTCAACTGATGGAAAAAATTACCGGTGAAAAAACTACACTTTGTCCCAGTGCGAGACCGGAGCCGGGGGAGAGTGTGGTTTTCGGTGTAATCGGTGGAACAGTAGCAGAACCCCGTGTAGCTTATCTGAAACAACCCCAGCCCATGACAGAGGAACTAATAGCTAAAGTTAGTCCTGTTACTCCGGCTGAAGTTTTCCGTACAGCGTCAAATTGTGCCACCAATAATTGTCAACATTTTGATGGAAAAGATTGTCGTTTAGCCACACGAATTGTTGATCAAATGCCCATAGCCGTGGCAGAATTACTGCCCTGTTCCATACGTCGAGATTGTCGCTGGTGGCAGCAAGAGGGTAAGGCTGCTTGTATGCGTTGCCCACAAGTAATTACTGATAATTACAAGACTTCTGAATTAACAATTCAAGTGGCAACGCCAACTATGAGTTGAAGGAATTTACTATCAGGGAGAAAATATGTCTTTTGAAAATGTCAGAGCTTTTTATGAACGGTTAGCTAATGATGAAGCTTTCCGTGCTGAAATTCAAGCTGTGGAAAGTCAGGAAGCCGGTCAAGAGATCCTGAGAAACATTGAATGTCTACCCAATGATTGCTCGTGTAGCTCAACGAGCCAATCAAGAAGAAGTTTGTGGTTAATGCGTTCCCATGTACCATCCAGGCGCCATTTTCGGAAGTAATAGTATACCGTTTGCCATTTTGGGAAGTCATGTGGCAACATCCGCCATGGACAACCCGCACACAGAACATAAAATATGGCACTAATCACAGCGCGTAGGTTAACCCGACGGGGACGACACCCCAAATTTATTGGGGGTATCAGCACTGATAGCAATTCCCACTGTTCATCTGTCAAGTCTGTTGGGTATGATTTAGACATGGCTCAAGTAACTCTGTCTCTTTTTTATCTACTGATAGAATATCGTTACTTGAGCTTTTCTTGACTTTCCAAACATCCTCTAAGTTTATCAAGACATTTTTGCCATTATTTTGAAGTTAACAACTTAAAGCTGCTTAATTACTTAGCTCAAAATTAGTTTGATCTTCTATCTCTACAATTTGGTGTTTTAGCCATCCCGAAAACAAATCTGATAAAATTTGAAAACGCAACTCATCATTCAACTGCGGCTGGATAATCTCCTCCACAAAAATCAAACGCACACCCTTAGCTGTAATAATAGGCTTAAGCACCTGGGGGGGATTGGCTGCAAATACAGCGGCAGATATTTCTGGTTTTAAATCCTGGCGACGCTGTACCCCCAAATATCCGCCTTTCCTCCGCAATTCTACATCCTGAATATATTGGTGCGCCACATCATAAAAACTCATCTCCCCTTCTTTAATGGCGTAAAAAAGTTCTATCGCCAAATCTTCATCTTCTAACACCACTTCATACATCACCACACCGGCATAATTTAGCTGGTTTTGCCAGAAATACGGCTCGATTTTATCAGCAAATAAATGCTGTCCTAACTTACCACTAATTAAGTTTGTATATATAATCTCTTCAAAATCATCTACAGATATACCATGCTGCTCTAACCATTTATAAGTATCCTCAGCACTGGTGAGTTTATTTGTTAAGCGCAAAAAATCTGCTGCTTTTTGTAATTCTTCAACTTCTACTTTGATTCCCGCTTCCTCCGCCGCTGCTAAGATAATCTTACGGCTGACAATCTGCTCTACTAGCTCAGGAATTTGTAGGGAAAGCTTGACTTGTTGCCAAATATCTGCTTGGGTAATGGTGATGGATTCTAACATGATTTACTCCTGAAATTTGGTTGATTTTGGTTGATAAAATTTAAACACCACCCTAACCCTCCCCTTATTAAGGAGAGGGAACTGGATTTAATGTTTCCCCAGAAAAGCATTTGCACTTTACTACAACTTGACACCCCCCTGCTGTAACTGCTTAAAGGGATCAAGTATAAAATCAATAATCCGGCGCTGGCGCACAATTACCTCCGCCGTTACAGTGTCGCCAGGATTTAAAGGGATACATTTATCCTGACTAGGAATACAATCTTGATTCATGGCAATTTCTAACTCATAGGCTGCTACCCTCCCATTAGGTGTATCTATTTCTGTAGTTGTGGGAGAAATCTTGAATAATTCACCACTAATTATCCCGTAATCCTGGAAAGGATAGGCATCAAATTTCAGCTTAACCGGTAAACCCTGACTCAGGGAACCGCTCTCAGTTGTGGCCATTTGTCCCCGGACAATTAACGGTGAACCTGTGGGAGCAATTTCGGCAATTAAAGTACCTGGTTGCACCACAGAACCAGCTTTTTCAATGGGTAACTGAAATAAGGTTCCGCTGACGTTGGCTTTTAAGACTCGTTGATTAAGTTGAAATTCCCAGGACTGAATTTGGCTTTTAGTTTGAGCAATTTCTGCATTTAGGGTAGAAATTTCGCTCTGTATATTTTTCAGTTGTTCTTCGGTTCTGAGTACCGCCAGTTTACCAGCATTAGTGACTATTTTGTAACTATTTTCTTGTTCATTGACTCTTAATTGGGCTTGTTTAATATCAGCATCAAATTGCTTAATGGTGCGCTGATAGCTACTTTGTTGTTCTCCTAACCGTAACTGGGCTTGTTGAATATCTGATTTACTCTGTTCATATAATCTTTGTTGTTCTTGGGCTATATCTTGCTTTTCTACCAGTGTGATTTCTGGTATAACTCCTGATTCCCGCAGTTGATTATAGCGTTTAACTTCTCGTTGACTGCTAGCTAAACGGGAAGCCATTAATTTATTGGCAGTTTGACTGTGTTCTAGGCTTTGTTTAGCTTGATTAACTTGGGATAATTTTTCCTCTTTTTGTAAATTAGATAAACTCTGTATGGCGGTTAAATTTTGTCTGGCTTGGTCTAGTTGAGATTGTTTTTCTAACTCTTGAAATTGATTTTGTTGCCGCTGGGTTGCCAAGGCAACAATTAACTGATTTTTTAACAGGTTTAACTGAGATAACCGATTTAATTGACCTTCTAATCTATCTTTGGTTTGTCGTAATTCTGCTTGCACTAGTTCTGATTCTAGTACCAATAAAGTCTGTCCGGCTATAACTACATCACCTACTTTGACTTGAATTTCCGCCACGGTTCCAGCAACGGGTGCATCTAGTCTGACTGTTTTACCTTGGGGTTCTAATCTTCCCCTAGCTGTACCTGTTTCATCGACGCGGGAAAACATCGCCCAGGGTAAAACTATGGATACAAATATAATCAGGAAGTATAGTAATCCCCTTGTCCACACTTGGGGTAAACTATCTAGTAGGTCTTTGGTGACATGAGACCAGTCATCTATTAAGTTGGCGGGTTGTAGTGGTTCATGTTGCTCATGATTGATGCTATTTGGCATAATTCCCCTGGATATAGTTGTGAAATTTAAATGATTTGGCCAAAAAAATTGATTATGGTAGTTATATCCCCGACTTCTATGATAAATGTTGATGGGATGAGAAGATGGTGTTCAGAAGTCGGGGATATTGGGTGGGTAGTTATATCCCCGACTTTTAAGATGAGAAGATGGTGTTCAGAAGTCGGGGATATTACCTGCATGATCTAACTGTTGTTGATTGAGATAGTAATAATGTCCCCGTTTAGCCATTAACTCATTGTGGGTACCACTTTCAATTAATACGCCTTTATCGAGTACCAAAATTAAATCCGCATTGCGCACTGTGGAAAGACGATGAGCAATTACTAATGTGGTTCTACCCTTGAGGATGGTATTTAAGTTGTTTTGAATTATGCGTTCTGATTCAGCATCTAAATGGGAAGTGGCTTCATCTAAAATTAGCAGTGAGGGATTACCTAATAAAGCTCTTGCTATGGCAATTCGTTGTCGTTGTCCACCAGATAACATTCCCCCACCTTCACCGATTTGGCTTTCATAACCCATGGGTAACTTTTTGATAAACTCATCAGCCCCTGCTAACTCCGCCGCTGCTATAATTGTTTGTAAACTTGCCCCTGGGTGTGCTAAACTGATATTTTCGCGAATCGTACCGCCAAACAGAAAAGTATCTTGGTCAACTACCCCCACCTGTTCCCGTAGGGAACGTAAGGACAGACTGGTAATATCATGTCCATCAATTAACACCTGACCATCTGTAGGGGGATACAAGCCTAAAACTAACTTAGAAATAGTTGTCTTTCCTGAACCACTGCGACCCACTAAAGCCACCATTTGCCCTGGTTTAACGGTAAAGCTGAGATTTTCTAAAACGTTAATATCACTTTCTGGGTGATAACGAAAGGTGACATGATCAAAACAGATATGACCTTGAATTGGTGGTAAAGATTGCCGGACTTGATGCTGTAGATCCTCTTCTGGTTCTGTATCCAAAACATCGTTAATCCGCTCTACAGCGATGGTTACTTCTTGTAACTCATTCCACAAAACAGTTAATCTTTGAAATGGGGTAATCACATTACCTAACAGCATATTAAATGCTACTAATTGCCCAATAGTTAACTGATTTTGAATTACTAGATATGCCCCATACCATAGTAAACCAGTAGTAACAACCGCGTCAATCAGATTACTAAAAATTTGTAGGCGATTACCGATAACTTGCCCAGAAAAGCTGGTTTTCACTCTTTTATTTAGTAAGTCTTCCCAATGCCAACGTACCGTTTGCTCCACTGCTGTAGATTTAACGGTTCTCACCCCAGTTAAAGCTTCGATTAAATAACTACTTTCAGTAGCATAGGCGTTAAAAATCTCCCGAGATATCCGGCGTAAAAACGGGGTAGCAATCAAGGCTAATAGGAAAAAAGGCGGCACAATTACTAAAGCTAAAAGTGCCATTTTCCAGCTATACCAAAACATCAACCCGACATAAATAAATACGGTGATTAAATCTAGGACAATAGATAAAGCCTCACCGGAAAGAAAGCGTTGAATCTTGGTATTTTCTTGAACACGGGAAATAATATCCCCTACATAACGAGACTCAAAGAAATTGAGGGGGAGACGCAAGGTATGGCGAATAAAAGCCACAATTAAAGCCACATCTAATTTATGGGCTGTGTGGTCTAATAAATATTGCCGTAACCCCATCATAGCCACACGAAATAAACTAAAAATTAGCAGCCCTAAACCCACAGCAAATAAAGTTAATTCCGAACGTTGAACTACGACCCTATCTAAGATTAACTGAGTGAATAAAGGGGTAACTAAACCAAAGATTTGAATAAATATAGAAGCAGCAAATACTTCCAACATCACCAAGCCATGGGGCTTGATTAATTCAAAGAATTGCCAGAAGGGTGTGACGGTTTCGGGGGTATCTTTGAAAAATGCTGTGGGTTGCAGTAGCAGTGTGTAACCTGTCCAATTGTCTTTAAATTCGGCGTGGGTGAGGGTAAGTTGACCAATGGCGGGGTCGCCGACAATGACGGATTTGCGGGTAACTTCATAAACAACAATGTAATGTTTACCTTCCCAGTGGACAATGGCGGGTAATTTTTGCTTGGCTAGTTGATCTAAACTAGCTTTTACTGGTCTGGTACTAAAGCCTATACTTTCAGCAGCGGTGGATAAACCCCTTAAAGATGAGCCATTGCGGTCAACATTAGCGATATCTCGTAAACGATTGACACTAAAGCGTTTACCCCAATAACGAGATACCATGACTAAACAAGCAGCACCACAATCTGAAGCACTTTGTTGAGCAAAAAACGGGTAACGGCGAATAGTTTTCTGTAGTAAATGTCCGACGCGCTGTGTAGGACTGGGGAGGTAAGCTTTACTAATCTTTTGTGATGTCTGGGTTGGTGTGACAGGTGGGGGGGTGATTTCCTCTTGGGGATGTGGAGGTGGTGAATCTGAAGTTACCAGTAAAGAATTAACTGCACGGGACTGGGTGAATAAATGGTTTTGAATGTGGGGATATTTCTGCATCAAGGCTGACACAACTGTAGCCGGAATGAAGCATAGTTGTAAATTAACACTAGCTCTAGCTCCATAGGGGTAAAAGTCAGCTTCTGGGAATAGGGTAAATTCCCCAAATGATGCTCCTGGTTCTAATGTAGTAATTAACTCATCTGCGTGATTCAACAGCCTGACTTTACCAGTGATGATAATGTATACACCAGCATCTACATCTTTTCCTTGCCAAAACTTACCGACCCTGGGGCTTCTGAATTTAAACTGTGAGTAGTAGTTGTGAAATTCTGCTGGGGAGAAAGAATGACCTAGAACCTGGTTGAACTGTTCTAGAGACAGCACAGAGGTGGGTAGATTTTGCACCATAAGTTTTTAAATGAGTATCTAAAGTGGGTTTAACATAGGAAATTACGGGATCTTCTAGAGGTGTGTCTGACTTCAAATCTTGAATCAAGATGCTAGGATTCCCAGTATTTCCCGTAGTTGTTTGTTGGTGATGATTGATTTGGCGACAAGTGGATAATCCCAATTGTTTGAGTAGTCGCTTAATGTGTCTATGGCTCAATTCCACACCAAATTCCTGAGCTAAATGTTCACCCAGCCATTTAACAGTCCACCGTGTAAAAGCATAACCATAGTCACGGGGACTACTAACCACCAATTCTTGCAAACGCTGTAAATAGTCGTTATTGACCACTTTAGGACGACCCACGGGACAATCACCCCATTGATGCGCCATACCACTCCTGGCCATGTGCATCCAGTGTCTAACCATTGCGGGACTACAGCCCAAGATGTGACAAATAACTCCTTGAGATTTCCCCTCATCTGCAAGTAGCATAATTTGAATCCGTAGCCGATATAAATCAGGTAAATCTGCTTGTAAACTTTTTTGTAATAGGTCTCGTTGAAATAGTGTCAAAAACTTACCTGTATTAATGTCTTGAATTTGCTCCTCTCTCTTATATTTATGGACAGACATAAACAGAAATCTTGATAAAGAAACCCATTGTATTATACAGAGTAATTTGGGCATCAACTCGAAATTATACAAATAATAACTTTGTGATAAAAAGATTATGAAAATATAAAAAAATTGCAAAATATTCAACCTACACCCTCCTGCTAACAACACCTCAGCAACTGTTACTCTGTTAAGCCTGTGCGTCTGTGGGTGAGACGAATAACTTGATGGAATAACCCAGCCAACCCCAACAATACAACCGTCAACCAATCACCCCAACGCACGTATAAAGTGCGAGTTTCCCGCTTGTAGATAGTTTCAGCATGAGTTGCATAGGTATTATATCCAGATATCCATAAGGTGTGACCGTGGGGGTCTACAAAGGCGGAATATCCGGTATTAGTCGCCCGCACTGACCATCTATCGGTTTCAATAGCCCGCATCATATCTAAGGCGTGATGTTGAAATGGCATAGAGGGGCTGTAATGAGCATCGTTAGAAGCACTGAGAATAAATTGCCCCCCGGTAGCAGCTTGACTGCGAAATATTTCTGGGAAAGCTGAGTCATAACATATACCAACTATAGGCCGACCAAAGGGGGTATCAAATATTTGATTGGTTTTCCCTGGTACTTGGTGAGCATCCAGAGGTGATAAGCGCCCAATTATACCGCCTAAAATCTCCTCAAAGGGTATATACTCCCCCAGTGGGACTAATTTAGTTTTGTCGTAACGGCTGAAAATTTCACCTTTACTAGTGAAGGTAAATAAACTATTTGTATAACTGGTTCCCTGTTCTCCAAAAGCCCCAACCCAAGCAACTACGCCTTTTTCTTGCACTGCTTGCATTAAGCTAGTGTTGGGGAGGTCGCGCTGGAAATAGGGTAAAGCTGCTTCTGGGGTCAGGACTGCATCAACACCTTGGTCTACTAGATTGTCATATCCACTGGTGTAACCTGCTAAGGCCCGCTGCAAACCTTGGGGTATAAGTTTTATTTCGTTGGGGATATTACCTTGGATGATTCCCACCTGCAAAGCTGCTGCTGGTGGTTGGGCGATGGGACGGCTATATAAATAAAATCCCAACAGGTGTAAAGTCATGAATAGTGAGATGGCGATCGCCAAGTGTTGCTTGACCACCTGACCAGAGGAGGAACTTCTACTGTGGCGGTTAATCCATGCTTCTGCAATTAAACCATTGACTGCAACTATGGCGGCGGTGACGGTGTTCGGTCCTGATAGTTGACCCAGGTGTAAAATTACGAGGTTGTGGGGACTTTGTGTATAAGCCAAGGAACTCCACCACAGGGGTCCAGCACTCCAAAGACTTTCTAAGCCGCACCAAATAGCTGTACCAAATAGAACACGTAGCCCCGATTTTTTCCCCCCCCAACGAGCCATAAGCGCCCCCCACAGGGTGAGGAGCAACCCCCCAAGTAGGCTAATAAATGACCAACAAAACAGGGTAATTGCTAAACTTGGTAACCAAGGAACGCCCAACCAGTTCATGGGATGAATCCCAGTAATCCAGGATAGGGCGACACCATGATAGCCAACACCCCAGGCGAGTCCCAGGAGGGGGGGGGATGCAGGAGAGGTAAAAACTAACACCCACAGGGGGGCGAGGGCAACCCAGGCGAAAAACCATGCACCCGCCGGCGCTACCGTTAGCCCCATTAATACACCACTGGCGCAGGCGATCGCATAGGGGAGTAAGGTTGTTACCCTTTCGGGATATTTTTTACTCAGCTGCTTCCACATCTTCACCGCTATCAGGAGGAACTATAGCTACACCATTAATGGCATCATCTTCATCCAGACGCTGCACTCTCACCCCAGTGGCTGATCGCGATTGTATGGAAATGGCATTCACCGCTTGACGGATGATTATACCACGATTAGTCACCATCATAATTTCATCGTCATCATTGTTAACAATCCGTAAGGTGGCTAATTGGTCTTTAATCTTACGGTTTTTGAATTTGGTAGCCATTAAACCCTGACCAGCGCGGTTTTGCAGTCGGAATTGGGCCACTGGTACACGCTTACCATATCCGCCCATGGTAATCACTAACACCCAAGGACCAATAATACCGTTACTTGGTACTTCTAGGGATTCCTCCTGGGCTTCCATATCTGCGTTGTCTATGTCTGCTGTTTCCTCTGTATTTAAGGTGTCGAGAATGGCGGCGGGGAGTATATCCATCCCTACAAGTTCATCGCCATTTTTTAGTTTCATGGCTCTGACTCCCCGAGTGGCTCTACCCAGAGGGCGTAGCTGTTCATGGGTACATCGAAAATGAATGGCCATCCCTTGACGAGAACCCACTAGTATGCTGTCCTCCACCCTCGCCCGGCGTACCCAGCGCAGTTGGTCGCCTTCTTCCAGAGAAATCGCAATTAATCCGTTAGCTCTGATGTTACTAAATGCAGCTAATTCCGTTTTCTTAATATTGCCGCCTTTGGTGAGCATAACTAGATATTCTTCACTGCTAAACTCATCTACGGGGACAATTGAGGTAATTTTTTCTTCCTTGGGAATGGGTAGCATTTGCACAATGGGTGTGCCGCGACTGGTACGGGAACCGACAGGAATTTGATAAGCTTTTAAACAGTAGACGACACCGCGATCGCTAAAGAATAAAACACTGTCATGATCGCAGCAAGTTAAGAAATGCTCAATGGTATCATCATCTTTGACCTTAGCGGCGGCTTTCCCTCTGGTAGCGCGGCTTTGGGCTTCAAAGGTGTTGACAGGCATCCGTTTGATGTAGCCTTGTTCTGTGACTAAAATGATCGCTTTTTCGTTAGCAATCAGGTCACGCTCATCTATATCGCCTTCACCGGGTAAAATTACTGTACGCCGGGGTGTTGCAAAGCTGGTTTTTAGTTGAGTGACTTCGGTTTCAATGATTTCTAGTATCCGTTCTCGCCGGGCTAAAATATCCTGTAAATCGGCGATTTGAGTTTGTAAATCTGCGTGTTCTTGACGAATTTTATCTGCTTCTAAGGCTGTCAAACGCCGCAGCTGCATCTGTAGGATAGCATCGGCTTGGACTTCTGACAGGCCATAATTTGTCATTAACTCCGCTTTAGCTGTGGGTGCGTCGGGTGCATGACGAATTAAAACAATAATTGCATCTAACTGAGATAAAGCAATTAATAACCCCTGGAGGAGATGATCGCGAGCTTCGGCTTTTCGCAGTTCATAGCGGGTGCGTCTGGTAATTGATTCGACGCGGAAATCTAGGAAGACTTCTAAGAACTTCTTCAGGGTGAGGATTTCCGGTTTACCATTGACCAGGGCCAGCATATTCGCCCCAAAGTTAGCTTGGAGGGGGGTTTGCTTGTAAAGGTTATTGAGGACTACACGGGGGTATGCATCCCGCTTCAATTCAATCACGATTCTCATCCCATCGCGATCGCTTTCGTCCCGAATATCTGCAATTCCTTCCAGACGCTTCTCATTCACCATGTCGGCGATTTTTTCAATCAACCCGGCCTTGTTAGTTTGGTAGGGTAACTCAGTGATAATAATTGCTTCTCTATCCGGTCGTCCTCGTTGTTCTACGGTTTCAATGGTAGCCACACCCCGCATAGTAATAGAACCGCGTCCAGTGGTGTAGGCTTCCCGAATCGCTGCTGTTCCCAACACCTGGGCCCCTGTGGGGAAATCTGGACCGGGAATATACTCCATTAATTCCAGGTCAGTGATTTCAGTGTTATGAATCAGCGCCACCAAACCATCAATTAATTCCCCCAAGTTGTGTGGGGGGATATTGGTAGCCATACCCACAGCTATACCGGAGGAACCATTGAGCAATAATTGGGGGATGCGTGATGGTAATACTGTCGGTTCTTGTTGGGAACCGTCGAAGTTATCGATAAAATCTACAGTTTCTGATTCAATATCTTGGAGGAGGGACAGACTAGTTAAAGCTTGTAACCGACACTCTGTGTATCGCATGGCCGCCGGCGGATCATTATCTACCGAACCAAAGTTACCATGACCGTTAATCAGGGGCGATCGCATGGAGAAGTCCTGGGCCATGCGTACCAAAGCATCATAGACCGCTGTATCACCGTGGGGGTGATATTTACCCAAAACCTCCCCAACTACACGGGCGCATTTACGAAATGGGCGATCGTGAGTTAGTCCCAGCTCGTGCATTGCGTAGAGGATGCGACGATGCACAGGTTTGAGACCATCCCTTGCATCTGGGAGCGCCCGACCCACAATCACACTCATGGCGTATTCCAGATAAGACTGGGACATTTCATTGCGCAGGTCTGTGGGGATAATCCTCTCCTGTGAGGTTGTCATAATCTAAAAAACTCCAAAAAATGTAGATTTTAGCCCTTACGCTTGTTGCCAGCGTCAAATTATTCTGAATTAATCTTGAATAATTTCCATATTTTTGTTAACATTATAACATATAATCTCATCTTTTGCACCTAAAGTAACCAGCTAAAATATCGAGAAATAAACTGGAAAACTAGACTTTTTGCCGATGGTAATATAAAAAACGTTATAAATGTGTTTTTATTAACTATTTTCCCTGAAAAAATAACTAGGAACCTCTCATTTATAACTAATAGTTGATATTCAACTTAATTGCCTAAAAAAAAGTTATTTTAGCCATCTGTGGTTATCTGTTTTCATCTGTAGTTAATCAATTTTTTCCCATAGTGGAAATAAGACAGAAGAGCCATAGATTAGAAACAATAATAGTAAATATATTACCATTGAGGTATGGGGAAAATAGGAATTTAACTCCCACTGATAGTACCCCCTAACTAGCACATATCTTAAGGTGAAGACTGGGAGTTAAAATAAATTGCCATGAATCACCAAAAAGTTTTCAACTCAGGGGAAAAAGCTCACCCAGAAGATGCTGCATCTCAATTAAGTCCGGAGGTGCTAGATATGATCAAACATCCTCCGAAAATGGATGATGTCATCCGCGCCCAATCGCCCGCGGAACGGAGGGGTAACCCTGCTTTAGTACCGGAGATGCTAGAGCAACCAATTGATGAAACCCTTGAGGAGCATCAATCAGGATAGAATAACCCAGAGTATTCTGCTGTGTTTCCTTATGCTATCAGTCATTTATTCTGATGAGTTTCTAGACCACAAAACTGGAAGATATCATCCCGAAAAGCCGGAACGCTTGACGGTCATAGTCAATGCTCTCAACTCAGCCACCTTTGGGGAAAAAATTACTTGGCTTACCCCTACGCCAGCCTTAGAAAGGCCATCGCTTATACCCACACTACTCAAAGCCCATGATCCAGCCTACATCAACAAAGTTAAAGAAATTGCCACCAGTGGAGGGGGTTATTTAGACGGTGATACACCAGTTTCTCCCCGCAGTTATGATGTAGCATTATTAGCAGTAAGTGCCTGGTTGGATGGGGTGGATACTGTACTCACCTCCGCTAACCCGGCTTTTGTCTTAGCACGTCCACCGGGACACCATGCTGAACGTAATACTGGTATGGGCTTTTGTTTATTTTCCCATGCTGCGATCGCCGCTTTATATGCCCTGGAACAACCAGGAGTTAACCGCGTCGCCATTCTCGACTGGGATGTACATCATGGCAATGGTACCCAGGCGATCGTCGAAACTCACCCCCAAATTGCATACTGTTCTTTACATCAGCATCCGTGTTATCCCGGTACTGGGAGAGCTTCTGAGAAGGGATCATATAATCATGTCTTGAATTTACCGATACCGCCTGGTAGTAATATCACCATATATCAGCCACTCATAGAAACGAAGGTCATACCGTTTTTAGCTAACTTTCAGGCGGATTTACTGATTGTCAGTGCAGGTTATGATGCCAATGAGTCAGATCCCCTAGCCAATATTAATTTACAGCCTCAAGACTATGCCTTATTTACAAATGCTTGTCTAGGACTAACTCGGAAAATTCTCTTTGGTTTAGAAGGTGGTTATGATTTCACCTCACTTTCCCAATCTGTGTTAGCCACTATTGAAAGCTGCTTAATTTAACTTAAATATCTCTTTTAGGATGCGTCAGACCCTATAAATTGTGGAAATCAAGATATTTTTGATATCTGACGCACCTAAATATTAATTTATATATATTTTCTGTATTCTAGCTTACAAAAAGCCAATTAAATTTATCTCATTTTCACAAAAAAAAATCTGTTTACCCTCATAAACTGTCTAAAGTTTTGTTAAGATGCTAATGAAAGTCATTGTTCCATGAGAACAGTAACAACAGCATAGAGTTCAAAAGGTGAAGCGATGAGCACCTATATGTTTTTTGAAGATGCCCTGAGAATGTTTGCCAATGTCTATTTGCTATCAGCAGTTATGCTCATAGCAGTTTCTGGTATTGGTTTAGCAGTGATAGAAACCATGGAAAAAACAGGAGAATCCTAAATAAACCCTCAAAAATGCAAGTTTTACAGACAGACCGCATCTACAGGTAAATCACCGTAAAACGACTGTAACTTAATTTTTACTAGCGATCGCCTCGCAAAACCCCACTTCATGGAATTGAAAACTATAATTCTCTGCGCCCCTCCAAGGCTCTAGCTAGTGTCACCTCATCTGCATACTCCAAATCACCCCCCACGGGTAGGCCAAAAGCAATACGTGTCACCTTGGTAAATGGTTTAAGTAGCTGACCGATATACAGGGTTGTTGTCTCCCCTTCTATAGTCGGACTAATAGCCACAATCACCTCTTGGATTTTTTGTTGACTCACCCGCTGCACCAAAGCTTGAATAGTTAGCTGTTCGGCTCCAATACCATCCATAGGGGAAATCACCCCACCTAAAACGTGATACTTACCTTTATATTCGCGGGTTTTTTCCAAAGCAATCACATCACGAGAATCAGCTACCACACAAATAGAGGTATTATCGCGGTTAGGATGACGACAAATTTCACAAACAGGATCAGCAGATAGGTGAAAGCAAACAGAACACAAGCCTATCTGCTTTTTTGCATCAATCAAGGCTTGTGCTAAGGCTTCTACTTCTGCTTCGGGACGTTTTAAGATGTGCAACGCCAATCTTTGGGCTGATTTGGGACCAACTCCTGGTAGGCGTTGCAACTGCTCTATTAACCGTGCTAAAGGACGTGTGTAAACCGTGGTTTTATCTCCAGTATTTTCTCATCATCAACTATGATGACATTTTTCCAGTCATGTTATTTTGTTAGAGCATTATAAACATTTAGACGACCATTACTTACAGTCTTATTTACAAGGGAAGAAGTGCGAACTGCATTGTTTAAAATTGCACTCCTGATCTGGGATGCAGTGGCTTGGGGATGGGCTGCGGCATAAAGAGCCACTCCGCCAGTGACATGGGGTGCAGCCATTGATGTGCCATTATAATAGGCATATCCACCCGGCACCGTTGACAGGATACTAGAACCCGGTGCGCCAATATGTACGGTCTTAGCACCGTAGTTAGAAAAGCTAGATAAGGCACCAGTGCTAGTAATGGAAGCTACTGCAATCACCGAGTTATAACTAGCGGCTGACTCAGTTGTTGTCCCTTTGCTGGTATCGTAATTAGATGGGTAATTAGCTCTTCTATCGTTGTTGTTACTTGAGTTACCAGCAGCAGCTACAAAGAGAATATCTGCCTTGGCTGCGCGAATAATGGCGTTGTGGAGTCCTTGGGAATATCCGCCGCCTCCCCAGGAGTTATTAGTGGCGACAATATTCAGTCCCTGACGAGTTTTTAAGTCGGTAATATAGTCAATAGCCTTGATGGCGTTAGCCAATGTACCACCATTAGCTCCCAAAAACTTAGCTGGAATAAATTTGACGTTCCAACTAACCCCAGCTACACCTATACCGTTACCACCTTTAGCTCCAAGAGTTCCAGCTACATGAGTGCCATGGTCATCTTCACTACCATCATAGACAGTGTTATTGTTACTATTAAAATCCCAGCCGTTGATGTCATCAACATAGCCATTACCGTCATCGTCAATATTATTGACTGGGTCATTGAGATTAGTCCAGACATTGCCAGTTAAATCTGGGTGTCCTATTTGCACCCCCTCATCAATCACCCCCACATATACTGTCTCACTGCCTGTATATTCAGTTGCCCAAGCCTGGCCAGCTTGACTACCGAATTGATTAGCAGGAGTTGTCGCACCCCCATACATTCCCCAGAGGTTGCCATTAGTATAGAAAGGGTCGTTTGATGTGGCGTAGTGCTGATAAATAAAATTGGGTTCCGCGAATTCTACGGATGGATCTTTTTGGATTTGGGCGATCGCCGCTTCAGGCGGTAGATTAGGTGTAGGTAAGTATTTAACTAAAACCAAATCTCCTCTTTCAGATTTTCCGTGAGCTGCAACCACTGTTTCTAAGGCTCGCCCATTAATTCTTTCATAAGCACGTCCCCGCCCTTGGTTAGTAGTATCTTTTTTGAACTGTACTAATAGTTCTCCTGGAACTGATTCTGCTTCCGTACTGCTCACAGGGCTGTTACCAGGAATCTGAGCTAGTGAAGGTAAGATAGTAAATCCACCAATACTGAGTGTAAAGATGATTAGAAATGCCAGTAATCTGTTCCTCATAGGATCTTGCCTGAAAAAATATTTAATTCACACTTAGCAGAGTCATTATAGTCTACTTAAGTAAATCTACGAGAAAAAATAATTATTTGTAATCTGTAGCGTAATTAGGTTAAAAAAGAAAAAAAGCCCCCTATTTCTAGGAGGCTTTTTTCGATTCAGCTAAAGTTTATGATTAGCCGTTGATTGCAGGAGCAGTCAAAGCAACAGGAGCAACTTCACCAGCAGCCAAGTCTAAGGGGAAGTTGTGAGCGTTACGCTCGTGCATTACTTCCATACCCAGGTTAGCGCGGTTG
>CAIWDD010000048.1 GCA_903911355.1 uncultured Nodularia sp. | reverse complement strand
TCCTTTTCTTTTAAAGTTGATTCCACTGCCGATATCTTTGATGATTTCGGCATCTGGGTAGAGTGATTGCATATAGGCAAGTCTACCAAGGTCGTCTCGTTGCTTGGTTGAACTAACTCGGCAGTAGCAGACAAAGGAAGTTCTAGTTGCACTACGGAGGTAGGATTCAACGTTAAAAAGTCTTTGTCCTGCTTCGTTTTTGATGCTTTCAATCTTGCCATTGTCTGCGTACTTCCTTAAGGTGTTTGGGTGCAATCCCAGTTGTTTAACTGCTTCTCGTAGTGGTACATAAGCCATACCACTATATTAGCATTTATCGGCATATGTAATCTATTGTTAGTACATAATTAGCTATTGGCTAACCTTCGCTGTTCAAGAATATTGATACAAAAGATAAATAAAGTGTATGACACCTCATATCTAAAATGCTATACTGTGCTATGTAGATGCACCCTGATGATCTGGAGAGCTGCCCATGGGGCTCTCCTTATTTCATACTCGCCAAATATCTGCTGGTTGTGAAGAATTGGTATAATCATCGCCAGTTAATCAGGTAAGAGTGGCGGGAGAAGAAAATGGCAGATTGGCAGGAAATTAGGGGCGGTGTTACAGCTCCAAGAGGTTATCAGGCGGCGGGAATCACGGCGGGACTAAAGCCTTCGGGATTGCCAGATTTAGCTTTAATCTGGTCTGATGTAGAGGCGATCGCAGCTGGTGTATTCACTACTAGCCAAGTTAAAGCCGCCTGTGTAGACTATTGTCGCCAACGCCTACAAGCCAAACATAGCGCCCGTGCAATCCTCTGCAATGCTGGTCAAGCCAATGCTTCCACAGGTATGCAAGGTATGCATGATGCTGTAGAAAGTGCCGAAATATTAGCGCGGGAATTAAATATCTCCCCAGAATCGATTTTGCTAGCTTCCACCGGTGTAATTGGTCAACGGATGAAAATGGATGCCCTACGTGGTGGTATTCCTCAGCTAGTAGCAGCACTCTCCCAAACAGGTTCGGATGCAGCAGCCAAGGCAATTGTCACTACAGACTTGGTAACAAAATCTATTGCTTTAGAAACAACTATCGGCGATCGCCCAGTGCGAATTGGTGGTATTGCCAAAGGTTCCGGGATGATTCATCCCAACATGGCTACTATGTTAGCATTTGTGACTTGTGATGCAGCCGTTTCATCTCATTTGTGGCAACAAATGTTAAGTAGGGCTGCTGATCAAAGTTTTAATTCCATTACCGTAGATGGTGATACCAGCACCAACGATAGTTTAATTGCTTTGGCTAATGGTCAATCTCGCACACCAGCAATTACCGAAATGGGTCCAGAAGCTGAAAAATTACAGGCCATGTTGATAGCAGTCTGTCAACATTTAGCAAAAGCGATCGCCCGTGATGGTGAAGGTGCAACCTGCTTAATTGAAGTTCAAGTCACAGGTGCTCATGATCAAGCTTCCGCCCGTCAAATTGCTAAAACCATTGTAGGTTCATCTCTGGTTAAATCTGCCATCTTTGGACGTGATCCCAACTGGGGACGTATCGCCGCCGCCGCCGGACGTGCTGGCGTACCCTTTGAGCAAGACAACTTACAAATTAAATTAGGGGATTTCCTATTATTAGAAAATGGTCAACCAGTATCATTTAACCGTGCAGCAGCCAGTGCATATTTAAAACAAACTGCGGCTGACTCTTCTGTGGATCACGACCATCTCCCAGGACAAAGAATAGATAATCCGGTGATTATTACAGTTAAGGTTGGTAATGGTCATGGTTCTGGTAAAGCTTGGGGGTGTGATTTGAGTTATGACTATGTAAAAATTAACGCCGAGTACACCACTTGAGTTAAAGCTGAGAAACTGCCCGGGGCGGTAATGACTCGGTATAAAGCCTAGCTCTTGCATCTAGATTTCCCGAATTTATTACCGCAACATTGATGATTTTTTACTCATTCATGTTCCGATATGTAGCCACAGCAGAAGGTGATATGCGGTTTAAATAACGGAAAATCCAGTACTTAAAGATGGTATCCAAAATCACCGGGAATGTAGCAATAAATAAGAAAATAAAATCTCGGTTAGCTGGTAAGCCCCAATGACGTGATACACTCTCTAAAATTATTTCCCAGCCATGGGGAGAGTGGAAACCGACAAAGACATCAGTAAATAAAATAATAATAAATGCCTTAGCACTGTCACTTAAACCATAAACAATATTATCAAAGAAATCTTTTAACACCATAATCGAAGGCTTGCTAATCAGCAGCAAATAAATAAAAGCACCAACGGAAAAAATATCTGAAAAAACATTTTTAATGGCGTTAGCACTTTCCCGACGAAATTCTTCGGCAATTTCATGGGCTTTTTCCTCCATCTCCATTTCCATCTCTTCCCCAGATAGTCGCGGTGCGCCACTAATCAAATTTTTAAACTTGATTTTTTCTTCAAATCTTTGCATTTCTAATAATGCTTCTTCCTCCATTTCCAAGTTGAGAAATATTGGTGCTGTTTCCTCACTTCTGAAATGATCAACCAACGGACTTACTACTAATATCTTAGATATTTGATGGGTTAAGAGAGGAACTATTATTAATAATAAAATCAATCTAATGGCTATTATGGTTCTTCTTTGATTATGACGAAAGTTTTTAATAACATCTTCTTCAGCATTGGGATCTAATTCAACTTGCAGACGACTTATTGTACCTAAAAGCGAACGGGGTAATATTCCAACTGTGTCAGATTTCCCGCGTTTTTTTTGATTCTGTTCTTGATTTTGACTTGGTAGTTTTGGTGCAGATGGTTGAGAGTTAGGCGGAGTAACTTTGACTATTTGAGGCGGATTTACTAACTCCGGGGAATTGACCTGGGAATCCAAGTTATAATATTTACAGATAACTTGATCAATGAAATTTAATTTCTCTAAAATGGCGGACGGAGTAGGATATTCTATACCGGTTTTCCTCGCAGCCATGTGATGAGATTCATTAGAAAACCAACGACTGGCTCGAAACTCTGTCAGTCGCATCCGAGCAATTTTTAATTGTTGCTTTAAAACTGACTCAAAATAATCCATCACACTGTTACTGTAGATGTCTGAATTTATCTCTATTTTGTTACCAGCAAAATGCTCATTTTCTAGTAATTTAATCTCTAATGCAGCCTTATAAGCTGCATCCAGTGAACGCTCAGGGGTGAGTAAGTACCATCTGTAGGCAGACAATAAAAAGGGGTAAACTTTCTGGCTCAAAATCGGTATTTTCATCGTCAGTAATTATTCATCATTGATGATTGATTATGATCATTAGGTTGAAATACGAAGTATAATAGCAAATCTACAAGGGGAGTATTTGTGATTTCTCATTCTATTTGGGTTGTAGGTCCTAGTCGCAGTGGTAAGACGACGCGCTTGGTAGAGAATTTGTGTAATTGGCTGCAAACTGAAAATCATAATTCCCCATTACCTGAGACCGAGAAACTAGGAAAGCAACCAGCCCAGTCCACACAACCACTCTTACATCTGCAAAAAACACATCCGGGGGTTTTGGTTTTAGCTGCAAATAGTGATAATCGTCGTACTTTGGCTGATAAAATCGCTACAGCTACTCAGGGAAAATATCCACTTCGAGTCAAGACGATGATGGGTTTTTTTCAAGATGAAGTTATTTTATTTTGGCCTTTATTAATTGAGTCTTTAAATCTCAAAGCACAATTCCCCATAGTATTACGCCCTGAGACTGAACAAGAATTGGCTACAAAATTGTGGGGTTCCCAGTTGGATGCAGCTACTGTGCGCCGTGCCGGAGGAGTGAACGAGTACCGTTTAGTACGCCGTATCCTCGATTTACTACAATTAGCCGCTTACAGTGGTACCCGCTGTGAAGATATTGGTGAGATTTTGCAAACAGGCTTACAAGAAAATGCCATGGATTTAGCTCCGGATTTTGTGGCATCTTTATTGCTAGGTTGGCGCAACTGGTGTTTAGAAAGGGGATTGCTTAGTTATGGGATAATTACTGAAGTTTATAGTCAGAAATTATTCAGCCATCCCAACTACCAACAGCACTTAAATCAACGGTATCAAGCTATAGTGGCAGATGATGTTGATGATTACCCGGGAGTAGCGCGACAACTGTTTGATTTTTTGTTGGATCAAGGTGCAGTGGGTGCATTTACCTATAACCCACATGGTGCATCACGTCTGGGATTGGGGGCTGACCCCGATTATTTGCAGGGTTTAGCACAGCGTTGTCGGATTCAGACATTAACTACATCACCTTTACCAAGTTTATCAGATAAACTTTTGACCCCCATGCTAGACCTAATCACCCCATCGATGATGTTATCTAGCTTACCACCACCAGCACGGCTAATTAAAACCACCTCTCGGGCTGAATTATTAAGAAATATAGCAAAGGAAATTATTCAAGCTATCAAATCTGGACAAGTTAAACCAGAGGAAGTAGCAATTATCGCCCCTGGTCTAGATGCGATCGCTCGTTATACTTTAGTAGAAATCCTCACTAAGCAAAATATACCAGTCCAATCACTCAAGCACCAACGACCCCTGATTACTTCATCTGTGATTCGTGCATTACTGACCATGCTAACACTAATCTATCCGGGTCTAGGTCGCCTAGTACATCGAGATGCAGTAGCCGAAATGTTAGTTATCTTGAGTAGAAAAACAGAAGTTGTTGATCATTCTTCCTCATTTTCCCCCCGCATCGACCCAGTACGCGCCGGATTGATTGCGGATCACTGTTTTGTACCTCATCCCGACCATCCCCACTTGCTACCAGTTACCGCATTTGATCGCTGGGATCGCATTGGCTATGCCGCTACTACAGCTTATCATCAGATTTTACAGTGGTTAGAAAAACAGCGATCGGCTTGCAGCAGCGCTACGCTATCACAGCGGCGTTTAATTTCCAATCCCATTTCTGTTTTATTCCTAGCGATTCAAGACTTTTTGTTGAGGAATTCTCATCTTCCCTACGACCAAATGGCAGCATTGCGGGAATTCCTAGAAACTGCTCAACACTATTGGGAAATTGATAGCCGATTACAGCAGGGGAATTACAGCACAACCATTGCTGAATTTATACAACTACTGCGACGTGGGACTATTACCGCCAATCCCTACCCCTTGCGTCCTATTGGACCAGGTAGCAAAGCTGTTACCCTAACAACTATTTTCCAATATCGTTGTAGCAGAACATTTCACCCTTGGCATTTCTGGTTAGATGTTGGTTCCCCGTTATGGCTAAAAGGTGGTGCGTCTATGCTATTTGGGTCACAATTATTCTTACAACAGAGGTTAGGGGAACCTTGGACAGCAGAAGATGAAAATGTGCTAGAAGAAAGAAGATTACCGCATATTTTGGCAGATTTACTCTCGCGAGTCAGCGATCAACTCTATTTATGTCACAGCGACTTGGCTATAAATGGGCAAGAGCAATTAGGGCGTATGTTACCTCTAGTGCAGTCTTTTATGTAAAACTATTGAGATTGATCCAGTGGGTAATCATCCATGAGTTTTTTTGTCAGTTATCCCAAGCCCCATGAGATTCTTTACAATATTAAGTAACGTAAATAAATTTAAGACAAATCAAAGTTAAAAGCTATGGGACTATTTGGATTTGGTAAAAAGCTAACTATCCCCTCTCCAGAGGAAGCTTTACCAGGAAGAAGCTCATTAATGCCAGTACCTAATGAACATTATGTGAATCACAATCCCCTCAAACCTCCTTTTCCCGCAGGAATGGAAACAGCAATCTTTGGCTTAGGCTGTTTTTGGGGTGCAGAACGCAAATTTTGGCAACTTCCAGGAGTCTACACAACCGCCGTGGGTTATGCTGCGGGTAGCACCCCTAACCCCACTTATCATGAAGTGTGTACAGGAATGACTGGTCATAACGAGGTCGTATTGGTTGTTTTCGACCCCAAGGTGATTAGTTACCCTCAATTACTCAAAGTCTTTTGGGAAAGCCATAACCCCACCCAAGGAATGCGCCAAGGTAACGACACTGGTACTCAATACCGTTCGGGAATTTATGTTTATTCCCCACAGCAGAGGGAACTAGCAGAAGCATCAAGGGACGCTTATCAACAAGCTCTTAACAAAGCAGGTTATGGTAAGATTACCACAGAAATCTTAGATGCCCCTGAATTTTACTACGCAGAAGCCTATCATCAACAGTATCTCGCCAAAAACCCCAATGGTTATTGTGGTCTAGGGGGGACAAATGTTACTTGTCCCATCGGTGTTGTAGAATCTCAAGTTACCGGTTAATACAAAATTAACTACCCCAGTGGAGACGTTCCTGGGAACGTCTCCGTTTTGATGATAATTATTTGCTCAAACCGCCTTGATAACCAGTGACAATCCGGCTACCATCCTTGAGAATATGTATTTCTATCTGGTCGCTGGCCCAAGTCATCTGGTTTGCTAACTCTGGGTTAAAAACATGAACCCCTTGATTACTAGAAGAAACCAGAGAAGTGGGAGAATTGATAGCTAGAGACTCCACAAAAGGCCCATCAATCAAGATATCTAGTTCTGCTAATAAGGACTGAGAATCTGGGGGAGCAGATTCCGACTGTAATTGTTTAAGGGTGAACCCAGTAAAAGACATGATATTTAATCCCCCCGCTTTGAGCTTACGGGCCAATGCAGTTAATGCGGTGGCTTGCCAAAACGGTTCTCCACCAGAAAATGTCACACCTGTATTCTGAGCTTTGCTGAGGATATTCTCAGCCAGAGTGTCAACAGCAATTAATTGATTAATCTCAAATGACCAAGACTCAGGATTAAAACAACCAGAGCATTCACGGGGACAACCTTGTACCCACACAACAGCACGACGACCAGGACCGTTAACCTCTGACTCATCCACATAACCCATGATGTTCAGATACCCCGGGGGAATTTCTGTCAGTGCTGGGGATGGTTTGATTAATTTAGTTTCCATCTCTGTTCCTCTGTATTCCATAGTAAACCAATTGTCACCACAGGCTGCTTGACTCGCTGCTATTGATTTGACTATATAGAAGTGTTCTTCTTTGAGCTTCTCTCACTCTTAAGGGTAGCAAAATTTGTTAAAAACCCATCAACCCATCTACTCTCCCTAACACCGCCATATCCTCCCCATCTAACTCGACGGGAATACCACTACGAATTAATTCGGAAAAATCTTCATTGGGAACCATCACAGTTAAAGTATACAACCGAGTCTTACCTGTGTTCTTAATCAAATGAGTTCCAGTAGGCGGTACTAACAAACTATCCCCGGCTTTAATTTCCACAGTCTTACCGTCACATATTGCTAGGGCTTCCCCCTTGATCACAAAAAACATTTCTACCGCCCATTGATGACGATTCGGTGGTGTTTGACCCCCCACGTCAAAAATTTCTACGCAGCAAGTCAAGGAAGTATTAGCATTCATCGAATCAAAAATAATCGCCAACCGATTAGAATCATCTGGACTAATCCGATATGTTTGATAATCTTTCGGAGACTTGATAATAGGAATTACACATTTAGTAGCGTGCATAAGCATAAATTTATCCCTGCCTTATTTGTCCACATTGCCCAACTGTTAATATTTAGAACAGCGAACTAGGTTAACTACTATGAGTGTTTAATTCGGCTGAAGAAAAAAAGGGTTTAAAGAATCAAGTTTACCCCACGCATCATCACAACACTCTACTAGACTAGCACAGCTAAAGGAAATAACAGATAGTACGGCAAAACTAAGCTCTTTAAACATCAGTAAATCATACTGTTGTATTAATACAACCAGTAATAGCCGTAATAACACAAGTAAGTTTTTTGTCATAATTTTAAAGATTATATTATACTGACATCTTTGGGTTTTGGCAAGAATGTTTACTTTAAGAACTTTTGCATCTATCTTTAGATAGATTTAAATCATTCTTATTTGAAGCAAAAAAAATAATAATAATAATTTTGTGTGTTTATCTATATAGGTAGTTAGATGATATATTCATTTTAAGATTGAATTTTATGCAATTGTTTACACACTGGGTGACTTAATATGACCACATTACTTCCCAACACAGAAATAGAAACCTATGGGTTATGGTGGGAATTGGTAAAAACTGATATAAGTATTAAGGAATCAGTAGTAAACAATCACAATTTAAGAGTGATTACACCAACGCCACAAGCAGCAAGAGCTTTAAAAGTACCACACCATAGCTTGGAAAAATTGGCGCAATACAGGTTGAAAGAAAAAGGTATCCGATGTGTTTCTACAGTAATGGCATCACGTTGGTTAAAAACAGTAGTCAGTAAAATTATACCAACCGCAGATACTGAGGGAACTACGCGAGCTATTACTCCTGCTCTCCAAGCCATCCTACGTGCTGGAGTAGATTTGAAACAGTTAGCTACTGTTAGTAGTCATCGTATAAAACAACTAGCTGAGTTAGCAGTTACCTATATAGACTTACTAAAATCACAAGGAGTGGTAGACCCAGCATCTATGCTTTGGGAGGCGAGTAGGATTGTCACTAAGCGGGAACAACTGCTGATTTATGGTTACTTTCAGCCACGGGTTGATCAGCTAAACTTCCTGAATGCGATCGCCGATCATGGTAGCATAATCATCTTACCATGCCCGGATGCTGCGCTTTTCCAAGAAAACCGGGCGGCAATCAATTGGCTACAAGAACAAGGCTGGAAAATCCGAAAATATAAAGGAAAAAGCCAAAGTTTGGGTGAACAACTCACAGAATGCTTTCTCCGCAGTACAAATCCTCCCCTGGGTGTAAAAGCTCACATTTATCCCCACATGGAAGCAGAAGTTAGAGGGGTACTTACTCAAGTCAAAAGTTTACTTGATCAGGGAATACGAGCCAATGAAATTGTTGTGATAGCGCGGGATGACGCTTTTTATGGTCCTACTGTCTTAGATATTGCTAACGAATACAATCTACCTATACGTGCATTGTATGCAGTGCCGCTAATTGAAACTAGGCTGGGAGCCTGGATACAATTACTACTAGAGGTGATTCAAAAACAATTTCCCTTTGAGTCTACAGCCAAACTATTGAGTCATCCCTTATGTTCTGGGTTATCTGCGGAAATTTGGGTTCAAGCCCGTCAGCAACACCCCTGTAATCTCTTTTCGTGGCAGAACTTGGGTGTTAATCTTTCCTTTTTAGACTGGCCACTACAAGACAAACGCGCTAATTGGGTGGAACGATTACAAGATGTTTTCAATAAATTTAATGTGCGCCAACATAGCGGACGCTGGATAAGAGAAATTTTTGCTTACTATCAACTGCAAGCAGGGTTAGTAGAATTATCAAAACCTAAAGAGGAAATTATCAGCCTGGAAGAATTTACTCAGGATATCATCAGTAGTTTGACAATACTAACAGTACCGGCTCAACCCGGTAGAGGTGGCGTAGAATTACATACCCCCCTATCGGTTTTTGGTGCTAAATTTGAATATGTTTTTGTGTTGGGAGCGATCGAAGGTATATTACCAACTCTTGTACAGGATGACCCGATGCTTGATTTTTATGAGCGCAAACATCTACAGCAGTTGGGCTTTAATTTGGAAGATGCTGCTCAAGCGGCACGAAGGGAAGCAATTTCATTTTACGCATTGCTACAAATTCCTAACCAACAATTAATTTTTTCTTATCCTGAAATGATGGATTCTCAGCCATCTCTACCTAGTTCATACCTAGCAAGGTTGGGTTTAAAATCTAGTGTACCTCCAGCTTTACCAATTGCCAGTTTAGAAGCAGCACGAAGGATTCTTCTCAGACACGACAGTTCATTAGAAGATCATGTCTTACCCTATGCTATCCATGCTTGGACAGTAGAAAAAAGACGAGAAGGAAACCAACCCTATGATGAATACGATGGGGTAATTAATCTTTATTTAGACCCTCAAAGTATAGTTTTTAGTGCATCCCAGTTAACAACTTTAGGTCAATGTTCTTTTAAATGGTTTGCTCATAAAGTGCTAAGGCTGGCACAAATAGAAGAAGCCGCAGATGAACTTATTCCTAGTTTAAAAGGGAACCTTTATCACCGCAGTTTAGAGTTGGTTTTAGCCAAACTGTTAAACGCCATTGATATTACCAAACCTAGTTTAGAGGAAATGGAAACAGCATTTATGGAAGCAGAGAAGGATTTACAATTACCTCCTATTCCTGCTTGGGAATCTCGCAGGGCTGAACATATCAAAGTTTTAAATCGGACTTTGCAGCACCCCGACTTTCTCCCATCAGATGTAGAAGTAGTAAGCTTAGAAAAGCAATTTACTGGTGATTGGTATGGACTAAAAGTAACTGGAAGAATTGATAGAATTGATCGCACTCCTGAAGGGTTAGTTTTATTAGATTACAAAACCAGTTCTCAAAAACCTGCGGGTATTAAAGATAAGGATGACAAAACTAATATAGATATTCAAATGCCATTATACACCCATATTGTTAGTACAGTTTTATTTCCTGATGAACCGATAAAGGAGGCTAATTACTATTTGCTCACTAAGGGTAAGAAGATAAGATTAGAACCACTGAGTGAGGAAGAACAACAACAAATAGCAGCAAAAATAAAAACTGATTTAGCAACAGGATATTACCCTGTTAAGCCGGATGTTGATCAAAATGCTTGTCACTTCTGTGCTTATGATTTAGTTTGCCGCAAAGGTACTCGCCAAAGCCGGAAAGGGGGTACAGTATGACTCTGACTCCTGAACAACAAGCAGCAGCTTATGCTGATGGTAGCGTTGCAGTTATAGCCGGGGCTGGAACTGGGAAAACTCATATGTTAGCTGAACGCTACCTTTATCATTTACGGGAGGGGAAACTTTCACCTTTGGAGGTAGTAGCTGTTACATTTACCGATAAAGCAGCAGCAGAATTGCGATCGCGGATTCGTTCATCGGTTAATCAACAATTACCGGATAGTTATGATTTACTAGCAGAACTAGAAGCAGCCCAAATCAGCACCATCCACGCTTTAGCTGTGCGGATTTGTCGGGAACATCCTTTTACTGCTGATGTACCGCCTGATTTTGCGGTTCTAGATGAACTGGAAGGGGCGCTTTTATCTAATCAGTGGTTAAATGAAGCTTTAGATACACTACCCGCAGATATCTATAAGCAAGTACCTTTTTCTTTAATGTCCAAAGTCTTGCCAGTATTACTGAAAGACCCCATCACTGCTAAACAAGCTTTGGAACAGAGTACAGAACACTGGCAACAATTGGCACAAGATTTACAAGAAAAAGCTCTCAAGGAGTTACTAGCCGATCCAGTTTGGCACTCAGCACGGGATACCCTACAAACTTATGTGGGAAAAGCAGGCGATCGCCTGGAAGCAGAAGCTCGTCAACCGGCGATTCAAGCAATAGGGGAAATAGAACTATCAGAGAATATTCAACAAGCCTTGTCAGTGATATCTCGGCTAAAAATCAATGTTGGTAGTAATAAGAATTGGCCACAAGGAGCTTTACAAATAGTCAAGGAAGCCATTAAAGAACTGCGAGAAATAGTCAAAGATAGCTTAAAAGCAGGTTTAATCACTTTAGAAATCGGTATTGCTGATGAACAATTAGCGGCAATGTTACCAGCACTAAGAGAAGCTTTTAGATTTGTCCAAGACCATATTAACCACACAAAACGCCGCGCTCGTTTGTTGGACTTTGCAGATATCGAAGTTCATGCTCTGTTGGCTTTGCAAGATCAGCAGGTGCAAAACTATTATGCCCAAAGATGGAAAGCTTTTTTAGTCGATGAATTTCAAGATACGAATCCTGTTCAGTCAAAAATCTTAGAGTTGTTGACCTTAAACACCCAAGTAACAATTGTTGGTGATGTTAAACAATCAATCTACGGTTTCCGTCGTGCTGATGTTGAAGTTTTTCAAACTTGGCGCGATCGCATTTGTAATCTTGGTGGTAATGAAGTCACTCTTGATACCAGCTTTCGCACCCATGAACCATTAGTACAAAATATTAATCGCATATTTGCACCTCTCCTGAATACATTACACCAAAATCTGCAAGGTTATAGAACTGTACCCCCTAACACTAACCCACCCATCCAGGTTTTTGCCGTCCAACAAGTAGAATCAAAAATCAATAAACCCCTACGTCAGAGAGTAGAAGCTAGACATATTGCCAAGTTGCTCAAAGATATGCTAGACCAAGAAACTTTGATTCATGATCACAAAACCGGTAACTTGCGCCCAATAGTAGCAACAGATATTGCCATTTTATCGCGAACTTGGGAACCACTAGAAAATTATGGCGAAGCATTGGAAAGCGAGGGAATCCCCACAGCTTTAGCCGGTGGTGGTAACTTATTGGCTACCAGGGAAGCTAAAGATGCTTGGGCATTATTGCAGTTTTTGGCCGATCCGAGTAATGATTTAGCCTTGGTAGCCGTGCTGCGTAGTCCCTTTTTTGCAGTCAGCGATCGCCCATTATTTACCTTTGCTCAACTACAAGCAACAACAGAGGATAAGCAAGAAAAAAGCCAAACCAAAATTAATTGGTGGCAAAAACTTAAAACCATAGATATTCTCCAGTTTAGCCGACCTGTACAAGTTTTGCAACAACTATTGCGCGATCGCAACTTGCAACCTCCCACTCGCCTACTCCAACTAGCAGACAAATTGACAGGTTACACCGCCGTCATTACCAACTTACCAGGTGCAAATAGAAGGGAAGCTGACTGGCGTGGCTTTATGGATTTCATACGCAAACTAGAACATGGTCATCATGACGTTTTCGCTGTAGTCCGTCGCTTGAAACAATTAGCTATTGCTGAAGTGGAAATACCCCGGTTACCATTATCCACCAATGATGCAGTAGCATTAATGACTATCCATGCAGCCAAAGGTTTAGAGTGGCCTGTAGTTGTAGTTCCTGACTTAACTCGCGCACAACCAAACGGGAGTGAAAGTATCTATTTTGACTCTCAAGATGGTGTAGCCTTGAAACTGGAAGATGAGGAAGATGAGGTATTAAAACCAGTCCTTTATCGATGGTTAGAATATCAGCAGCAGCAACGAGAGCAGTCCGAAGCCTTACGAGTCCTGTATGTAGCATTGACCCGCGCCCGTGACCAAATAATTCTCACCGCCGCAGATGAGAAAGGAAGGGGGTTAGCTAAATTGCAACCTGGATTAGAAGCAGCGGGAATTAGTATAGAACCAATAATTTTTGACTCAGAATTAGCTCAACCTCCTATTCTCCCAGAACCCCCCTTACCACCACCACCTCAACGCCTGTTGCTTAATCCTATTGGTTCAGGTTTATTTGAATTACCTGTTACTGCTCTGAGTGATTACGCCCAATGTCCCCAAAAATTTTATTACCGCTTTATCCAAGGACATCCAGGTATAGCTCACGGAATAGGTACGGGAAGACGGATAGGAACTTTAACACATATCGCCCTAGAAAAGAAAATCCGTGACCTAGAAAAACTGGCTCTTTTTGATGTGGATCTAGATCGAGAATCTGTAGCAGAAGCTTTACAACTAGCCCAGAGATTTGATGAGGTGGAAACTTTCGCCCCTTTTCGCCAAGCTAATACTCAATCGGAAGTCCCAGTTACCTTAAATATAAAACGACTAACACTCAATGGCATTGTTGATTTATTGGGGTCAGATTGGGTACTAGACTTCAAAACCGATCGCCAAATGAATCCACAACAACATCGGTTTCAACTTTGGGCTTATGCACAAGCTAAGGGAAGAACAACAGCCCATATAGCTTACTTGCGCCATAATTATTTACACACCTTTAACCCTGAGGATTTACAAACTACTGCCCAAGATGCGGAAATATTAATAGAGAGGATTTTGGCTAGTGATTATTCCGCTGTACCAACCCCTAGCAATTGCAATTTCTGTCCTTATGCTGAAATTTGTGAACACCGCATTTAGTGGTATGACTGTAAGTTGCATACCGTCTTAATTGGATGAGGGGTATTCCAGCCATCTGTATAATTAAATAGTGAATTACATCAAATGCGACGAACTGGAATATAATGCTAAAAAATATTAGTCACGTAACAGCAATTTTATTATTTGGGTTAGTTAATATGTTCCTGTTACCAACGCAGTCTAACGCACAAAGTTTAAATAATGTACAGTGCAGAAAAGCAATTACTAACGCTGAAAACCGGTTACGTAAAATTCCTTATGTTTTAATCGAGAATAGTTATACTAAAACTTTTGAGTCCAATTTCCCACAAGGACGACCTCTTGAATACATCTTTTATCTCACTGCACCAATACGTAATGGTGTCTGGGTAGAATATGGCATCATGAACCTCCAAAACTCGGTACAATTAATGACACACATTAGTCAAGATATCATATCTAATTGCGAATCAATCAGTGCGGTTACTTTTGGCAGCATTTTCGCTCCTGCTTGTGGAATAACCTTTGGATTAATGGCTGATGGTAAAGTTATAGCATTTGAGTGGGTAGACATCGACAAACCCGCCAAATGGGGCGAGAGTTACTGTCTGTAATTAAATCCCGGTGTGAGAGAATGATTTTACTAATACAAAAGATTTAGTATAAGCTTTAGCGATGAGTTAAGATTATTTGCGGTTATTTACAGAAACAAATGTGATGAAAATTAGGGATGGAAAGTTATCAAACATCCTCTGAGCGCCAATATCTACTGGTAAGCGTAAATAAATATCATTCCAGCCGCTCTGCGATCGCTAACCTCGTCGGACAAGAAAAGATGTAATATTAAAATAATTAAAACTATACTTTTTGTTCCTGTGTAGGCGGATTTTATCCGCCTTTTTTTTGTTTATACAATATATAGGTGAGTAATGATTTTTTTTATGGTGTTCGTCCTGCTTACAGCAGCACCTTAATATCGACCAGTTACTATAGTTCCTACTATATAACCGACAACAATAAAAATGACTAATGCAGATAATATATTTGCCCAAAAAATAGTCCAAAAAATCTTACCTGCTAATTCTGCTTTTAACGCCATTAACTCGTTGCAAATAATCCTTAAATCATTATTGTTAAAATTGTAAGGTGCGGGTGGGGGCGGTGTCGTATTTTTCATAGCCAACTCACAGGAAAATTTTATATTACAACAAATACCATAATTAATTTAAGTTTCAAATATTTTTGATACTAATAACTCAGTGATACTATGGATGTAATTTTGTCATCTATCTAAAGATAGATATTTGAGAAGATAAACCATATATCCAATCAAGGAACCCTCGCCGTTACGGTTATTATTAATGTGAGAATTAATACCGATGGGTTGAGGGGCGATCGCCGTTACTTGTATTATTAATGTGAGAATCAACACTTACGCATTAGACAGGGAATAAATTCCCTGTCTCATAGCTAAAGTCCACTAAAAGTGGACTAGCGGATCAACTAGAATATTCTAGTTAATGGCTATTAACTGTATTCTGTGCGGATTAACACTTAGTCGGATTTATCCGACTTAAGCTATCAGACAGGGGTTTATAACCCCTGGCTCCCCGTGGTCGTAGCTCTTAAACCCTGACCCGTCAACAGTCAACCGTCAACAGTTAACACCCAGTCGGATTTATCCGACTTAAGCTATCAGACAGGGGTTTCTAACCCCTGGCTCCCGGTGGTCGTAGCTCTTAAATCCTTACCCATTAACAGTCAGCCTTCTGTAACTCTGGCTGTGCGATCGCCCATCATATCGCCAACTTAATGGAGGATAATTACTAAGGCTGGTGTTAATAGATTACCTTGGAGAGAAGTTAGGGCGATCGCCAATGTAAGTACCGAGCGATCGCGCTGTTTCTACTAAGAAGTTATGAGGACTTACTAAACAAGGACTCTCAGCTAAAACCGCTTCTAGGGGAACAGCAACAACCTGACCATTTTGCCAAGCTACCATCCGCCCAGTTTCTCCATTAGCTAATAAATCTACCGCAGCTTTACCGAAAGCCGTAGCTATCAACCGGTCTAAAGCCGAAGGAATACCACCGCGTTGAATATGTCCTAAGACTGATACCCGAATATCAAGATCGTCGGTGAGGGCGCGAATCTCATCAGCTATATATTGACCCCGACCACAGGATGGGCGTTGTGGTTGCAGCAGTGGGGCGCTGTCACAGAATGTATAAGCAGGTGAATCCGTGGCGACTTGAATACCTTCAGCCACTACTATAATTGCAAACCTACGTCCCCTGTGGCGTAGCTGTTCTAAATGCTCACACACTCCCCGAATAGAATAGGGGATTTCCGGAATTAAAATCACATCCGCACCCCCTGCAATCCCAGATTGTAGGGCTAAATGTCCGGCGTTGCGCCCCATGACTTCCACAATCATCACCCGGTCATGACTACAAGCGGTAAAGGTTAAACGATTGAGGGCATCAACTACAGTATTTACAGCTGTATCAAACCCTACAACTCTTTGGGTCTGTCCCACATCATTATCAATGGTTTTAGGAATACCAACAAACTGCCAGTTTCCTTGAGTTTGGAGTTGATGGAGAATTGCCAAGCTACCATCTCCACCGATGCCAATTAAAGCATCTAATCCTAAAGCATAGTATCCAGCAACAATCTCTTCTACATGGGCCAGAGTATCACCTTTGTTGATGCTACCCAAAATTGTCCCGCCCATGTTCAGCAAGGGGTCAATACCCCGCAGGTCTAGACCATGGACACTCAATGGGGTGGCTTCACGGTCTAGAAGCCCTCTGGTAGCATAGGGAATACCCACGACTTCCCAGTTATATGTCAGGGTGGCGTGATGCACTACTGCTCTAATTACTGCATTTAGTCCGGGACAGTCACCACCACTGGTGAGGATACCAAGTCTTTTTTTGATGGTCATCACACATTCGGGCTAGAACATGGGGATATTATTTTCCATTTTGACTGAGATTTTAGAAGTTGTTTGAGGGTATCTGTATGAATGTGGGAGGGGGCGTAAGATCCCCGACTTCTCACATTATGAGGGATTATCTAGAATAACTTAGCTAGAAGTCGGGGATCTGTATGACTGTGGGAGGGGGCGTAAGATCCCCGACTTCTCACATTATGAGGGATTATCTAGGATAATTTAGCTAGAAGTCGGGGATCTGTATCAGAAAACTTGAAAAATTACCTTTGATGTTCTACAGAAGTGCCGATTAACTTTCCTTACAATTTTTTTTATTGTTTTTTTCTCACCCTGATTGGTTGTTACACTAGGGTCATCGCGGCCAAGAGGAGCCAGAGCAATTATGAATTCAACATCTGTTGTTAAAACTAACAACACAGCAAAAGCTCACTCCGTAACCAATACTCCTGGGGATAAGCGATTTAAAATCCTGTCGGCCCATATTAAACGCCATCAATATCAACAAAATGCCCTAATTGAGATCCTCCATCAAGCACAGGAACTTTTTGGTTATTTAGAAACCGATGTTTTAATTTATATCGCCCACGCACTGAAATTACCACCAAGTCGGGTTTATGGGGTCGCTACCTTTTATCATCTATTTTCCCTTGCACCTAGTGGCGTCCATAGCTGTGTAGTTTGCACTGGTACGGCTTGTTATGTCAAGGGCGCTCAGGCTATCCTCACAAGTTTAGAAGAGTCCATACATCTTCGTCGCGGTGAAACTTCTACTGATGGTCAGGTTTCACTACAAACGGCTAGATGTCTGGGTGCTTGTGGAATCGCCCCCGCTGTGGTGTTTGATAAGACGGTGATAGGGTATCAAACCCCTGAGTTAGTTCTGAATCACATCAAAGGATGGTTGGAAGATGGATCTAACTGAATTAATGGCGATCGCCCACAAAGAAAAAACAGCCAGCAAACCGGTAGAAATCCGCTGCTGTGTAGCGGCCGGTTGTCTGTCTGCTAACTCACACACTGTCAAACAGCGTTTACAAGAAGCAGTCACAGCAGGGAATTTAACAGAAACAGTAGAAGTGCGTGGAGTTGGCTGTATGCGCTTGTGCTGTCAGGGTCCTTTGGTGCAGGTGGATGACCAGACCCTGTACCAACAAGTGACACCGGAGGATGTACCCGCAATTATTGCTGGGATGGGAGGAGGGGAAAACACTGTAAAAAAATGTGATTTAAATCACCCATTTTTTACATCCCAGATGCCCGTTGTTCTGGAAAATAGCGGTAAGGTTGACCCAGAACGTATTCAATCTTATATCGCCGTATCTGGTTATCAAGCTCTGTACCATGTCCTGCGGGAAATGACCCCCAAGGAGGTAGTAGATACTGTCACCGCTAGTGGTTTACGGGGACGGGGAGGCGCTGGTTACCCCACAGGGTTGAAGTGGGGAACGGTGGCTAAGTCCCCAGGAGCACCAAAGTATGTCATCTGTAACGCCGATGAAGGTGACCCCGGAGCGTTTATGGATCGCAGTGTCTTAGAAAGTGACCCCCACCGAGTACTAGAAGGAATGGCGATCGCCGGCTATGCTGTAGGAGCCAACCAGGGTTACATTTACATCCGGGCTGAATATCCTATAGCTATTCATCGCCTACAAACCGCCATCCGTCAAGCACAAAGCTTAGGTTTACTAGGGAGTCAAATTTTTGACTCTAGTTTTGACTTTAAAATTGATATTCGCATTGGTGCGGGGGCTTATGTTTGTGGTGAAGAAACAGCCCTCATGGCTTCCATTGAAGGTAAGCGGGGAACTCCCCACCCCCGTCCCCCTTATCCAGCGGAATCAGGTTTATGGGGTTACCCCACTTTAATTAACAATGTAGAAACCCATGCTAATATTACACCAATTATCCGTAATGGATCTGGATGGTTTGCCAGCATCGGGACTGCAAAAAGTAAAGGTACAAAGGTTTTCGCTCTGGCGGGTAAAATCCGTAACACAGGTTTAATAGAAGTACCCATGGGAACCACCATCAGCCAGATTGTGGAAGTTATGGGGGGCGGTGTACCAGATGGGGGTGTGGTTAAAGCTGTACAAACCGGTGGACCCTCTGGGGGATGTATTCCCGCATCGGCTTTTGATACCCCTGTAGATTATGAATCCCTGATTGAGCTAGGTTCAATTATGGGTTCTGGGGGGATGATTGTCATGGATGAAACCACCAACATGGTAGATGTGGCCCGTTACTTTATGGAATTCTGTATGGATGAGTCCTGCGGTAAGTGCATTCCTTGTCGGGTGGGAACGGTACAACTGTATCAGTTATTAACCGCTATTAGTGAAGGTAAAGCCACCCAGACAGACTTAGAACTACTAGAGGAATTATGCGACATGGTGAAACATACCAGCTTGTGCGGTTTGGGACAGTCTGCACCTAATCCAGTATTTAGCACTTTACGTTATTTCCGTCATGAGTATTTGGAATTACTTAAGTAGGTCGGGTAGAGTCCGCGAAACCCGAAGTTAGTAGGTCGGGTAGAGTCCGCGAAACCCGAAGTTAGTAGGTCGGGTAGAGTCCGCGAAACCCGACTTAGTAGACTTAGTAGGTCGGGTAGAGTCCGCGAAACCCGACTTAGTAGACTTAGTAGGTCGGGTAGAGTCCGCGAAACCCCAATAGGGAGCGCAGCAGAAATCAGTACTTAGCAGCCGGGTAATAAATTACCCGTCTGATAGCAAAAGTCCACTAGAAGTGGACTGTTAGGTTACATAGGAT
>CAIWDD010000047.1 GCA_903911355.1 uncultured Nodularia sp. | reverse complement strand
GTGGGTGGGGATGCTTTCGCCTCTGATATTAACCCCGTGGCGGTGTTGTTAAATAAGGTGGTGTTGGAATATATCCCTAAATATGGGCAAAAGTTAGCGGATGAGGTGCGCCATTGGGGACAGTGGGTAAAGGAAGCAGCAGAAACAGAGTTAGGTCAATTTTATCCCCAAGATGCCGATGGTAGTACCCCCATTGCCTATTTATGGGCTAGGACTATTATTTGTGAAGGTCCAGGATGTGGGGCGGAAGTTCCCTTAATGCGGTCTTTATATCTGTGTAAAAAGAGTAATCGCAATATTGGTTTAAGGATCATTCCCCAACCGGAACACAAGGGGGTAGAGTTTGAAATTATCCAGAAGGATAAAAATAAATGGGTAGTAGCAAATCATCCAGAAATAGAGGTCACCAACCCTAGTTTTGATGGGACGGTGAAAAGAGGTTCCGCTACTTGTCCCTGTTGTGGGTATACTACCCCTGTAGCATCGGTGCGTAAACAGTTTAAAGCCCGTCAGGGAGGGGCGAATGATGCACGGTTGTTTTGTGTGGTGACCACGAAGGAAAGTACTAAGGGGCGATTTTATCGGTTACCCAATCAGCAGGATTTAGACGCTGTGGTCAAGGCTGGTGTTGAGTTACAAAGGCGGGTGAAGGAGCATTCTGGGAATGTAAGTTTAATTCCTGATGAACCTACTCCTAAAGGTGGTGGAAGTGGTGCAGGTAGGGCATTTTCTCAGCGAAATTATGGGATGGATCAGTTTAAGGATTTATTTACTCATCGGCAAAATTTAGCTTTAACTACTTTAGTGAAGTTGATTAAAGATGTGGGAGATAAGTTAGGAGATAGGGAAAATAAAGGTTTGGCTGAGGCTGTGCAAACTTGTTTAGCATTATCTTTAAATAAACAATGTGATTTAGGAAACTCCCTTGTTTCATGGAAACTAAACGCGGAATGTCCAGCCCATCTTTTTGGTAGACAGGCTATTCCCATAATTTGGGATTTTGGAGAAGCTGTTATATTGTCAAGCTCTAGTGGTTCTTGGCAAAGTATGTATGAGCGTACAGTTTATACAATTGAACAATATTATTACGATCAACCTAATTCTGGACAAACTCAACAAGCTAACGCAGCGAGTCACCCCCTACCAGATGATTTTGCTCAATGCTTATTTTCCGACCCTCCTTATTATGATGCCGTACCCTATGCCGATTTATCCGACTTCTTCTATGTTTGGCTAAAACGCACTTTACCCCCTACTTTGGGAGCATCTTTCACAAGTGAACTGACTCCAAAAAATGATGAGTGCATTGTGGATGAAGTTAAAGGCAAAGATCAAGCCTATTTTGAAACTACAATGCAAAAAGCTATGGCGGAAGGAAACCGATTTTTAGCACCGGAAGGTATAGCTGTAATTGTCTTTGCTCATAAATCAACCGCTGGATGGGAAGCCCAACTACAAGCCATGGTAGATGCAGGTTGGACTATGACCGGTTCCTGGCCTATAGATACAGAAATGGGTACAAGACTCCGCGCCCAAAACTCCGCCGCTCTTGCTTCCTCAGTCCATATAGTCTGTCG
>CAIWDD010000046.1 GCA_903911355.1 uncultured Nodularia sp. | reverse complement strand
TCTTGACAAAATGTACCTTATTATTCTTGATAAAACCCTTATTTTATTGAGAATCATCAACGGAGGATTAAGGTTTGGGGGTTTGCGAGCGATCGCTCTCACGAATGTTAAGAAAGATCCGGGTAATAGATAGCCTTACAAGGGGAGGGTTAGGGTGGGGTCAAATTAAACCAACCAAAACTACGCTCGACAACCCAACGCTTTGGTAACAGAACAAAGCCTTTAGTATTAACCGGAGGTCGTAAGCATTGCTGGTAATTTCTTGTTTGCGGACAAAAAACGCCTTACCTGTGCGGTCTGGATCTTGCTGGGTGTGGCGCTGTTTCCAGCGTTGCAATAAATCAGGGATGTCGTTTTGTTCTACCGCAGCTTTATACAGAAACATTAATCTTCTGTAGATTTTACACTATGCCGGCTGTATTCCTGTATCACCCTATTTTCATCTACCTAAAAATAAAACTTCTAACTGATCTTGGCAGTTAACTTGTAATTGTAGGGAAGCATTGCCGGTGTTAATGGCAATTTCTACCCAGCCATGACTACCAACTAAAGCCGCAGGTTCCCCCACATTGACATCACTATAAGTGACATATCCGGGTATAGTCAAGCCAGAAACTTGCACAGACCAATTTTTACCTAAGACGTATTCGCCAGGAATATTACTAATTAAGTTGCCAAAAGTATCAATATATTGAATGTAACCCCTAACCCCGGTGTTGGTCTCCTGACATTGCCCAAGATTCAACTTGACCAAAGATGCAGTATCAATTTCTGCCCCTAGCTGTTTTAAATCAATCCCCGCAGCCAGATGAGCGCCCACAGGTGCAAAGATATCTCTACCGTGGAAGGTGTGGCTGGGTTGGGGTGTGCGCCAATATTGAGAGTTAGTCAGTTCTACGGCGCGAGTTGCCGGACTTTGAGACAACACACCGGCAAATATACCATTATCTGGCCCTACTAGCAAGCCTTGGGGAAATTCTAGGGCGATCGCTCGGCGTTGACTTCCTACTCCTGGGTCTACCACGGCGACATATACTGTACCTACTGGGAAATAGGGGTAAGCGTTCATCAGACAAAACCGCGCCGCGGCGATATTTTGCCGCGGTATTTGGTGTGTCAAATCAACTACCTTAATATGGGGATTGATTTGGGCGATCGCACCTTTCATGACACTTACATAAACATCGCGATCGCCAAAATCGGTGAGCAGTGCCAGAATAGATGATTGATTGGTATGTGTTTGAGACATGAAACCAAGGGAGCAGGGCGCTAAAATCAAGCCTCTACCATCATATCAACCATCATCAACTCTTTCTTTTCCGGGAGCGTTGATTATTTTTGTTCACATCTAACTCTTCCCGACGCAGTTCTTCTTGAGCCTCAACTGTATCTGTTTCTACCACCTTTTTAACTTTCACTTCTTCACGTAAAACAGTTTCCTTGCGTATTTCTGGAGTTTCTTCGTAAATATCCACCCGTGCAACTTCACCTTCACGGAAATCAACTTCACCGGGGGCCGCTATGCGTCCCGCATCCGTGGGGGTAGTGCGTTCAATGACTACCCGTTCTCTTTCCACCGGTACAGAAACTGTGGCTCTATCAGTTTCCACGTGCTTACCAACTGATACTTCTCCGGTTTTCATCCGGGATTTATCAGCAACTAACCTTTCTTCATAAAGTTTCAGGCTTTGGTGATTTTGCTGATTAATATTGTATAGTTCTGGCTCGTGTTCGTAAGTATAAGTATCACGACTGGGGGCTGTAGTCTCAGCATAAGCTGACGGGGTATCTAAAGGTGCTGTAGCCTCTACAGGTGTGGAAGTTTCTAAAGGTGTTTCTGCAAAGGGAGGGCGATAAACTCCCCGTACCCGCTCTTCATAATCGTAGTCAACCCGTTCTAGCTCGTCAAACTGCGGTAGGCTTTCTACTTGGTCCTTAGTCAGTCCTGTAGCATAGACCCGTCGGTCACCATAGCTAATGCGAGAGCGCCCAATTGGTAATAACACCTGTTTACCAAAAACCCAAAAACCTGTATCAACAACGAGATAACGAAAATGTCCTGTATCATCCACTAAAATATTTTTGACTGTGCCCACTCTTTCGTCATTCACATCTGAGTAGACATCAAAATCTTGGATTTCATAATTATCAAATTCAGTATTTGTATAGCCAGGACTCAAGTCTGCAAGTTTATAAAGAACCATATTACTGTTTACCTAAATCTCCACTTACAATCCTAAGATAAGTGAGATGTGATTATGTCTTGCTGGCGGGTGAGTTTGAGGAAGTTGTAATTTACTACTTATAGTGGATTGACTGGTTAACAAAATACTCAAATATAGTCCTGAGGGAAGAGCCTATACACCAGTTGGTAATATTTACCTTAGCCATAAGATGCAGCCTAATTTGACATATAATTGTTTGAATCAATAGATAGATAACTATAGTAAATATCTGAAATATTATCAGTATAGATTAAATTTAAAGCTAATTAATTTGAGTTAAATTAATGGAGGTATGTTTAAATGTCTACTGGATTTAGTACATCTTTAGCCGCCCTAGGGATAGCAGTAAGTTTAACATCTCCAGTTTTAGCACAGAATACTTTTCGTGATGTTCCTGGGGACTATTGGGCGCAACCATTCATTGAACGTTTAGCCCAAAGAAATATTGTTGTCGGATATCCAGATGGGACATTCCGACCGGAGCAAGCTGTACAACGTGATGAGTTCGCGGCGATGCTTCGTCAAGCATTTGACCAAGAAGCAGTGCGGGAAATTGAAGATGGGAGTGTTTTCGCCGATGTCCCTCCAGGATATTGGGCTTCTCCAGCTATTGAGGAAGCCTATCAGCAGGGATTTATGAGCGCTTATCCGGGTGGTTTCTTTGCTCCCAATCAGCCAGTTTCCAGGCTAGATGCTCTAGTCACCCTCACTAGAGGCTTGAATTTAACACCGGAAACTCGGCGGGTTGCGAGAAGACCGAGATACTTACCCCTGGCGATGACTTCTTTAATGCAGCCTTTAGTAGTAGCACCAGTACCCAGTACACCTGTGGCTGCACTGGCGCGGAATTATTATACAGATGCCGAACAAATTCCCGAGTATGCTATTAATGATGTGGGCATAGCTACACAGCGAAATATGGTGGTTAATTATCCCAATCCTAGGGTACTTAATCCTAATCAGGCTCTGATGCGTTCTACTGCTGCGGCTTTTATCCACCAAGCTCTAGTAGATCAGGGGAGAATAGAACCTCTACCTAGTGATGTGGCGGCTTATAACTATATTGTCCGTCCAGAGGTTACCCGGGCCGGTCGGTAGTTGCTGGGTGGGTGTAGGGACAATTGATGAACTGTCCCTAGGTTCGGGTGTGGTTAGGGTTTTGGTTTGTAGGTAGATGTAACGTGTAATTCTTTGAGTTGCTTGACATCTACGCCAGAAGGTGCATCTGTGAGCAAACAACGGGCTTGTTGTGTTTTGGGGAAAGCGATGACATCCCGAATGGATTCCTCACCGGCTAGTAACATAACTAAACGGTCTAAACCATAAGCAATTCCACCATGGGGGGGTGTGCCATATTCAAAGGCTTCGAGGAGAAAGCCAAACTTATCATGGGCTTCTTCGGTAGATAAACCAATGGCTGCAAATACTTGCTGTTGAATGTCCCCTTGATAAATTCGCAGACTACCGCCGCCAATTTCTAAGCCGTTTAATACTAGGTCGTAAGCTTGGGCTCGGGCGGTTTTTAGGTCACTCACATCTTCGGGATGGGGTGCTGTAAAGGGGTGGTGTAGTGCTTCTAGGCGTTTTTCGTCGGCGTTCCACTCGAACATGGGGAAGTCTGTAATCCAGAGTAAATTAATTTTTTCGGGATTGATTAATTTAAATTCCTTGGCGACGACTTGGCGTAATCTGTCTAGGGTTTTATTAACTGTGGCGGTGTCACCAGCGCCAAATAATAACAGATGTCCGGGTTTTGCACCGGTACGCTGCAAGATTTCCTGTTTTTGCTCTGGGGTGAGGTTGTCTTTAATAGCGCCTATGGTGTCGATTTCGCCATGTTCGCGGACGCGGATAAAAGCTAAACCTTTGGCTCCCGCTTCGGTAGCTTCTTTGAATAGGTCACCGCCTGGTTTGATGCGGACGTTAGAAATGACATCATTACCTTGGGGTATGGGCAGTATTTTGACAATACCACCATGGGCGATCGCATCCCGAAAAACTTTAAAACCGGAGTCTTGGAGGATATCGGAGACATTGACTAATTCCAAGCCATAGCGGGTATCTGGTTTATCAGTACCATAGCGTTCCATCGCTTGGGCGTAGGTGAGACGGGGAAATGGTAAGTTTAGCTCTATGCCTTTAACTGTTTTAAAGATATGAGCCACTAATTTTTCATTGAGGGCGATAATTTCCTCTTGAGACATGAAACTCATTTCCATGTCTAACTGAGTAAATTCTGGTTGTCTGTCGGCGCGCAGGTCTTCATCACGGAAGCAACGGGCAATCTGATAATATCTATCCATGCCCGATACCATGAGGATTTGTTTAAATAGCTGGGGTGATTGGGGTAAGGCAAACCACTCACCGGGGTTGGATCGACTGGGTAAGATGTAATCCCTCGCACCTTCGGGGGTGGAACGGGTGAGTACGGGGGTTTCTATTTCTATGAACCCTTCCAGGTCTTCTAGGTAGCGACGCATGGCTTTAACGACTTGATGACGCAATTGCATATTGTGCGCCATGCGTTCCCGTCGTAAATCTAAGTAACGATACCTGAGGCGCAGGTCTTCCCGGACATTTTCGGTTTCCACTGTGGAAACTTGAAATGGTAGCTGTTTGCGAACGCTGTTAAGTAGTGTAATTTTATCTGCGTAGATTTCTACTTCGCCGCTAGGGAGGCGGGGATTTAAGGATTCCTCCGGGCGTTGTGTGACTCTCCCGGTGATTTCCACAACGTATTCATTGCGCAGGGTGTTAGCCTGTTGGTAGGAATCTGGGGTGCGTTGGGGGTCGCTGACAATTTGCACAATCCCAGAGCGATCGCGCAAATCTAAGAAGATCACGCCCCCATGATCGCGGCGACGGTCTACCCATCCATACAAGGTAACAGTTTCTCCAATATGTTTTTTTCGGAGTTCGCCGCAATAGTGAGTTCGCATAGGTGTTAGTTTGATTCTGTCGGGCTAGATGGGCTAGTAAATGTCAAGGCTTTCCCATTATCTAGCATCAATAGTAATTGTAGTTGTTACAGGTTCAGAAAAATTTTTTTTGTGGCTTTTACTCCCCATTCTGCCAAATCAGTTCTAAACGTTCTTGGGCTACTTGCAAAGCTTTTGCTGGGGGTTGACCGAGCAAGCTGGACTCAATGGCTCTACCTAAGCTCTCGGATAAACGACTATATCCGGCAATAATCGGTCGAGCGCCTGCTGTGTGTATTTGGTCAATGAAGACCTTTAACCAAGGTTTGGCGGCTGCATATTCCTGATAGGCTTGACTTTGAGCAGATTTGAGGTTAACTGGTAAAAAACCTGTGCCAATACTCCATTCTGTTTGGAATTGTTCACTTAAAATATACTCTAAAAACTTCAGGGCTGCGGCTTCTCTTTGGGGTGTAGTTTTCATGACATACATATTTCCCGTGCCGGTGACTGTGGCTTGTGTGACACTTGCGGGAATAGGAAACACATCATAATCAATGTTAGACTTAGTAATATAAGTCCAAGGGCCGGTAATTTGCATGGCCACACGACCGCTTAAAAAGGCATCCTCTTCATAACCCCGTTCTGGGGGTGAGAGTGTAGCTGAACCGTCTTGTAATAGGTCTTGCCAAAATTGTAAGGCGGCGATCGCCCCTGGGTTTGTCAGGTCGGGCTGATCATTGCTGACTACCTCCCCCCCAGCACTCAATAAAAAGGGAAACCAACTAAATACAGTCCATTCGCCCTTACCCAAGGGTAGTAACATTCCATACTGTTCTGGTCTTTGATCTCCATTCCGGTCTATGGTGAGTTTTTTGGCGACTGCTCTGAGTTCTTCCCAGGTCTTGGGTGTCTGGGTGATTCCTGCGGATTGGAAAAGTTCGGGACGGTAGAAAATACCTATATTGCTAGTATAAAGAGGAATCGACCACAGTTGATTGTTTAATGTTAACTCCTCAAATAACTTGGGGTTAACTTCCGACTTACCTGGTAAGGTGGCTAACCAGTCATCTAATGGGCGAATTGCTCCTAATTCCACTAACTGTCCGGTAATTTGGGGGGAAAAGCTGAGAATATCCGGGGGGACATTCCCCACCACTGCGGCGAGGATTTTCGGTAATTGTTGGTCAAGGTCTCCGGCAAAGATAGATTGTACCTGAACATCAGCATGAGTTTGATTAAATTTATCTACCAGTTTGTTAAACACATCCCGGTTAACTGGTGGATTAATACCCTGCCAAAGTGTGAGGCGAATTACCCCCTCATCTTGTACTGGTAGAGGTTGACACCCAGATAGAATGATCAGACAAGAGCCAAGCACAATTCCTAAAATTAATAGCCTCCTCGCAGCAGATATACACTGAGAAAAAAAACTGCTGATGGGATATAGTAAACTGTTAGTTGTCATATCAACTAGTTAGCTAGATGGGGAAGTTTGCTCGAAAACGGTTTTAGTAATACTATCGCTGGCTCTGGTGTAAATATAAGTTTCTGGTTGGGTGATTTTGACAGCGGAAAAGATTTTTTCGGCTCGTTCCCAAAAGTCTGTATCTTCTCCATAGGCAATGTTATTAAATCCATTTAGTTCCGAAAAAACTTTTTTCTTACCAAAAAATGTAGGACCTAAAACACACTCTCTCAAGTTAATTGTTTTACCCGGCTGAAAATAGTCAACTACAAAAATCTCCTCATCACACTCAAATCCTCCTTGAATTATGTCGATTTCTGGATGGTTGAGCATATATTTTAGACGCGATTCTAAGTGATTGTGTTTATAACTATCATCACTGTCTATAAATGTAATGTATTTTCCCAATGATGCTTGAATCCCTACATTTTTAGAGTAGCCTAGTTTACGATTGCGATGTTTTAGATAACGAATATTAGGTAATCTTTGCACATATGAATTAACCAGTTCAAAGGTCTGGTCTTGACTACCATCGTCTACGACCAGAAGTTCCCAATCTTTAAAGGTTTGATTAATAACACTATCAATACAATTTTTGAGGTAATTTTCCCTGTTATATGTGCAGAGGATAACTGATATTTCGGGTTGGATGTCAAAACTGATACTGCTCATTGGCTTTGATATTTAAAGGTATATTTGGAATTGATTGATGACAGATGTAGACAGATAATTTAGGTTTATTTTGTAGCCATTATACAAGTTGCCACGGGATAATCTGGATGATAGGCATCTAATTCTTCTGTTGTCAGTTCTTCTACTGCAATTCCATGATAATTAGCAATGACAGTTGTGGGGTTACCGTAGATGTATAGTTGCTGTTGAGTATAGTTTCTAAAGATGTAAGCAAAAGCATCTGGTAAGGGTCGCCAGTAATCGGCGGGTGTAGCATGAACTCTAATGGCGCTTGGTACCATAGCGAAACATTTACCACCGGGTTTTAACCAAGTTAGCATGTTTTCTACTGCTATCCAGGGCGCATAACAATGTTCTAAGACATTAAAAATAATTATGGAGTCAAAGGATTCTGGTTGAATGATTGATGGGTCGTGAACATCCCCAACTATATCTACTCCTGGTCCAGGTTCTAAGTTGAGGATTTTGTATGATGTACCGGGGTTAATTTGATAAAAATCTTTATCTTTTGGAGTTCCTCCTATTTCTAGGACATTACCAATAATTTCATGTTTAACTTCCCCTATAAATTTATTCAGATAGTATCTATCAATGGGTGTTCCTCTGGTTAATCCAAATGCTTGGCAAATAGGAACAGTTTTTTTCAAATCTCCCCAATTTAGAGAATGGGTAGCAACTGACAATAAACCAATTTTTTCTAGATAGATACATAATTGGCAAAAACTGTCAATACTGTTAATTTTATCTAAGTCGTTTTTGAGGTTATTTTCTGCAAAAAATTGTGTCAATACTTGGTAATTATTTTGGCTTAATGGTGCAAGTTCATATTCATCTTCTTTTTCAATAAAGCTGCGAAAGCCTTTACCAAAAAGCGTGAGGCTTTTGTCTGATAAAAAGATGATAGCGTTATTGGTTAAATGTTGATATTTTTCTATTTCTCTAGTAACTTGCTCGTTAATTGCGGCTGATTTTACTTGTTGAAATATTTGATAAGCTGATTTAATGTCATGCTCATGAACAAATATTTCTAAAATGGTTAACCAAGATTGATCAGGGATAATTTCTGGTGAGCGTTGACTCCAAGCAAAGATAGCATTTACTTGGTAATTTTCAATTTTTAAGAAGGCGTTGGGTATATATTGTTTAGCCATATTGTGCAATTAGTTTGTTAGTTTTAGTAGATATTAATTTTGAGAACCTGTCAATTTTTGGATTTTAAATTATTTGAGATTACCTCCTCAATAATATCCACAGCACGAGGAACTCCTCCGGCTTTTTGAATAGCAGTTTTTAGTCTGAGTCCATTTTCTTGATAAGATGGTTTCGTTAGCACTTCTTGAATAGATTGGCGTAATCTATCAGTTGTCAAACGTGAAGGAGTAATAAATTGCCCTACACCACTCCAATTTTGATTTTTATTATGCAGCCATGCCAATTTTTCTATATAAATTTATTTTCTGATTTCTAATATCCCTTCCTTAAGTTAACATCCTAGGCATTATAATGTATTAATGCCTATTTGCATAATTAATTTCTCACCAACTTTTGTTACAAATTGTGTATTTATAAACAAAGTACGGTTATTGCGATCGCAGCTAACCATAAAACCGAACCAAGTCCAGGGAGATTTAGTTTAAGGTGTGAATTAGGAAGCTTGAGATTAAGCTCAGTGAGAGAGCAAAAAGATTGAGACAATCAGCAGTTATTCCGAGAGTGTAGAGCTTGAAATTAAGCCTCCTGAGAGTAGATGTTAATCTTTAGAGGTGGTAACTATGGCAATAACTCGTTGGGAACCATTGCGTCGCTGGGAAAATTTAGATCCATTTCGAGTTGACACCTTACAACGCCAAATGAGTCGCCTGTGGGATAGATTTATACCCAGTGATGGCGGGGAAATAAAGTTAGGATTTATACCGCCTGCAGAACTAGAAGAAACGGAGGATGCAATTCACTTGCGCTTAGAAGTTCCTGGTTTAGAAGCAAAAGACATAGATATACAAGTTAGTCCTGACTCAGTATCTATTAGTGGGGAGAGGAGGAGTGAGACCAGGGTGGAAAAACAAGGAGTAACTCGGTCTGAGTTTGCTTACGGTCAATTTCACCGAGTCATTCCCTTACCGCAAACAGTAGAGAACGACAAAGTAGAAGCCAAGTATGACCATGGGATTTTGCGCTTAACCTTACCCAAAGCTGAAGCAGAGAAATACAAACCTGTGAAAGTAAATCTCGGCTAGGTAGGGTTGGGGGACTAGGTAGGACTAATACTTAGTCCCCTATCCTCAAGATGAAAATTGCCATCAGAGGAAGGTGATAATATGGCGAAAGTAATTGGTATTGATTTAGGAACGACAAACTCCTGCGCTGCGGTGGTCGAAGGGGGTCGCCCGGTGGTGATTCCCAATGCAGAGGGTCAGCGGGTGACTCCTTCGGTAGTGGCTTATACTAAGTCTGGTGAGCGGTTAGTGGGTCAAATTGCGAGACGACAAGCAGTGATGAACCCAGAAAATACCTTTTATTCTGTGAAACGCTTCATTGGTCGCAAATATGAGGAGATTACCCACGAAGCGACAGAAGTTAGTTACAAAACCTTGCGCGATCGCAATGGTAATGTTAAATTAGACTGTGTAGCAGCCCGTAAACAATTCGCACCAGAGGAAATTTCCGCCCAAGTGCTGCGGAAGCTGGTAGATGACGCGAGTAAATATCTAGGGGAAAAAGTCACCCAAGCAGTAATTACAGTTCCAGCTTATTTTAATGACTCCCAACGCCAGGCGACAAAAGACGCAGGTAAAATTGCTGGGTTAGAAGTTATGCGGATTATCAACGAACCTACAGCAGCAGCCCTTGCTTATGGGTTAGATAAAAAGCAAAATGAAACTATCTTGGTCTTTGACTTAGGTGGTGGGACTTTTGACGTGTCGATTTTGGAGGTTGGGGATGGTGTCTTTGAGGTTAAATCTACCAGTGGAGACACCCATTTAGGCGGTGACGACTTTGATAAAAAGATTGTTGACTGGTTAGCTGTTGAGTTCCAGCATAATCAAGGTATTGATTTACGTCAAGATAAACAAGCCTTACAAAGATTAACGGAAGCAGCGGAAAAAGCCAAAATTGAACTTTCCAGCGCCACCCAAACTAATATTAACTTACCTTTTATCACCGCTACCCCCGCAGGACCCCAACACCTGGATATGACTTTGACCAGGGCCCAATTTGAGGAGATGACGGCGGATCTGTTAGACCGGTGTCGTCACCCTGTGCAACAAGCTTTACAAGATGCGAAACTAAGCAATAAGCTTGATGAGGTGGTATTAGTAGGTGGTTCCACTCGTATCCCTGCTGTACAAGAATTAGTCCGGCGAATCATTGGTAAAGACCCCTGTCAAGGTGTGAACCCTGATGAAGTTGTTGCTGTGGGTGCTGCTATTCAAGCGGGGGTGTTAGCGGGTGAGGTGAAAGATATTCTGCTGCTGGATGTTACCCCCTTGTCTTTGGGTGTGGAAACCCTCGGCGGTGTGATGACTAGGATTATTGACCGTAATACTACTATCCCAGTGAAAAAGTCCGAAATATTTTCTACTGCGGCGGATGGTCAAGCCAATGTAGAGGTTCATGTTCTCCAAGGTGAGAGGGAGTTAGCTAGGGATAACAAGAGTTTAGGAACTTTCCGCTTAGATGGTATTCCCGCAGCACCTAGGGGAGTGCCGCAAATTGACGTAACTTTTGATATTGATGCTAATGGTATTCTTTCGGTGACGGCTCAAGATAAGGCCACGGGTAAACAGCAGTCGATTTCTATTACTGGTGCTTCCACTCTGGATAAACGAGATGTAGACAACATGGTGCGGGATGCACAAGCTCACGCGGAGGAAGACCGCCAACGCCGTGAACAAATTGATACTAAAAATCTGGCGGATTCTTTGGTTTATCAAGCTGAGAAACAAATTAAAGACTTGGGTGATAAGGTCAGTACCAGCGATCGCACTCGTGTTGAGGGTCTGATTACCAATTTACGGGAGGCGATGAATCAAGATAATTTTGACCGCATGAAGTCTCTGACTCAGGAGTTACAGCAAGCTCTGATGCAAATTGGTAGCGCTGTTTATGCTCAAGCTGGTGGGACGACTACGGGTGAAGATGTGATTGATGCGGATTTTGTGGAGAGTAAATAAGTTGAAAACCCCCTCTAGGTGTTCTTGACACCTAGGGAGGGGGTTAAATATTTGTATTTGACTGAACGGTTTAGTTTTTATCCCCCTGTTTCCATTCGATTAATGTCCCCAGCTAGTGGGGACTTAATTAAATGAATGAGTAATTTTTTTAAAAATGATTGAATTTGTCTGATGTTAGCTTGTTTACTCATTCCTTCTAATTCATCTATAATTGCTAAAGCTTCTGTGTAATTTCCTTGTAAAATACTATTTCTGAGGTCTATTAATTATTGGGTCATTTTTACTAGCCTCCTGTTTTATTTTCTATATTGATAATAACATAATTCATACTATTACCGCTATTTTCCGCAACAATTGACAAGCAACTTCTAATTCACTTTGATTAGTAAAAGGTGCAAATACTCTAGATATTGCATATTTTTGATTTTCCACTTTTACAAAAACTATATCATCACCATTAGTTAACATCGCAAAAGCAGGATAATTTTGATCAGGATTAGCCATTAAATAAGCTAGAGTTTGGGGTAATGCTGACCAAACTGATAACATTGTTTTTTTAGATTCTACTACAATTATCCATAATCTTTCTTTTAATACTAAAATATCAATTCTTCCCTGTAAGGTTTCTTCACTATCAGCTATTATAATTTGTACTGATTCTTCTGCTTTAATTCTAAAAGGTGGATCATATAAACCAGCGATGGTTAATAGTGGAGAAACGAGTAATAAAATTACGGTAGTTTCTAATAAATGTCCACCGGAACGATGATAAATATAACGTTGCCATAATGTTTCTAGGTTTTTAATATCATCGTTATTTAATTCTGGTAATTGATCATACCATTCGGTAAAAAAATCTGGGGATTGATTTCGAGTTAAATTAAATCTTTTTTCAGCTTCTGTGATGGTGGTAATTGTTTCTGTAACTGCGAATGTTTGCATGGTGGATTGTTTTTATTTGGATTTATTTATTTAACTATCATAAATAATACTGTTGCTGTTTTCCCGTTGAATAAAGTGAAACCCAAATTAAACTTAACCCAACTACAAATCAAGATATCCAGATTAATCTACGGTACGCTTTCCTCTGGACGTTTCCATTCGATTAATGTCCCCAGCGGGGACACGCCAATGGAAGTAGATTAGAGCCGGATCACGGATGGGGAGGGTTTCCATTCGATTGATGTCCCCAGCGGCGAGTGGGGACACAAATTTATTCGCGTAGAGTCAGGTAAAATCACGTTTCTATTCGATTGATGTCCCCAGCTAGTGGGGATCCCTCAATTTTAAACCCTTACCTGGTAATAAGTCTAGAGGCAGTTTCCGATAGCGATAGCGTGGCGTTAGCCAGGTTCAGAAAAAGCGATCGCTGAAATGGACTTTACCCCGGTCTATCAAAGGCTGAAACCCTTACCCAGCAAGCGACCGAGGTTCAAAACACAAGAATCATTATTCCAGCCATTTTATTTGAACTTCCGTCGTAGGCGTTACGTGATTGAGCCATCTGGGGACGGGTGGGGTAAATTCATATCCCGGAGTTGTCACAACTTCCTATAATTTGATGTGGCGACACCTTAAAAAAAATCACAAAAAAGCTGTTAGATAATTATGCCTTGCTCTACCACCATCTCCCAACTGTTAACAGTTCTGGGCGCTGAACCCGTGAATTTATCTGCAACTGCTCTCGCACAAATGAGCAGCGGTATTCAAACAGATACCCGGATGATTAAACCCGGTGAGGTGTTTCTAGCTTTGCGGGGGGAAAAATTTGACGGTCATGATTTTGTGGCTGCGGCCATAGGTCAGGGTGCTTTAGCGGCCATTGTGGATGGTGATGATGAGTATCCAGGGTTACCTGTGTTGCGGGTGGGGAATACTTTAAAAGCATATCAGCAACTGGGGAGATGGTGGCGCGATCGCTTTGATATCCCGGTGATGGGGGTAACAGGTTCCGTAGGTAAAACCACCACTAAGGAACTAATCGCCGCAGTGTTGGGGACTCAGGGAAGAGTGCATAAAACCCATGGAAATTTTAACAACGAAATCGGTGTACCCAAAACTTTATTAGAACTGGGTGGAGACCATGACTATGCTGTGATTGAAATGGCGATGCGGGGGAGGGGACAAATTGCGGAATTAACGGAAATAGCTCGACCTACCATTGGGGTAATTACTAATGTGGGTACGGCACATATTGAGTTACTCGGTTCTGAGCAAGCCATAGCGGAGGCTAAATGTGAGTTATTAGGGAAAATGCCTCAAGATGGGGTTGCTATTCTTAATCATGATAATGCTCTATTAATGACTACCGCTGCACAAGTCTGGTCGGGGGAAGTTTTAACTTATGGTTTGTCTGGTGGTGATATCCAAGGGGTGGTTTTAGATCAAGAAACTATTCAAGTGGGGGAAATGCAGCTACCTTTACCTTTAGCTGGTGTTCACAATGCTAGTAACTTTTTAGCAGCGTTGGCGGTGGCGAAGGTTTTAGGGGTTGATTGGTCAGGTTTGCAAGGGGGGGTAATGGTGAATATGCCTACCGGGCGATCGCAGAGGTTGAGCTTACCTGATGATATATTAATCTTAGATGAAACCTACAATGCTGCACCAGAAGCTATGATTGCAGCTTTGCAATTGTTAGCGGATACACCGGGAAAACGCAGGATCGCCGTATTAGGGGCCATGAAAGAATTAGGGGAAAAATCCCGACAATTGCACCACAGAGTCGGTGAAACCATCCAGAGGTTGGAATTAGACGGGTTGTTAGTTTTAGGAGATGGAGAAGATACCCAAGCAATGATCGCTGGTGCAAAGGGTATTCCCACAGAGTGTTTTACCAGTCATAGGGACTTAGTGACTAGATTAATCACATTTGTGCAACCAGGCGATCGCTTGTTATTTAAAGCCGCCCATTCCGTGGGACTAGACCGGGTTGTCCATCAGTTCCGGGGCGAATTTCTGGGAAAATAAATAAAGTCCGCAGGCTGCGGACTGAGAAAATTGGATAAGGTTAGGTTTGTAACAAGATGGACTACAACTTGTTAGAGGTTACTTTTATTTTTGATGACTTATGGAGAAAAATCAAGTATCCCAGAGAGAATGTTTATTAGTTCTTATTAAACTAAGCCGGACAGTCGCCCATCTGACTCGTCTACAAAACCGTACGTGAGACTTTCACCTCATACGGCTCCTCAGTGGTATGGTTCTTGTCATGAATACCTGCAAGACTTCCATCGCTGGTTGTCTTCTTGTCGTGGCAATGTCTGTGTAATAGTTGTAGGTTTTTGTATTCATCTTTTCCAGCTTTGGAGATGGGTAAGATGTGGTCAACTTCCATTACATCACCGTCCCTAAAGTAATGCCCACATTCTGGACATTTACCCTTTTGCCTTTTAAGTAGTGTCGCTACTCTTTTATTGGCTTCGGGATGGTTTGTTATTCTTGAACTCCAATACACCCAATTACCGTCAAATGGTGAGACGTTGCCTTTAACCTTAACATGACGTACAATGGGGGTTTCTGGGTGTCTATACAGTTTGATGAACTTGTCATCCATCTTAACTGCAAATTCCCAGTTATTCTCACCGATTGTATGCCAGTATTTCTTGGCTATCCATTTTCCGGTTTTGTTGGGGTGGCGGTGCTTTGACCATCTAACTAATTTGTGATAAATTAGGCTGTTAATCTTACTGAATGTCTCTTTGCTTACTGCTGTAGAGTAGTAAGTACACCATCCCCTGAAGATGGGGTTAAGTTTGCTTATCAATCCCAATTGTGGTGTTGGTAAGTTTTTCTTTATGGTGTTAGAAACCTGTTCGTAGTGATTCTTAACCGCTTTCTTAGATGGGGTGATGATAGTTTTAAATCCTAGCAATTCTTTGTGAGTATTCAACCCTGAGTTGTATTTGCCAACTGGGTATTGCCTCACATTCAATCCAAGAAAATCGAATCCTGGTTTTTCTGAATGGTATTCATACAAGGTATGAGCCAATCTAGTTTTACTAGGCTTTAATTCCAATCCCAATTTGGCTGGTTTAGAGTCACGACGCTTAAAACACATCTTTGTTGACTACTCATGGGTACTTTGCTCAACGTGTACCAGGTTAGGCTCCCAGTAAGAACGTCTTTTCACCCTGCTTTACGGATTGATGGCAAGTCGCTACCGTAAGGGAGATGCTGTCACCCTTGCACCTAGGGGGTGGGATTCTCACCCACATGAACACACAGTTATAAGAATCTGGTTTTACCCAGTCTTACCTCTCATCCCTGAGCATTAATACTCATTTCGAGAGAAC
>CAIWDD010000045.1 GCA_903911355.1 uncultured Nodularia sp. | reverse complement strand
GCAGTTTCTCAAGCATAAGGCTTTTGAGACTAATAAAGTAGTGATGGATGTGAACGAAGCGTACACATCAAAAACAGTCAGTTGGACTGGTGAAATCATCCCCAACCTTGGTGGTGCTAAATTCGTTAAGTCTCCATCTGACGGGCTGGTAATGAGCCGGGACATAAATGGTGCGCGAGGAATTTTCCTACGTGCATTGGTTGATACGCCCTCTCTTAAAGAGTGTATTTGTTAGTGAATGTTAGCAAAAAAGTATCGGTAAAACAGAAGATCAAATGGTATGGACTTCCCTACACGCAAAAATACATCGTACGATTCGCTCGCGCCACTTATTTGAGCGTCATCAGAGGCTATTAGTAGCGGTTTCTGGTGGGCAAGATTCTCTGTGTTTAATCAAGTTACTGTCAGATTTACAACCCAAGGGTGAATGGGATTTAGGGATCGCCCACTGTGATCATCGCTGGCGTAGCGATTCTGAAGCTAATGCCCATCATGTCGAAAAATTAGCTAGAAGTTGGGGTATATGCTTTTATTTAGCAACAGCTAGGGAACCTTTAAAGAGTGAAGCGGCGGCTCGTAATTGGCGGTATCAAGCTTTAACTGCCATCGCCCAAGGAAATAGTTACCAGTATATTGTTACAGGACATACCGCCAGCGATCGCGCAGAAACTCTGCTTTACAACTTAATTCGCGGCACAGGTGCTGATGGGTTACAAGCACTTACTTGGCAAAGACCACTCACAGCAGATGTTTTACTAATTCGTCCGCTTTTAGAAATTACTCGCCAACAAACAGAGAAATTTTGTCAAGACTTTCATCTCCCGGTCTGGGAAGATATGACTAATCAAGATGTCAAATATGCCCGTAACCGCATTCGCCAAGAATTAATCCCATATTTACAAGCAAATTTCAACCCCAAAGTAGAATTCGCCTTAGCCCAAACAGCAGAACTATTACAAGGGGAAGTGGAATACTTAGAGCAAGCAGCTGACAAGTTAAGGGAAGAAGCCATAGGGAGACCAGATGCGCAGCGCACCAGTAATCAAGGAAATTGGACTGAGTTAAGGTTAAATCGGCCGGTATTACAGAAAGCACCATTAGCGCTGCAACGTCGCGTCATGAGACAAATATTACAAAATATTCTCAGTGAGCCTCCGAGTTTTGAACACATTGAAAAATTAACAGCGCTAATTATAGCACCAAACCGTTCACAAACCGATCCATTTCCTGGGGGTGCCATCGCCCAAGTCCAAGGGGATTGGATTTACCTCGATCTATATAATAGACGAGATGAGTAGCGTCTCCACCGAACTTATTTACTCTGTGGGTCCTAAAGCTAGGTAGGATGAAATTGGGTAAAACGCCGGGTAGTTTCACCAAACATCCTAGTGGTAATCCTAGAATCCAACTAAATCAGCAAAAACCAATCGGCACTCAGAACTTTTATTATGCTGCGGGAACAACAGCCAGTTTTAGGTTACTTCATAGAAGAAGCTAGAGACCATGTAAATACAATTGAGCAGGGGTTACTCGATATCCAAAATACCTTGAATAACCCGGAAATGGTCAACGAAATTTCCCAGGCTGCTCATTGGCTCACAGGAAGGGCGGGTATGCTAGGGCTAATTAGCATTGAACATACATCCCACCGTCTAGAAGATTGTTTTAAAGTTCTTCAAGAACATCCGGTTCAGGTTGACGAAAAGTTAACATCTTTATTTCTCAATGTATGTAATACCTTAAAGGTACTATTAGAAGATTTATGTGGCAGTTCCCAGGCTCTATCAGAAGAGACGCTTAATACTCGGGTATCAGAAAGTGCTGCGGAATTTCAAGGGCTGTATGAGCATCTGGAATTGCTTCTCAAACAAAACAGTACTAGACTGGCAAAGGAAAAGACCGGAACAGAAGTAGAAATAACCTCGGAGGATATTGTCAGCCGACTGACTGAGGTGATAGCGTGGGTGGATATTCCTCATGTGCAAGAATACAGCCAAACTACATCCACACAATCACCCCCGTCTGTAGGATTTTCAGAAGAACATTCGATCTTAGGCACGGTGGCCAAGGACTATGGGGATGAATTTCACCCGCAGGTGTTAGAAAAAGTGCGGGAAATGTTGCAACTGTTTAAGAAAAACAAAACACCCGAATCTCGGCTACATCTCCAGCAATGTTGTCAGCAGTTGGTGGAAATTGGCCGGAGACAAAATTTTCCTCACTGGTGTAGATTATGTCAAGCAGCGGCAAATGCGATCGCTAACCCTGACAATACCTATCTCACCCTAGCCAAAATTGTCATTACCGAAATCAAACAAGCCCAAGAACTAGTTCTCCAAGGTAGAGAAACCGAGATTGCAACTAGTGAGCAATTAGTAGCCCTGTTGAACTTGGAACAACTGGAGTTATTACAGTCTGAGGACTTTCACCAGCTTGTATATGTAGAAGAACCGACAGCAGAGGATAAATTATCCTCCAATACAGATGATTGTGCTAATAATCCTGGTATTATAAAGCTTACAGACATCATAACCAGCTTAAGTGAACTCTCGGATAACTGTCAAAAGGACACAGAAAATAGTACTTCTACCCCGGTGTTATTGGGGGATGCTCAAGAAAACACAGATATCAGTGATATTGACCAGAATCATCAGGTAGGGTTAGCCGAGTTAAATATTTCCGCCGATTTAGTTCCAGATAAAACCTGTCCACAAGACAAAATTTTAGAGATTAGCACTCTGAGTGAAATAGATTTTAGGGACAGCGGTTTAGCTGATTTAGGATCTTTTGTTAATATCCTCTCCTACTAACCCTTAGGGGTGTAGCGGCTTAGGAAGAGGATATCTGATAACTTTCGTTTTATGTTTTATATAAATTTACCATTTTTTTTAAGTTTTGATTGCTTATGTCTTACCCAATCAGCAACAAAATTGATCAAGTTGATAACTACCATGGGACTTTAGTTACAGATCCCTACCGTTGGTTAGAAGAACCGGACTCAGCAGAAACCCGCAGATGGATTGCGGCTGAAAATCAAGTTACTTTTAATTACTTAAGAGAAATTCCTGCTAGGGATAAAATTAAACAACGCCTGACTAAACTTTGGGATTATGAAAAATATGGTACCCCATGTAAAAAAGGTAATAACTACTTTTATTTCAGAAACGATGGACTGCAAAATCAAAGCGTCCTCTACACCCTCAAAAGCCTTGATGCTGAACCTAGAGTTTTACTCGACCCTAACAAACTCTCAAACGATGGTACTATTGCCCTTTCAAGATTAGCCATTAGTGAGAATGGTCAACTGGTAGCTTATGGTATATCTATATCTGGTTCAGATTGGCAAGAGTGGAAAGTTTGTGATGTGGAAACAGGCGAAACCCTCCCTGATCATCTGAAGTGGATTAAATTTTCTGGTGCTTCCTGGACAAAGGATAACCAAGGTTTTTTCTACTGTTGTTACGATGAACCAAATGCAAAAACTAAATTAGAAGATGTGAATTATTATGAAAAGCTTTATTATCATCAACTAGGTACTGCCCAATCTGAAGATGTTTTAATTTACCATCGTAACGATCAAAAGGAATGGGGTTTTAGTGCTGAAGTAACTCAAGATGGCAATTATTTAATTATTTATGTTTGGCTGGGAACTGATGTAAGAAATTTAGTTTTCTACAAGGATTTAAATAATACCCATGCCGAAGTTGTAGAACTCATTAACCAGTTTCAAGCTAATTATAGTTTTATTGAAAATGATGATAGCGTATTTTATTTTCGTACAGATTTCAAGGCTCCACGGGGCAGATTAATTGCTATTGATACCCAAAACCCTGCTCAAGAAACTTGGCAAGAAATTATCCCTGAATCTGCCGCAACTTTGGAAAGTGCGAAAATTATCAATAATCAATTTGTTGTTCACTACCTCCAAGATGCACGTACTCAAATTAAAATTTTTGATCTGAATGGCACATTAGTGCGTGAGGTAGAATTACCTGGAGTTGGTTCAGCAGGTGGTTTTAGTGGCAAGCGCAATGATACTGAAAGTTTTTATAGTTTTACCAGCTTCACTGTACCAGAAACTATTTATCGCTACAACATGGTGACGGGTAAAAGTGAGGTTTTCCGTCAGCCACAAATAGATTTTCATCCAGAGGATTATGAAACCAAACAGGTATTCTACAGTAGTAGGGATGGTACTACAGTACCAATGTTTATTACTCATAAAAAAGACATTAAATTAGATGGTAATAATCCCACTTATCTCTACGCTTACGGTGGTTTTAATATCTCAATGACTCCTGATTTTTCTGTGAGTATATTGGTATGGATGGAGATGGGTGGTGTTTATGCTCTGCCAAATATACGCGGTGGTGGGGAGTATGGCGAAGAATGGCACCAAGGGGGAATGAAGGCGAAAAAGCAAAATACCTTTGATGATTTCATTGCAGCGGCGGAGTGGTTGATTGATAATAATTATACACAAACCGGTAAATTAGCGATCGCAGGTGCTAGTAATGGCGGGTTACTGGTGGGTGCTTGTATGACTCAGCGTCCTGAGTTATTTGGTGCAGCTTTACCAGCGGTGGGGGTGATGGATATGTTGCGATTTCATAAATTTACCATTGGCTGGGCTTGGACTAGCGAATATGGTTCACCAGATAACCCAGAGGAATTTCAAACAATATATAGTTATTCGCCACTACATAACCTGAAACCAGGGACGAATTACCCTGCAACTTTAATTACCACAGCTGACCATGATGACCGCGTTGTTCCTGCTCATAGTTTCAAATTCGCCGCAACTTTGCAAGCTAGTCAAGCTAGTGATGCACCAGTGTTAATCAGAATTGAGACGAAAGCCGGACATGGGGAGGGTAAACCCACACAGAAGATGATTGAAGAAGCAGCAGATAACTGGGCGTTTTTGGTGCGGACTTTGAGGGTTATTTTGTAACCTGGTGGGGGTGCAAAAAAGCTATGGCCTGTTGGGCTACATTTAACAAAGCGTTTTTATCTTCATCCCTGAGCTTTTCACCTCCTTGAATGCGATCGCTCACTTGGGGTAATTGTTCTGTAACTTTTTGGCGAACTGCCCTAGCCGCTTCCTCAATTTTATGTAGTGGAATGTCGTCAAAAATACCCTCACTTACAGCTAACAAGACAGCAATCTGTTCTTCTACAGGTAATGCTTGATACTGAGACTGCTTGAATATTTCTCGCACAGGTCCCCCCGTTCCAAGGTATGGCGGGTTTCTTCATCTAACTGTGTACCAAAGGGAGCAAAAACCTCCACTTCCTGAAATTGTGAGTCAGACAGCGATTACATAAGCACCTTTCGACAGATTTGGAACTAATTTTTGAGAAATATAAGCCTCAAAATTCAGTCCATCAGTTGCACCTAAAATACTGTATTGAATAATCAAACCTTTGAGAGCAATTGCACCAATTATAGAGACATTTTGGCAACATTTTTATCTCGTTAACCATGGTATCTTTTACCTTTTTTAGCACGAGCCGAGTGTCTTATTAAAGATAGATTAGATCCCGATTCATCAAGAAATATAAGGTTTTCAGCAGGTATGCCCTGAAGCTGATGCCAGAATTATACTCTTAATGATTGAACTCTTTCAGTCTCTTTTTGCGAGGCGTGCAATGTTTTTTTTTAGGCTAATTTCCATCTTCTGTAACATCCGGTCTACTGTAGATATACCAATTGTTATTCCTGTCCTTTCTTGAAGAATTAAGCGAATTTCTTCCAAGGTGGCATCATTCTTGGCTTCAACTATTTCTTGGAGAATATTAAGTTGTTCAGAATTTAGCTTTGTAGGAGTTTGTTTTATCCTCCGTTTAGGAGCAATACTTTGTGTTTCTCTATATTGCTTTAGTAATTTCCCCACAAAACTTAAACTTACACAGAACCTTTTTGCTAATTGACGTTGTGATATTCCACTTTCCAAGTATGTATCAAATATTTTTTGGCGAAAGTCGAGAGAATATGCTTTCATCTTTACCATTAAGTAGATGTAAGTAGATGCACAGCCTTATCTTAATCAGTGTACCTCATTAGACTGGGAAACGCTATATCTGTAGCGCCTAACATCTGTAACAGTTTGTCTACATTATCTATATCCCCAACAATGCGCCGAATTGGTTGCGGCCAAACCTTAACCAGAGTGGGCGTGGCAGAAACTTGATCAATTTCCGCCTGTTCTGGATTGGTTAAAACATCAATGACTTTCATGGTGTAAGGATACCCCAGCGATCGCTCCAAAAGTGCGTGGAGATTCTGAAGAATGCGTTGTGTGTTCAAACTATGTCCAGCCACAAACAGCCGCAAAACATAACATTCTGCTTGTAACTGTAAGCTTTGTGTAAGGTTCATAGGTATATCAGACTGTACTTGAACTTGGGAGGAGTCCAAATTGACTATTAAATCATGGTCTTCCCAAAGTTGGGGAAAGGTGGAGCGATAAGTTGCTAAGACCATATGATCGCACAATCCCTCTTGCCAAGGTGCTGTTTGCCAAACTAAATCCGTGCCAAAAATGGCATTCAGTAGAGCCTGATGTCGCATAACACATGGATAGGCTTCAGCAAATGTTCTGACTTGGTGAGTATGTGGATCTAACCAGTGGTCAATAGTTGCAGTATAGCAAGGCACTAAAAAATGTGGCGGTTCTGGTAAGTCCAAGATTTCCTGCAAAGCCGCACATAAATGTAAATGCCATCGCCCCTGCTTGTTAGGGTCGATGCAGTAAATTAAATCCCCTCCTGGTGTAAAAAGGGCAATACCTTTAAACAATTGCGGTTTTGATAGTTTATCAGTGATCAATTTAGTTACAGGGTTGAGGGAGAACAAAACTGAGAAGATTGTTTTTACCCTGTATTCTACCTAAACTTATCCCCACAGAAACTATGTGAATTGGTCACATGATATTTTACAAGCAATAACCGTATAATTTGTCAGTTTTTAAATTTAATTTTTATCTTAGGGAACAGGGAACGGGGAACGGGGAGCACACAAAAAACAATCAAATCCAGTCCCCTCCCCTGACAAGGCTATCCATTACCCGGATCTTTCTTAACATTCGTGAGAGCGATCGCTCGCAAACCCCCAAACCTTAATCCTCCATTGATGATTCTCAATAAAATAAGGTACATTTTGTCAAGAGTAGGGAAAATTTCAAGCGTTGAAACCATTGCCACATAAATGTTTCAAGATTGTTAAGAAAGATGTGAGTAATGAATAGCCTGACAAGGGGAGGGTTAGGGTGGGGTCAAATAATATTCGATACACTAATCATGACTTGACAAACATCCTCTGAGAAGCTTTTCAGTCTTTTATGAGAATTATGAGAATTAGTAGTAACATTGATAAGAAATGTTAAGTAAGGCTGAATTTAAAACTGGGAAAAAACTGGCATAGCCAAGTCATATTCTGAAGTATTCCCGAAGATAGAGGCCAGAAACTAGGTGGCAAATTACGAGGGAAATTGACCCTACACTCATCTTTATCAAAAATCAAGTGTAAAGTTTAGTAAAAAAATGCTCATCTTATGAAAAGCATTCTATATACTTAAACTTCAATTGAACAATTCAGTTAAGTCGTTAAAAACGATATATGACTGAAATGAAAACCTTGCTGTATATTTTTGGGAGGAAAAGTCATGGTTTCGGCTAAAGGCTCTAATCTAGGAAAGACCTACTCCTTGATGATCAAAAGTTTTTTGATTTGGACGTTCACATTGGCAGTATGCTTGTTGGTTGTCGGTTTTCCATTAGTCTTTTTAATGGCTACGGTCGGATGCTTATTGTCAATTGTCTTGCAATCTGTAATGCCTGTTAGTGCGGTTTTGCTGGTATCAGGCGGTTTAATTATGTTGAACGTCCTGGGAGTAATGATCGCTGCTGGGGTGTTGACTTTTAAAGGTGTACACCCCAATCAAGTCAAGTGGTTGAGCTGGTTACATGGAGAAGGAGAGCAAATACAGACCTCTTCTGTATACGCTGCTTGTCCTTTAACGTGTGAAATTGAGGTATAGTTCGTTCTGATCAATTCGACAAACAGAGCATCTGCCCGGTTAAGCCGGGTTTTTTCATGTTTAATTTCTCTATCTTGAATATAGGGGATGATTTTCATAGGATTGCTATAGTTTGTAGTGATCAGGTAATGATATACTCTGCAAAAATGACTATTAAAAAGAAAGTTGGCATTATTTTAGGTACACGTCCGGAAGCGATCAAACTGGCTCCTGTCATTCAAGTATTTCAAAATTCGCCAAAATTTGACTTACAGTTAATTTTAACTGGACAGCATCGCGAGATGGTAGAGCAAGTGATGCAGTTATTCAACCTGAAGGCTGATGATGATTTAGAAATTATGCAGCCCCAGCAAACCTTAAATGATATTACTTGTCGCAGCTTACAGGGATTAGAAAGATTATTTCACAAAAGTCAGCCAAAATTAGTCATAGTTCAGGGAGACACTACGACAGCTTTTGCCGCAGCTTTGGCAGCATTTTACCAAAAAATCCCCGTTGCTCATGTAGAAGCTGGGTTAAGAACTGACGAGTTATGGAATCCATATCCAGAAGAAGCGAATCGGCGGCTGATTTCTCAACTCACCCAGTTACATTTTGCGCCTACTCCCTGGGCGGCCGAGAACTTGCAACGTTCTGGCGTTGTGGGAACAATTCACATCACAGGTAACACTGTTATTGATGCACTATTAAATGTAGCTGCAACTAAACCCGCCTGTAATGTACCGGGTTTAAATTGGAATTCATATCGTACCTTGCTAGCAACAGTTCATCGGCGGGAAAACTGGGGAGAACCATTACAAGCGATCGCCCAAGCATTTTTACAGATATTAGATAAGTTTCCTGATACAGCCTTGGTGTTACCATTGCACCGTAACCCCACAGTGCGAGAACCATTACAAGCACTATTAGGGAATCATCCCCGCATCTTTTTAATTGAACCTTTAGATTATGCCGAACTGGTGGGGGCAATTGGGCGATCGCATTTCTTGTTAACTGACTCTGGTGGTTTGCAAGAAGAAGCCCCAAGCCTGGGAAAACCAGTATTGGTTCTCCGAGAGACTACAGAAAGGCCAGAGGCTGTAACTGCTGGTACAGCCAAACTTGTAGGAACCACAGCGCAGAAAATTGTTCAAGCAGCCGCAGACTTACTAAGTAACCCCAAGGTCTATGACGCAATGGCCAACGCCATCAATCCTTATGGAGACGGTCACGCAGCGGAACGCATCTTAGAAATTGTGCAAAATTATTTTGAATTAACGCCCCAATAAAGCCCTGCGAGTTTGAGAACCGACCATACCATCAACAGGTAAGTTATTCCGAGACTGAAATTGCCGAACTGCGCGAGCAGTTACCGGGCCATAATATCCCGTGGGTTGAACACCTAAAGCTCTTTGAACTTCTCTCACAGATGCGCCTCGAGATCCTAATCTCAGATTAACTCCTCTCCCATGATAACTTCTGTAAGTATTCCCAAATAAAACCCTACGAGTTTGGGGACCAACAATACCGTCAACAGGTAAGTTATTCCGAGCCTGAAATTGTCGGACTGCGCGAGTAGTGACAGGTCCATAATATCCCGTAGGTTGCACACCTAAAGCTCGTTGAACTTCTCTCACAGATGAACTACGAGATCCAAACCTCAGACTAACTGAGCTACCAACACCACGACTAGTAATATGAGTGTTACGATGACGATAATTTGGTGTTCTGCTAATCCATCTCGCAGAAACAAATCTATTGCGAGACAGCTTAGAAAAACCATTGATAATTTGCCCATCCCTGATTTCCGTACCATTGGGGAGACAGTCTACAATTCGAGAGTTGACGCTAGGTTGTTCACGGACACTCAGACAACTGCCGTTAGTACTGACGTATGATCTTGCAGATGTGTGAGCGTGGCTGACTGTACCAAAAAATATACTAAGCCCAGCTAAAAATAACCAAGCAGAAGATTTAAGAAAATTTAGCCCGTATAATTGCTTCTCGGAGAGATTATATTCTCTAGCTGTAACCACTCCAGAAGGCATGAAGAGTTTTTTCCACTCAAACTGAAAGTTAGGAACATGATCCTCATTTGCTTCTTCGTTGGCCATAAACATATGTGAATAAGCCATGTAGTCCATAATTGCTCCTTTGTGCAATCAATTGAGAATTTGTCCAGAATTTTTGCGGCTGGGGATTTAATTTTTCTGTAATTTCAATTACCTTCAGAATTGCGATTCTGGGGAGTCAAAAGGATTAAACCCTGCCCTAAAGGTCTAATGCGTTACCCACATATTTCTTGAGGTTCTCGAAAGGATTTCGATAATTTGAAAATTACAATACTCTTGACAAAACCTAACTGATTGTGATCGATAACAACCTCATTTTATTGAGCATGAACAACTGAGGATTAAGGGTTAGGATAGTGGTGAGCCATCGCTGTGAGAAATCTTGAGAAAAATCCGGGTAATGGATAGCTTAAGGGTAGGGACTGAATACAACAAATATCAGTATGAATTTGCCCGCCATTGCTCTATACTTCCACACTTTGAAAATTGCCTAAGTAACGAACAGTACTGTTTTGTGGTATAAGCCATGTTTTTAATGCCCTGAGCTACTATAGTAGATAACTAAAAAAACTCATGATCAGGACGCTCAGGTTAATTCCGAGGGTCCGGGTCATGAGTTAAGAAAATTATTTGATGATGGAATCAGGATTTAGTATGACTCCATTTGTAGCTATTCCTCTTCCTCTGGTAAGCCGAAAATTGATTTATATAACTTTACATACTGCTTGGCGGATTCATGCCAACTGAAGTTCTGGCTCATACCACGTTTTTGCAATTCCTGCCATTGAGGTTGGAAACGGAAGCCTTCCCAAGCTCGGATCATACAGGTGAACAGATCTAATGGTTCATAGCGGTCAAAACAATAACCAGTACCGGCGGCATTCATGGGGTCATGGTGCAATACGGTGTCCACTAATCCACCTGTACGGCGCACAATAGGCGGACAACCATAACGCAAAGACATCATTTGACTGATACCGCAGGGTTCAAATCGGCTAGGCATTAAGAAAGTATCAGCACCAGCATAAATCCGACGAGACAGGGAATCATTATATAGCAGATAAGTTGCCATCCTTCCAGGATAGCGGGATGCTAACTGCCACATTTGGGTTTCGTAGTAGCGATCGCCTGTTCCCAAGAGCACGAATTGGGCATCAGTATAAGCCATGAAACGGTCTAGGATTTGCAAGACCAGATCAATACCTTTTTGCTCTACTAACCGTGTTACCATCCCAATTAAAAAGGCTTTGCTGTTAACTTCTAAACCTACTTCTTCTTGGAGAGCAATTTTGTTAGCCTTGCGTTTATCCAGGGTATCGATAGTAAAGTTTTCGCTGATGGCTTTATCCGTGGCGGGATCGTAAAGCTCAAGGTCTATACCATTGATAATCCCCGATAACTTACCACTGATAAAAGATAGCAAACCTTCTAGGGTTTCGCCGTAAGCAGGAGTTTTGATTTGTTCAGCATAAGTGGGAGAAACTGTATTTACCCGGTCAGCGTACTGTACCGCTGCTGCCATGGTATTATGTCCCTGCATATACCATGGACACCAAGTAATTTTTTCTAAATACCATCTCCACGGTCCTTGATAGGCGAGGTTGTGAATAGTAAACACAGTGCTGATATCCGGGTCTTGGTGCATCCACACCGGAATCATGCCCGTGTGCCAATCGTGACAGTGGATAATTTGTGGTTTCCAGTAGTTCCAGCAAAATTCAGCTGCGCCATTGGCAAAAAAAGTAAACCGCCAGTCCTCATCATCACCACTATAAATCCGGCGGGGTAAAAATACAGGATGTCCGAATAAGTACAAGGGAACGTCAGTACCAGGTAAAACACTTTCGTAAACTTCAAAGTCCTGGAACATGGCATATCCCTTCCAAATTGGTGCTTCAGGAACCTGCATTTTGTCTGGGAGGAAGCCATAATAAGGCAAGAATATGCGGACATCATGCCCCATTTGTCTCAATATTTTGGGTAATGCACCCACCACATCCCCCATTCCTCCCACTTTGGCTACGGGAGCTGCTTCTGCTGCAACAAATAGAATCCGCATGGTAGTTTTTATTTCCCCGGTTATGCTTATCTGTTTTGAGTTATCAAGTTTTGCACTCTATTACTGATCTAATCACATCTGCTGACCCAATATCTCAGGAACCCCGTTGAATTTCGGTAAATATTTCCTCTAGGATTTCCTGTGCACCTTGTTGGCGTAACAGTTGTGCTAGTTCTGCCCCTAGGTTTTCAGCATCCTTAGCAGCACCTGTCACGGTGTCTTTTACCAGTTTTTGACCATCCACACTGGCAACTATGCCCGTTAGTGTTAATTCATTACTATTTATCTGTGTATTTACACCTATAGGTACTTGACAACCGCCTTCGAGAACCCGCAAAAATGCTCTTTCGGCGAGACAGCGATCGCGGGTTTGAGGATGTTCAATGGCTTTGAGGATGGTGATGATTTCCTGATCATCTGCACGGCATTCTATCCCTAAAGCTCCTTGTCCTACTGCATGGAGGGAAATTTCTGGGGGGAGAATTTGATGAATGCGATCGCTCATTCCCAGTCGCTGTAATCCCGCCGCCGCCAAAATTAGGGCATCATATTCCCCCGCATCCAGTTTAGCCATGCGTGTATTTAAATTTCCCCGGACATCCTTAAAAGTGAAATGGGGGAATTTGTGGCGTAACTGTGCTAGTCGTCTTAAGGAAGATGTGCCAATAACTGCACCTGCTGGCAAAGTTTCAATTTGCTTATCCTGATACTTCTCATGTACCACGAGGGCATCTGCGGGGTTTTCCCGCTCTGTAATCACTGCCAGGGTTAACCCTTCTGGTAAATTAGTTGGTAGATCCTTGAGGGAATGAACTGCAAAGTCAATCTCCTGACTGAGCATTCCCACTTCCAACTCTTTAGTAAATAGTCCCTTATCGCCAATTTTAGCTAATGCTACATCCAAGATTTTGTCGCCTTGGGTAGACATGGTATGGACTTCAAAAGTGATATCAGGAAAGCTTTTCTGAAGTTGTTCTCTTACCCAGTAGGTCTGAACTAGGGCGAGTTGACTTTTACGAGAACCAATGCGGATGGTGCGTGCAGGACTGGAAACAACTGAAGTCATAAATAAAACAGTATCTTAAAACCAGGCGATCAAGTTATTCTCATCTAGATTACCGCAGTGGGTAAGTCTCCGGATTGTTATTGTCTAAATTCAGGTAAACTTTATGCGGTTTTTTTTACATTTTTTTACATTTTGCTGAATTAGTTAACATTTCCCGGCTACAACCCAACTTCACGGGTAGAGGACAGACAGCCCCATAATTTGATAACTTAATTTTATGAAACTGAAGTTTTCTACCCATGAACCGTTCCGCTTGCCTTATCTTTAATCCAGTAGCGGGTCAAGGAGACCCAGAGCAAGAACTGGCGATGATTCGGGCATTATTAGAGCCAGAAATTGACTTGAATATTTATCACACAACAGCAGAGCTTGGTGCTGACAAACTAGCTGAACTAGCTGTTAAACGGGGTGCACAAGCAATTATCGTTGCAGGGGGGGATGGCACTTTGTCGGCGGCTGCTACTGCTATAGTGGGTACTGATATTCCCTTGGGGATTATTTCTAGGGGAACAGCCAACGCTTTCGCTGCGGCATTAAAAATACCCGACGCCATTGACGCTGCTTGTCAGACAATTTTGCAGGCGGGGACTCGATATGTAGATACAGCTTATTGTAACGGTAAGCCCATGGTACTACTGGCAGGTATCGGCTTTGAAGCCGATACTGTAGAAATGACAAGTCCAGAAGCTAAAAAACGCCTGGGGATTATGGCTTATATTTTAGCCGGAGTACAACAACTGCGTAATTTACATAGCTTTGAAGTTGAAATTGAGACTGATGATAAAGTCATCAGAACCACCGCATCAGCTGTAACAGTAGCCAATGCTGCTCCTCCTAGTTCAGTTTTAGCTCAAGGTCCAGCAGGTATAATTTATGATGATGGACTACTAGATTTAACCATAGTGGCTCCGGAAAGTAAAGCAGGAGCGATCGCCGCGACATTTCATTTATTACAAACGGCTTCCACTGGTAGCCCAGTAGAGCGAGATGATATCGGCTACCTGCGAGGAAACAGATTCAAAATTAACGCCTTACCGCCCCAAAAGGTAGTTTTAGATGGTGAAATCATTGGTACAACTCCCATTGAAGTTCATTGTGTACCAGCAGGCTTGAAAATTTTTGTCCCTTTTGACCAAGCAGTTAGCCCGGTGGAAAAACTAGAGGGACTTCCTAATTTAACAGTTGACAGGAAAGATAGTAGTAAAATTCAGGAGTAGGTTGTATTGAAACTCGTTTCTGATCCAGCGACGGCTAAAAAAATTAGCAAGATGCAGCAAAGAGTCAAATGGCAAGACCCGTTAATTTTACAGCGCGGGATTGACCAAACTCGGCTAGTTTTGGCGAACAACCACCCAGATAATCCAGAGTTTTCTTTTTTGGTGGTAGGTGACAGTGGGACTGGTAGTCACTGGGGACATGATCCGCAGCGACGGGTTGCAGAACAAATTCTACCCCATCGACCGGAATGTAGTTTTATCTTACACACGGGTGATGTAATTTATTTAGTGGGATCAAGTGAATATTACCAGCAGAACTTTATCCGACCTTACCGAGAATTTCTCGTGGGTGGAGAACATCCAGAAAAAATTGCTTATGACCAGATGGTTTTTAATTTTCCTGTGTTCCCAGTACCGGGAAATCATGATTACTACGACTTACCACTGATATTAAGTTTACTTTCCCTCACCACTTTACCCATTCGGCGTTTATTACCATCGCAATTAGCACTGGATGTAGGCTTACATGGTTCTGGGAAGGGTAGGGCTTATGCAAAGGCATTTTTAGATTATCTCCAAGCTTTTCAGGTTCCGGGTCAGTTAGGAAAACACTTAGATAATTACTATACGGCTCAGACAGATACAGGACGCTGTTTGAATTACCAAGCGGGGCGCTTTACCCGGTTACCAAATCGGTATTATACGTTTTGCTACGGGGGAATTGACTTTTTTGCCCTTGATTCTAATACATTTAATGAACCAGCGGCAATACCTGAAACACGCGCCGGAATAGAACAGCGTAGACTGTTAGAAAAACGCCGTCAGGATTTTGAGCAGGAAAAGCTGCAAATCATGGAAACTTCAGCCAAGCTAAATCCTGAGCATCCCAGCGCAGCCGAGAAACTGGATGACTTACAAGGTCAAATATCACAAATTGAGGAACTGATTGTTGATATTGACAAGCAATTAAACACCGATAAAACAACCGTGACTGATATCGAACAATTGGAATGGTTAAAAAAAAGACTAATTAAATCTTGGAATACGGCAGATATACGGGGAAGAGTCCTTTATTTTCACCATCCGCCTTATGTGACTGAAGCGACAAAATGGCAACAAGCGCAAACTTTAGCCATTCGCCATCGCCTACGCGCTGTACTGGATGCGGTGGCTGCAGAAGTAGGTTATTTGACACAGGGACGACCCATAGTAGATTTAGTCTTAAATGGTCATGCTCATTGCTTAGAACATCTGCAAACTTTGGATACAGGACACGCTGACGCTAATATTCACTGGGTTGTCTGTGGCGGTAGTGGGTATAGTCTCCGTCGCCAAAGAACTGAAGGCCCGGATTTAAGAGAAACTGTGGGAGATACCAGTAAATTAGTAGCGCGATCGCATTTATTCATCGGTCGTCATGGTTACGGTTCTCAAAAGAGACGACCTTATTCCAGTTTACGCATTGACGTTACAGGGGATGAGCATCCTCAATTTATTCTCCGTCCCTTGGTCGCCGAATGGCATCAAAGGCAATGGCATAATTCCGAAATCAAATCTTTTACCCTGGGAAATACTCCCCTCTTCTGAGTCAGGAGAGGGGTTGGACTGAGGTTATTTCTATGGTTGAGAAAATTACTCACCCAAAAGTTCTTGTTTCCAGAATCGAATTTTCTGAGTTAATTCTTGGCGACTTTCAGATTTAGCTAGATATCGCCAACTAAACCAAGTAAAGTAACCAAGACCAATCAACTCAAAAAATGGTGCTAGTAGGGGAACATCATTTATGGCACCTACTACGGCTATTACTAATTTAAGTGTAACCAGTGCTGTAATAATTAAAGCCAAGTTGCTTAAAGAGCGCTGATTTTTATAAAAAAAGCTACTTACATATTCAGGAAAATCACCTAAAAAGTCAGTTGTGCTTCTAGCAACTTGTTGCCATTGAGCTTGCGGTTCATAAGCTGGCGTTAGCTTTGCTAAGTTTGCATCCCTAGAAGGGGGTAGTATTCCATTGGGTGCGATAACTGCTTCCAGTTCCTTTTGTTCAGTTTCCATAGTTTTTGATGTTGGTAGTTACAGCATTTCTTTTAAATTACTGGATATTAATACAGATCACAATCGGGTTTGTGATCTGGGTGAAAATTGTTTAATTAATAGGGTAATGTATAATTATCTGGATTTGCCAGTAATGAGGGTTAGATTCCCTCACTACCCTGGAATTATTTAGTTTTTCCTAGTAACTAAGCTTTAATTCCACCAATTTAGCCCCGTGGCGGCGCAACAACTGCATTAACAATCACATCATTAACACCGTTAATTTCCTGGGCTAATGGTTCAATTTTAGATAACTGCGCCTGATTATTTACAGTTCCTGAGACAATGACTGTACCTTGTTCTGTAGCCCGAACTGTTAATCGGCCATCAGGTATATTCGCCTCTAATTTAGAACGAACTTCACTAGCTAAGTCTTCTGGAGTTCTGTCGGTAGTATCATCAGCTAAAGCATCAGTTCGCTCTTCACGGGCGCGAATATCAGCATCTAGTTGTCTTCTGCGGATTTCGCTTTGAGAATCTTCAAGTGAGGCTTGTCTTTCTTCCGGGGTTGGTGCTTCTACAACTTCACCGGGAGCGGGAGCAGTCCTATCGGTTCTCGCCACATCCTCACAGGCAACCGCACCCAATAATACAACGCAACTAATTAAAAAAGGAGTGAGCTTTTGCATTTTGTAACTCTTCCTCACAAATTCAAATTGTGAAAATATATTGGCGTTTTTAGGAGTAGCAAGCATTCTCTGGCGCTCTTCCTAGTTCCAATAAATAAAATGAAAGTGTTGTCAGTGATGATAACCAAATTAGATTAAACTTTTTCATCACGACGGTCTACAATCACTACTGTCGGTTCATGGCGATCGCTAGGAACTGTTTGTACAACTGGTGTAGTCTGATGTCTATGTTCTCTACCGTCATTGGGGTAGTCATAAACACCAAAATCTTGAACACCGTAGCGGTTAAAAATTGTTTCTGCTGTGGCAATTTCTGCGTCTGTGCCTTCTATAATCACTAAATAATGTCCTTGTTCAACCCGCTGCTGATAAACTCTAGCCCGTTCTTCGGGAATTCCTAACCCGATTAAGGCACCTATTAGACCACCAGCAGCAGCACCAATACCAGCGCCAGCTAGAGTTGTAGCCAAAGTTGTTGCTGTCGCACCCGCGAGCATAATCGGCCCAATTCCTGGAATTGCTAAAGTTCCCAGACCGACTAATAAACCAGTAATACCGCCCAAAGCACCGCCAGAAATTGCCCCAGCTGCAGCACCTTCATCGGCTTTATTACCTACCTGTTCTCTGGTTGGAGTACCAGCAATATCACCTCTGTGTTCTGCATCTTTGGCGATAACAGAAACTCCCCCCATGGAAAAGCCGGAACTTTTCAATTCATGCAATGCTTTTTCAACATCTCTACGGTTAGAAAAAGTACCTACAGATCGTCTATGTACGTTAACTACCATTTTAACAAACCTCATCTTTATTGATATCGTTTAAATTTTCGCTAATTCTGTACCTTAACTTAGCCAGTTAATGGTATCTGGTAAATTACAGCGCATTTCATTTGATTGAAGTACACAAGGGCGGGGATCCATACCCCTCCCAGAGGAGTTATGATATTAAGATGTGTACTTCATTTAGTTTAAAAGTGCTGTATTAAACTGCATCCTGCTATATAAAAATGCTATCAACACCTTCTATTTACACATTTTTATTGACGATTTCCATCAATCCCTTGACATAATTGCGATCTCTTTCATTAGACATAAGTATTGATATCCCCAAAACAGTATGTGAATTATTGTCGAGATTTAAATTATGGCTTTTACCTTCTACTTCGGTAGGCAATTAATCAATAATACTTAAATAAAATTATAAAAAATATGACTTTTGGAACAGGGGTTTATGACATAATAAAGTGGAGGTATAGATAAATGAATATTTAAAATGTGAGAAATGGTTATTGCATTCAGTAGGGCCTTGACTTCTCTATTCGCCAGTGCGATCGCCGGAGCTATGGCGACTCAATTGCGGTATATGATATACATCCCACCAATGTAGACAGCGATCAGAGTCAGTCCATTAGTAACGAAGTAGTGAATGAGAGAATGGGGATTAAACAAAGTATATTCCCTTCGAGGCTATCCTTGGGGTTTTGCCAGCATTAAAAGTAATTTAACGCACATGATATCAATTTTTGCTCCCATATGCTATTTTTTTAATTTCCTGATTTGTGTGTTTGTGTCTTTTGTGTATTTCTCCTGATGGGGGAGGTTTCGCGAACGGTCTAGGTTCCGCATTGATTTTTAACAACTTTTAAATTTTTCAGACTGGGATCTGCGCAACCAGTCATTAGTCCACCCATGGCTTGAACTTGTTGTAAATATTCTAACGCCGATGGAGTAATCAATTCTCCTGGCATTAAAACCGGGATTCCTGGTGGATAAGGACAGACAATTTCAGCGCAGATGCGATCGCTGGTTTGTGCTAAGGGTAAAATTTCACTCACAGCAAAAAAAGCTTCACGGGGGGAAACCTTTGTTAAATTATCGCCGACAATCAACGCCTTACCACTTGGGCGATGACAATGGTGGTTCATCTTCCCTAGAGAGGTGAAACCTTGCACCAATTGCTCAATATCAGCTAAGGTGTTCCCTAGAGTAATAATAAAGGTGAGATGTTGCCATGATGCTAACTCAGGGGTAACACCTAGCTGTTCATCCAGAATTGTTTCGGCTGCAAATCCCGTGAAACCTAAGCCGGAAACGTTGACAGTTAGCCGTGTTTGGTCTAAATTTGGTAGTTGTAAAATCGATAATCCCGCAATACTGCTGATTCTGCTTCTGGCTATATCTGCAAGTTCCAAGGTGCGAGACATCAGCGCTTTTCCGTGGAGTGCCATTTGTTGACGTGCAGCATCTAAGGAAGCTAAAAGGATATAACTAGGACTGGTAGACTGGACAAGTTGTAAAGCTTTGTTGACTCGGATTAAACTAAGCCGGTCAGTCACCTGACCGACTCGTCTTCAAAACCGTACGTGAGACTTTCACCTCATACGGCTCCTCAGTGGTATGGTTCTTGTCATGAATACCTGTAAGACTTCCATCGCTGGCTGTCTTCTTGTCG
>CAIWDD010000044.1 GCA_903911355.1 uncultured Nodularia sp. | reverse complement strand
GATTAACCTTGGGTTTCTCTACCCAAACTAAATCTTCTTGACGAGGATTGGTTATTCTTTAACTTTCAAAGTATTTTGTTTTCTCGGTTCAGGTGTCTTCGGCTCTCGCCTTGCCACTTATCTAATATATCTATTCCATCTGGTTTCGTCAAGGGGTTTGACAAACTTTTTTTTTAGCTCACATCCTCCGGCTTCTTTCCCTTGCTCCGAGGGCTTTTTGCCCCTTCTGTGTGCATCTCAAATCTCAACACCTGGTTTTTTCTTGGCTCTTCCCCTGGGGCTTTACCTGAGTTATTCCTATTTTCGGTCTTCAAAGCCAGATATTCTATATATCTATATATATGTATATGACTGACAATCAAAATCAGGTTTTAATCCATGAATAACTATGACTGGATTGTGGTCGGGGGGGGAATTACGGGGGCGGCGATCGCCTACGAACTGCGTAAAATAGGCTGGAGCGTGCTTTTGTTAGAGCAACACCAAACAGCCCAGAATGCCACGGGGTATAGTTATGGTGGGCTGGCTTATTGGTCTGGGACTACACCCCTAACGCGCCAACTATGTCAAGAGTCCATCGCCCTCTACCAGAATTTAGACCAGGAATTAGAAGCTCAAACCGAGTTGCGGGAAATAGATTTATTACTAACCATCGCCGTCGATCAAGACCCAAAAGCAACCGCTGCATCCTATAGTCATGTTGCTATTCCCCCTCAGTTACTCGATATCAAACAGGCTTGCGAGTTAGAACCAGTACTTAACCCACACTCCATCGCTGGTGCTCTAACTGTGAAACATGGTCACATTAACCCCCACAAAACAACCCAAGCTTATATTCAAGCCTTCCTCCGTGCTGGGGGTGAAATGGAAATTGCGCAGGTGATTGATTTCCAGACCGTCTCATCTGCTGACGACGGAATTAAGTTGACAGGTGTCTGCACAACTATTGAAACTTACCACTGTGACAACGTGGTAATTTGTGCCGGGGGCTTCAGCAGACAACTGCTAAAGTTAGCAGGTATCCCCATCAAGCTGTATTTTACCCATGCAGAAGTAATTCAAACACCACCTGTTGACTTGAAATTAAACACCTTAGTAATGCCCGCAAATTTACAAAGATTTGACTTAGAAGCGGAATCTAGTAAAATAGAACCCTTGTGGCAAGACACAACCAAAGAACCAGTGCCGCCAATTTTAGATGTAGGTGCGATTCAATTTCAAGATGGTAGTTTGCGCCTGGGTCAAATTAGCCGAGTCCTCACTGATCCTTTTGCCCAAATAAATGCACAGCAAAGCGAAAACTGGCTAAGAACCAGTATTCAGCAACTACTACCTCCATTAGCCAACTTACCAGGAACTTGGCATCATTGCTTAGTGGCTTTTAGTGGCGATCGCCTACCCTTAGTTGGTGCTGTTCCAGGATTTGAGGGTATTCATGTTTTTTCTGGTTTCAGTAACCCATTGGTAATTATACCGCCTTTAGCGCGGCGCTTTGCCGATTTTGTGGCTGGTAAAAAAGATCAAATTATTACTCAGTTGTCCCCTGGGCGTTAGGAATGCTGGGTTGGTGGCTCTTCTACAACCGACGGAACCGAACCCGTAATCCATCTTGGGGACGATTGTTGACACTCCCCACGGCTAGAAGCCGGGGGATTCTTGCTTCACGGGGATTCCAATGAATTTACCCGCGCTAACGCGCCGCTCCGCTAACTGCAAGCATCTTGACCGTGTGCCCCACGGCTGCAAGTCCACGTATAGCGACTACCTGAGCGGCTGCAACATC
>CAIWDD010000043.1 GCA_903911355.1 uncultured Nodularia sp. | reverse complement strand
TAACTCCCTAGGTTATGGAAGAAGTCGGGGATCTGTGGGGTGGTCAAGATCCCCCACTTCTCACATCATCACAGATAGTCTAGGATAACTTAGCTAGAAGTCGGGGATCTGTGGGGCGATGTTAAATGCGATCGCCCCCTCTCAAAACTCCTATTACCACTTCCGGGGTTGAAAATCTGGCTCATTTAAAATTACCACATCATCACCGCACAGACCCAAAACAAACAAACCTTGACCATAGGCATAATCACGTACCTCATTAGTAACCACCATCCCCGCCACTGCACCCATAGCCTGTACATCTGTATACCGTGGCATGAGGCGCTTAAACTTTTCTAAACGCTGTAAATGCTTATCCACATCGGCTTGGTTCGGTTTACTCTTCACCTCAACTAACACCGCTTCGGTATCATTTACCACTAATAAATCAATTTCTAAACCCTCATCCCCTCGTTGCGTAGATAACCCTGGGTGAAGTTCATGGACATCAATACCCCGTTCTCGAAACAATCTTACTGCAGCAGGGCGTACTTGCCATTCTACAAACTCCCCTAGGCGATTACCTAATTTACCCAGTTGTTGACTTACCTGTTTAATCTGCTTATCAGTTGCTTGAGCTTGCTGTTTAAGAAACCGCTCAGTTTCTTGAGATCGTTCTTTTAATAACCGCTCAGTTTCTTGAGATTGTTCTTTTAATAACCGCTCAGTTTCTTGAGATCGTTCTTTTAATAACCGCTCAGTTTCTTGAAAACGGTGTTCTGTTTCTTGAGATCGTTCTTTTAATAACCGCTCTGTTTCCTTTTGAGCTACAATCAACTCACTTAATAAGCGCCAAACATCATCAGGTGTGTAAGTCATGGTTGATTCGAGAGGGCATAGCAACATTATAATACCTAAAGCGATCGCCCTGGGTTGAAAAATTCCCTTTGATGCTACACGGGGAACTGGGGGTTAGAAACCCGCGGATATTCTCATTAAAACAGAAACTAATTTTTCTATATGTTCTAATTCATGACTGGCCATGAGGGATATTCTGATGCGACTGGTGGGAACTGTGGGGGGACGAATTGCGGGCGCAAAAATACCTTGGCTTTTTAACTGTTGACCAACCCTCAGGGCTACAGCTGCACTAGGTAACTGTATACATATGATAGCCGATGCTGTGGGTAGTATGTTTAGCTGCGGTAATTTTGCGGAGAGTAAATGTTTTAAATAGTCTACATTTCGCCACAGTTGCGCCAGGCGTTGGGGTTCTTGTTGGACTATTGTAATGGCTGCTAAGGCTGCAGCGGTGTCTGGGGGTGAAAGGGCGGTGGTATAAATCCAAGTAGGGGCGCGATTGCGTAAGTAGTCAATGAGGGTGGCGCTTCCGGCGACATAGCCCCCTAAACTCCCCAGGGCTTTGCTTAATGTGCCAATTTGAATGACATTTCTCCCTGTACAGTTAAAGTGTTCCATGCACCCAGCGCCGGTTTTCCCTAGTACTGCAGTACTATGGGCTTCGTCTACTAGGAGCATAGAGTTAAACTGCTCTCCTATATCTAATAATTCTGGTAAAGGACATAAATCACCATCCATACTAAAGACGCTATCGGTGATAATCAAGCAGCGGCGGTAGTTGTGGCGGTGCTGAATTAATTGGGTTTTTAAGGCTGTAATGTCACAGTGGGGATATTCTTTGAAGTCTGCACCGCTGAGAATTGCCCCATTTTTGAGACTGGAATGATTATACTGGTCTGATAAGATTAAATCACGTTTACCGACTACAGCGGCGATCGCACCTAAATTCGCTAGGTAGCCAGAACTGAATAATAGTGCGTCTTCTGTTTGTTTCCAAGAGGCGATCGCCGTTTCTAATTCTCTGTGTATTTCCCTATGTCCACTGAGTAACCGGGAACCAGTGGAACCAGTCCCCCATTGTTGCACCGCAGTAATGGCGGCTTGGCTCAAGCGTTCATCCCCAGCCAAGCCCAAATAGTCATTACTAGCAAAATTAATCACCTCTTCCCCCGCCAACAGCACAGTTGCACTGGGGCGACCCTGGATAGTTTGCACTGAACGATACCAGTTAGCCTTGTGAATAGTGGCTAAAGATGATTCTATCCAGTTGTAAGGGTCTGGAGACATAAATACAGATGACCGATAACTTACTTAACTACCCTCCCCGTGGAGGGGGAGGGCAAGAGTGGGAATATTATATCATAACTGGTGACTGATGGCCTCACTACTGCTGAGATGGGCGATCGCTTGTTTAATCCAGTCTTCCACATAAGCATCTTTTGTCAGTCCAATATCTTCACTGACTACGTGTAAAGCGTGACTAACCTCGTTGGGAGTATATCCCAAGGCGAAAAGAGTCATTTGCACATCTTTTAAAATCCCTGGTGCTGGTCCACCGGTGGCCACAAAAAATCCTGCTGATTTGCGCCACTCAATTAACTTGGCTTTCAATTCTAAACAGAGGCGTTCTGCGGTCTTTTTGCCCACCCCGGGGGTTTGAATTAACATTTGAACATTAGTAGCAATAATGGCTTGCACTAAATCTGGTAATTCCAAAGTGTCCAACAGGGCGATCGCTAAAGCCACACCAATACCGCTGACACTGAGCAAGTGGCGGAACAAGTCACGTTCCGCGGGGGAACCAAAGCCGTAGAGGAAGGGTACCTCATCCCGAATTTGCACGTGGGTAAAGATTTGTACCACCTCTCCCGAATCTGGTAGGTGCTGTGATAGCCGTTGGGGAATTTGTAAATCATACCCCAAACCATTAACCTCAAGAGTCAAGATGAAGCGACCCCCGCCCACTGTTTGAATACCAGCGACAATCCCTTTAAGATAGCTAATCATTGTAAGAACCTAAAATATTTTAATCCTTCCATAATTCCACCGGCACAAGCACTTTGTGCTAGATAACGATGGTCAGCGGGATACTCTTTGTACCACTGGAGTAATTCCCCCCGCGCATTCCCGACGATAATTCCTCTCTCTTCACCCACAGCGAATAATGCAATATCATTACCTGAATCACCACACACAACTGTTCTTTGTGCTGCAAATTTCCACTTTTGACGGATAAACTGCATTGCTTGACCTTTATCACTGTTAATGGGCAAAATGTCAAGGTCAATGCCGCTACTATAGATTAACTTAATATTTAGTTGAGAATTAACCAACTCCGCCTCTAGTTGGGGTAGGATGGTGGGGGCAAATTCTTCGGGAAGGAAGCAGCTGACCTTAAAAGCCCGTTGTTCTGAGTCTGGTTGCAGTACCAACTCAGGAAAAGACTTGACAATGTTAAATACTAGCTCTTTGTCCCACCCAGCACAGAGGATTTCTGACCAGCCCTCATCTGGAGTCTCCTGACCATGGAGATAAATTTCTGTACCTACGGACAGAATTAAAGCATCCGGTGTCATGAGATTTTTTTCTTGCTGGAGTTCACGGTAAAGAATAGGCGATCGCCCTGTGGCATAAACTATTTTAGTACCATATTCTCGACGATGGTGGGTCAGTGATTGGGTCAGTGCTGCTAAGGCGTCGTCATCCCCCACAAAGGTATTATCTAAGTCGGTGACGAAAAGAAACGGTTTCATGATGTTGATGTACCCTAAGTTAGTAGTTGCAAAAGTCCCTGGTTAAGTTTTCCTCTTGATGAGCAAACGGCAAAGATCAATTCTTGACAATGGCCCGTGAGTTAATTTACCAGATTTCAACTCTTATATATTTCTACTGGTAGTTACTACAAGAACTTTGAGTATTAACCGGAAAAACTGAAATTGCTGAAAAATTACTTAATCATAGGTTGTTTGGGTACACCCATAGGTAGCCATACCTATACTGACTGTGGGGATAACTGGCGTGAAGAGTTTGAGTATTGATAGCAACCGCTAAAGAGGTGAGGACAAAAACAAATAGGGAGTTTCCGCCCTGTTCCCTATTTCCTGAAGGTAACTGAAATGGCGATCGCTCAATTATGGGATGATTTCCTGTTCTCTGTGAGTATGTATATAGTTATAAATATATCCTAAAAATATGTAGTATTACTAGCCTCATTTCCAGTCGTTCAGGTTACCATGTGGACACCTTTGTTTTTTCAAACTGTAAAAGAGAATTTTCTGGTTAAAATAGTATATCTGTTCTACTGAAACTCCCATCCCCAGATACCTGAAATCAATATAGTTCGTATATTTAGAGGCAAGAATGGCTACCAACACCAATAATTCTGGCAAGGAAAAAGCATTAAATATAGTACTCAACCAGATTGAGCGCAGTTTCGGTAAAGGAGCAATCATGCGCCTGGGTGATGCTACGCAGATGCGAGTAGAGACAATTTCTACAGGGGCCCTCACCTTAGATTTAGCGTTGGGTGGAGGTTTACCTAAAGGACGGGTAATTGAAATTTACGGACCAGAAAGTTCCGGTAAAACTACCGTCGCACTACATGCGATCGCGGAAGTGCAAAAACAAGATGGTATAGCCGCATTTGTTGATGCTGAACACGCCCTAGACCCCACCTATGCTGCTGCTTTGGGTGTAGATATTGAGAACTTGCTAGTTTCTCAGCCTGATACTGGGGAATCGGCCTTGGAAATTGTTGATCAGCTGGTGCGCTCCGCCGCCGTTGATATTGTCGTCATTGACTCAGTAGCCGCACTAGTTCCCCGTGCGGAAATTGAAGGGGATATGGGTGATACCCACGTTGGTTTACAGGCACGATTGATGAGCCAAGCTCTGCGTAAAATTACTGGGAATATAGGTAAATCTGGATGCACGGTTATTTTTATTAACCAGTTGCGGCAAAAAATTGGGATCACCTACGGTAGCCCAGAAACCACCACTGGCGGTAACGCCTTAAAATTTTATGCCTCCGTGCGTCTGGATATTCGCCGCATACAAACCTTGAAAAAAGGCACTGAAGAATTTGGTAACCGGGTCAAAGTGAAAGTTGCTAAAAATAAAGTTGCTCCGCCGTTTAGAGTCGCGGAATTTGACATTATATTTGGTAAGGGAGTTTCTACCTTGGGTTGTCTGGTGGACTTAGCAGAAGAAACAGGGGTTATTATTCGCAAGGGAGCCTGGTACAGTTACAACGGTGAGAATATTTCCCAAGGTCGAGATAATGCGATCAAGTATCTCGAAGAAAAGCCGGAATTTGTGCAACAAATCAAGGAACTGGTACGTCAAAAGCTGGATATGGGGGCTGTTGTTTCTGCTAACTCAGTGTCTAAGGCTAATGAGGAAGAAGATGATGACAATGAGTTAGAGGAAGAATAATCAACATTCCACCCAAAGCCTTTTTATTATAGATGTAGTGCGGGCATTTTCTTCTTGCCCGCTATGAGTAGTAAAACTTTAATTTTGCCGATACCTATAGATAATCCTTGAATATCTGTTCAGGTGTTGTAATATAGATAATTATTCGGTACTAATGGAGAGAACTATGACTACCGTCACTCAAATGAAGTGCGCCTGTCCCAACTGCTTATGTATAGTCTCCCTTGAGGAAGCTATTAAAAAAGAGGGTAAATATTATTGTTCTGAGGGCTGTGCTGAAGGTCATAAAACCATCAAAGGCTGTGGACATAATGGCTGCGGCTGTTAATTAAACAATGGCTTTTTTCCCCCTCCCCTAATCAAGGGGAGGGTTACTGTGGGGTAAAACCTCTAGGTACTCTGTTTTTGGGCTTGTCTGTACAGCGTCAGTTGAGAAACCGAGCGGAGTTTAAAGACTAGACAGCACTTCTCTAGCAGCTGCTAAAGTCTGGTCAATATCTGCTTCACTGTGCGCCAAACAGGTAAAACCAGCCTCAAACTGAGAAGGTGCTAAATAAATACCGCGCTCTAACATCCCGCGATGGAAGCGACCAAATTTAGCCATATCAGACTTTTTGGCATCTTCATAGTTATGAACTGGTCCACAGGTGAAGAATAAGCCAAACATGGCGCTAATATGACCACCACAAGCAGGGTGACCAGTTTCTTGAGCAATTTGCAGCAACCCATCTGCTAACTTCTGAGTAATTTTATCTAGATACTCATAAGTACCAGGTCTTTGCAGCAGTTCTAAGGTCTTAATCCCAGCAGTCATTGCTAAAGGATTACCAGACAAAGTTCCCGCCTGATACACCGGACCTGCAGGGGCTATCATTGACATGATGTCCCGGCGACCGCCGTAGGCTCCCACGGGTAAGCCTCCACCAATCACCTTACCCAAGGTAGTTAAATCTGGGGTGACACCAAATTTCTCCTGAGCACCACCGTAAGCAATACGAAACCCTGTCATTACTTCGTCAAATACCAGTAATGCCCCATGCTCCCTGGTGATTTCTCTTAAACCTTCTAGAAACCCAGCATCGGGAGTAATAAACCCGGCGTTACCAACTACCGGCTCTAGAATCACCCCAGCAATTTCGTCGGGGTTTTCTGCAAACAAGGCTTTGACTGCTTCTAAGTCGTTATAAGGCGCTGTGAGGGTATTCATGGTAGCTGATTTGGGTACTCCGGGGGAATCGGGTAACCCCAGTGTGGCTACACCAGAACCAGCTTTGACTAGAAACATATCGGCGTGACCGTGGTAGCAACCCTCAAACTTGATGATTTTTTCCCGGTTGGTAAAAGCCCGCATGAGCCGCAGTACTGCCATACAGGCTTCAGTACCGGAATTTACAAATCTCACCATTTCGATGCTAGGAACCGCATCAATGACCATTTCTGCCAGTACATTTTCTAGTACTGAGGGTGCGCCGAAGCTAGTCCCTTTTTCTAAGGCCTCATGGAGGGCTGCAATTACTTCTGGATGGGCATGACCACATATAGCTGGCCCCCAAGTACCTACATAATCAATATATTGGTTACCATCTACATCCCAGATATACGCGTCCTTTACCCGGTCAAAAACTATGGGTTGTCCACCTACAGATTTGAAGGCGCGAACTGGAGAACTCACTCCTCCCGGCATCAAGTTTTGAGCAGCAGCAAAAATTTCTTGTGACTTTGTGGTTTTAATTGTGGTATTTACCAAGGCTATCTCCTAAATTTTGAAAATAATTATCACATTAAAGCACCCTGAACTGCTGTCAAGATGCAGTATGCTCCAGATATGAATGTTTTTGTTTAAGCTGAATCATTTTTCCACCAATCATATCAATGGTATATTAAACTAAGCCGGACAGTCGCCCATCCGACTCGTCTACAAAACCGTACGTGAGACTTTCACCTCATACGGCTCCTCAGTGGTATGGTTCTTGTCATGAACACCTATAAGACTTCCATCGCTGGCTGTCTTCTTGTCGTGGCAATGTCTGTGTAATAGTTGTAGGTT
>CAIWDD010000042.1 GCA_903911355.1 uncultured Nodularia sp. | reverse complement strand
TGTTAAGGAGAGGTTATTACCGAGGATATTCGGTTTTGAGTTGTTAATGGCTCCCTATGCAATTTGTCATCTCAAGTTGGGTTTGTTTTTGGAGGAGACGGGATATAAGTTTGATGGTGGGGTGCGGTTGGGGGTTTATTTAACAAATACGTTAGAAGATAATGTTAGCAAGAGTGCAACCTTATTTGAAGAATTTATTGCTGAAGAAGCGGAGCAAGCAATAAAGATCAAAGCCAACAAAAAAGTCATGGCAATAATCGGGAATCCTCCATATTCTAGTCAATCTCAGAATTTAAGTGTAACTGCTCGAAAATGGGTAGATGCTTATCGATTGGTTGACGGTTTACCAATTAAAGAAAGAAGCGCTCTACAATTCGAGAAAAATATTCAGGATGATTATGTGAAATTTTTTAGATTCGGGCAATGCCGAATCAATAAAACTGGTTATGGTATTTTAGCTTTCATTTCTAATCATAACTTTTTAGATAGTCCTACCTTTAGGGGCATGCGTCGCAGTTTAATGAAGACATTCGATAATATATGTATACTGGATTTACATGGTAACGTCAAGAAAAAAGAGCGTTGCCCTGATGGTTCTAAAGACGAAAATATATTTGATATTCAGCAAGGTATTGCTATTAGTTTTTTGATAAAAAAACATATCGCATCAAAGCTTGGTAATACATCCAATAATCCAACAATTCAACATAAAAGTATTTGGGGATTACGTGAAAAACAAAAAGGGAAGTATTCATGGCTAAGGGAAAATCATTATAAAATTACCGATAGTAATGAAGTGTCACCAAAAGAGCCTTTTTATCTCTTTATACCTCAAAATAATAAGTTGCTGACTGAATATGAACAAGGTTGGCAAATTACTGATATTATGCCTGTTAATAGCTCTGGAATAATAACTGCCAGAGATGCATTAACAATTCAATGGAGCAAAAATGATATTTGGAATATTGTTACAGATTTTGCATCATTAGAAGTTGAACTAGCGCGACAGAAATATTCTTTAGGTAAAGACTCTAATGACTGGCAGGTTAGATTAGCGCAAAATGATTTGAATAGATATCTCAAAAGTTCAAATTATAATTCCAACTATGCTAAAAATTTGATAGTACCCATAATATATCGACCACTGGATATTCGTTATACTTTTTATACTGGTAATTCTAAAGGTTTTCATTGTAATCCTCGACGCAGGGTTATGACTAATATTCTTTTAGGTGAAAACCTATCAATACAAGTTTGCAGGCAAATAGTAAGTGATAACTGGAGACATGTTTTAGCAACTAATTTAATCACTGATGATAGTCATGTTTCAAATAAAACACGTGAGCGGGGCTATGTATTCCCACTCTACCTTTACCCCGACACAACCAACCCCCAAGAACTCCAACAAGAAAAACGCCCTAATTTCTCACAAGACTTCCTAAATAAAATAGAAACAAATTTTGGTTACCTTCCCACAGCAGAAACCATATTTTATTACATATACGCCATCTTCCACAGTCCCACCTACCGCACCCGTTACGCCGAATTTCTCAAAATCGACTTCCCCCGCGTCCCCCTCACCAGCAACAATGAGCTATTCTGTCAACTTGCAGAATATGGACAAGAATTAGCAGCACTACACCTGATGAAATCACCCCAATTAAATAACCTGATCACCGAATTTACAGAAAATGGCGGAGGTCAAATCGTAGATCCAGGACATCCTAAATATATTCAAGGTGCGGTAGTGATTAATAAAAAGGGGGATAAATTCACAGGAGTACCAGAACAGGTGTGGAACTTTTATATTGGTGGTTATCAAGTTTGTCAAAAATGGCTC
>CAIWDD010000041.1 GCA_903911355.1 uncultured Nodularia sp. | reverse complement strand
CCCATGTTCCATCCAGGCGCCATTTTCGGAAGTAATAGTATACCGTTTGCCATTTTGGGAAGTCATTTGGCAACATCCGCCATGGACAACCCGCACACAGAACATAAAATATGGCACTAATCACAGCGCGTAGGTTAACCCAACGGGGACGACACCCCAAATTTATTGGGGGTATCAGCACTGATAGCAATTCCGACTGTTCATCGGTCAAGTCTGTTGGGTATGATTTAGACATGGCTTAAGTAACTCTGTCTCTTTTTTATCTACTGACAGAATATCGTTACTTGAGCTTTTCTTGACTTGACAAACATCCTCTGAGAGATAAATTTTTTGATAACAAATGTTGCCGCATCTTGTTCACTGGGTTAACGCAATCAGCCGCCTGATTATGGGAGTTGGGGTAATTGAATTGTTTCACAAATTCGCCAGTTATAAGTCAGCAATTCAGCAGGCAGAGAACCTCGCACAAAAGCATGAATACATTGAAGCACTTCACAAGGGGGAAGCAGTAATCGATGAATGGTACATCTATAAATCTACAATCAAGCGTCTATTTCGTCGCTGGATTAAAGAAGATTTAATCAGGGATTTGAAAAAACATTTTGCAGTTTGGGAACCTCTGGCAAAGCGAGAATATGAGGCAGCCTTAGACAGAACCTGGTGGTTAGCAAAAGAGGGACGATTTCAAGAAGCAATTATTCTATTTGAACCAGTTGTTCAAAAATTTTATCAACCACAAGGCCAAAAATTATTGCATAAGCTATCCCAAATTCTTGAGGGGAAACATTGCTTTAATTTGGGGTTATGGGCGGAGAAAGCTGGTAATTTTAAAATTGCTGAAGAACATTACCAAAATGCAGCCACTATATCACCAGAATGGAAAAATGAATGCTGTATCAGACTCAGTATTATTGCTATTAAAAATGAACAATGGGGAACAGCAATTAGGTACTTATCAGGAATTAATACCCAAAATGCAGCTTATATCCGGGGATTTGCTTATGCAAAACAAGGTGATTGGCAAAAAGCACAAACAGAATGGGAATTTGTATCTCATCAGGTTGTACAATCTTGGAGAAAAAATTTTCAACAACAGGGTAGCGATCGCCTGCTTCATCTAGCTAAACGAGAAATTCAAACATTGGTAGATTCGGGAAATCTCTCGAAAGCTCAAGTCGCCAGTCGGAAATTTCTCCAAGAATATGGTGATGATCCCATAGTTAGAGACAATCTCGATAAAAACATTCTCCCACGCTGGGAAATCGCCTTATGGCGAGAGCAAAATTGGCAAAAAATAGCTCAAGTTACAGAACGGCGTTGGTTAGATGAGTGGAACATCAACGCTTTGCATAACTGGGCGTTAGCTAGCTACTATCATGCTATGGTGAATCCTAACAAGTTAGATAACTTAATTATTGCTTGGTCAACTGCAATCGCTAACTTACACATCAACCCATCACTTCAGCATCTTCCTTGGTTGGGAGAAACACCGATAAACTGGCAGGAAATTCGCTTAAAACTGCAACAACGACTAGAAAATTTCCTCAAAACACTTGAGGATAGCAACTCAGAAGAGTACACTCGGCTGTTTACATTGTATCGTCTGGAAGTCAAAGCTTTAGATTTGATGGGTAATCCCCCCATTCGTGGCTTGCGGGTGAGAGGTTTATTTATCACTCCTGGTTATTATCAGCGTGATCACCAAAAACTGAATGTTAATCTTTTACCCGGGAAACTTTGGGCATTGTATACAAAATGGTGGCAGTCTGTATTAGCCTGTATGGAAGGTGATACTTTCACAGCTATGCAAATTCGCCCTAAGAGAGAGCCATCCTCTCAAGCTGAGATTTATGCTCAAAAATTCGTAGCTTACCATGAAGGCTGCTATTATCTGGATATCCAGCCAGGAGGATATCCGCGTTGGCGTTCAGCAGTTGCACCTTTACGGTTAGCGAAAGCAGAAATTTCTGATCAATTAGAGTGGCGAGAAAACATTGAAAACCTCTGCCAAAAGCAATACAAAGCCATTTCATGGAACCTCAGCGAGTGTCAAGACTTTGCTCAGTTTTGGTATGACTTGATAGCTAGTCCCACAGCCAAAAACTACCTAGAACAACCTTAATTGATTGTTGTTATGAGCCTTGAAGAAAAATTACCTAGAATAATTGACCCTAATCCCTACGAAGTTTTGGATATTGCGCCAGATGCAACCAGCGCTGTAATTAATCAAGCATTCTCTAGGGCGATGAAGCAGCGCAAATATCCGCCAGATATCATTGCTAAAGCTCGCAAGTGTTTACTCAACCCTCAAGAACGCATCATAGCTGACTACTTACGACCAATTTTGCCTGATCATATCAGAGATTTCCAACGCGAAGATTTTACCGATGTAGAAGTCAGAGAAACTATCTTAGAATTTTTACCAGAATTTGATACTTTAGAAGCGGCAATCTCTAATAATGAAGCTATATCGGCAATTGACCGCAGTGTAGGATTAACTTTAACAGATTTTTTCCAGATAAATGAATAAAGAACCTGAAATATTTAGATTAAGCCAAGAACAACGTAAAAAATTAGTACAAGAAGTCACCTATCTTCTCAAAGAAAAAGTTTCTTTGCAACAAGCTTTACGTGAACAACAACAACTAGGTGCTGAAGCTAAAGAAGAACTTTTCTTAGAGTTATTAGAAGTGTTAGATGCTCTAGAATTTTTACAAAATTATGTCACAGAGCATATAGAATCTGTACCTAAATCTTGGGCAAGTTTACCAAAAGCTCTTGCTAGTATTGAGAAAAAATGTCTCAGTATACTGTCCCAGCGACAAGTCAAACCCATAGATTTTCAAGATTCTCAACCAGATTTTAGCTTGTGTAAAGTTATAGATGTAGAAGTTCGTGACGACTTAGAAAACCAAACCATTACAAAAATTGTGCGGCGCGGGTTTAGGATAAATGATAAACTCCTGCGACCAGTTGAAGTGATTACTTCCAAGACTCAAAAGTAGGTAAATACGCCTTATGTGAGATGGGGTAGCAAAAAAGAAGGGGAAACCCCAAGATAAAGGTAACAACACCAAAGCTTGAGGTCTCCTAATGAATATGGTAGACGGTTCGACCCTATTGACGACAATTTTTGTGCTAATAGATGACTGGTATCAACAAAAAGGCTTACCACCGCAGGATTTAAAGTTAGTGAGTTCCACGCGCTTGACGTGTACCATAGATGCTGCTTAACTGGGCTAATGTAGCATAAGTGTATCAATTAATTAAGATTTGGCAATAGGGATAAGACCACTTTTTAGCATCCTCTAGGGGAGAACTAGATTTAGGTTAAGTATGAGTTGACATTAAGCTGTTTCAGAATAGAATATCATCCTTCAGATATTTAATTCTATCCATAGCAGTTTGATAGTCTTTTGTTTTTCCTTGTCTTTTAAATATATTGGCAGCAGTCTCAAAATCGTCAATTGCACTCTGGTTGTTTCCTAAGTCAGAGCGAGCTAACCCCCGGTTGT
>CAIWDD010000040.1 GCA_903911355.1 uncultured Nodularia sp. | reverse complement strand
TAATCCCAGAAAAATTATTAGACTTATTCTTAGACTTTTGGCGACAACACGGGGAACCATTATTTAAAAGTACCCCTTACCCAGAAATTGCTCCCCATTTAGTATTAATGGCATTTTTACACCGTGTGGTCAATGGTAGTGGGAGTTTAGAACGGGAATATGCCATTGGCTCTGGGAGGATGGATATATGTCTGCGTTATGGGGATGTAGTCTTAGGGATGGAATTAAAGGTATGGAAACAGGGTAAACCCGACCCCTTACCCCAAGGACTCATACAGTTAGATAAATATTTATCAGGATTAAATTTAGATACAGGATGGTTAGTAATATTTGACCGTCGCCCCGACTTACCCCCCATCAGTGACAGAACCACCACGGAAATAGCCCTAAGTCCCCAAGGTAGAAATATTAGAGTAATTCGGGGATAGGTATTTTTGGGTTTGTCAACAGTCAACAGTCAACAGTCAACCGTCAACCGTCAACCGTGTGGTATTTTATGTCCTTTGTGGAAAATGTCTGATTACTTCCGCAACTGACCAAGCTTGAGCGATCGCACCTTTAGGGGTATGGGGAAAATCCCCATCAAAAATTTCTGAAATCGATTGTATACAGGCATCACAAAGGAAATGATCTAGTAATGGTTGCCAATCAAAGGGTAAAGGTAGTTGGGGGTAAGAACGCTCCCAAGCCCGAGTAAAGGGGCCAATCAACCAAGCCCAAACAGTCCCCTGGTGGTAGGAGCGATCGCGCTGTGGGGAATTTCCAATATATTTACCGATATAAGCAGGGTCGGATGTATCTAAACTCCGCAAGCCATAGGGAGTAAGTAAACGCACAGTGGCTAAATCTACTACAGCTTGGCTCTGCTGTGGTGAAAAGCCGCAATGATGCAAGGACAATGCTATCACTGCATTAGGGCGAATCTGGGCATTACGGCGGTCATCTAATTCTATCGTGTCGTATAAATAACCTGATGGGTTCCAAAACTTTTGTAGAGAAATTTTTACTTGTTCCGCTTGCTGACTATAACGCCAGGCTTGCTTTACCAAGCGGGTGGAGTCTCCTAACTGCATTTCCCTTAAGCGTTGCGCCCATTTACTCATCCAACATAAGGCGGAATACCACAGAGCATTGATTTCTACTGGTTTACCATTGCGGGGGGTGATAGCTTCTCCGTCAATTACCACATCCATCCAGGTAAGAGCCATACCGGGGACATCCCAACTCACTAAGCCATCAGTAGCATCAACTTGGATGTTGTAATGGGTTCCACCCATAAAGGCTTTGTGAATTTGTTGTACAATAGGAAACTGGACTGCTAAAAATTCCCAATCTTGGGTAGCTTCTAAATATAGCCCTAAAGTTTCAATCCACCATAAAGCTGCATCAATACTGTTATAAGAGGGTTGACCATCAACATCAGGAAAAACATTAGGTATCAGACCGTGACGACAGTAACGCCCAAAGGTTTGTAATAGTCCTTTAGCTAGTTCAAAGCGTCGGGTAACTAAGGTTAAACCAGGTATAGCAATCAAGGTGTCACGTCCCCAGTCATTGAACCAGTGGTAACCAGCAATCACCGTGGGACCAGCGATGGAAGCTCGATGAACGATAAATTGATCGCTGGCTTTTAATAATTTTTGCCAGATGGGGGATGAGGGGGATTTATGGGTTACCCAGCTAAAAATTTGGGATAGTCTTTTTTGTTCTGCTTCCACAGCAGCGGTAAAAATTTCTGGGGTGAGTAGAGCTTGCTGTGGGTCAGGAAAACCCATCTGTGCTTCTAGAACAATGGCATCTCCCGGTTCTAGTTTAACTGTTAAGTAGCCAGGGCTGTAGAGGTCTTCGCGATCGCCTAATCCTCGTTTTTTCTCTTCTGGTAATAAATAATTCCAATACCAAACCGCATTAGCTTGATATTCCCCCCGACTCCAGCGCAAATACCATGGTGTACCGAATCCCCCCGGAAATTTTGCTTGGAGACAAACTTGATTTTTACCCAATAATTGTGAAAACTCTAAGCCTGGATGACCTTTTTGTTGGTGGTGAAAATCGCGATCGCCTATCAGTAACCGTAATCGTAGTTTTACTGAGATTTTACCCTGATAATAATACTTAATTAGTAGCTGATGTTTACAACTATCCCCTAAAAAGTGGGGCATGATTAACTCTCTACTGAGTTGCCAATTGTCTTGTCTCCAAATCCATTGGGGAACTGGGTTAATATCAAAATAGTGCAGCAACTTGTAACCCTGGGGGGCAATTTCATCATTACCCCAGTAGTTTGTCCCTAGTGGGATCACCTTTCCTGAGACTTCTAAACTTGCTTCCAGGTGGGAAAACAACAGGGTACGCCCACAGGGGGGATTAGTGGCGGCAAATAGCCAACCATGATAGGTGCGGGTGCGAACATCGGAAATTGTCCCACTGGCAAAACTGCCCAAGCCATTAGTTAGTAACCATTCTCTTGTGTCTAAATCAGGCATTTTTTACTCAAAATCGTTATGACTATGATATAGTCGTAACAGTTTGTAATTAAATTTTAGACGGGTAAGTGTAAACTGACCCGAGTTTCAACGCTCTTTTACGTATATCAGTCTTTAGTCTAAGGAGAATTGGCTTCATGTCCCTTACTTACGCAACAGAAGGATGCCTCCGTGTTGGTCAACAGGCTCCTGAATTTACAGCAACTGCTGTGGTAGATCAAGAATTTAAGACAATTAAACTTTCCGACTACCGTGGTAAGTATGTCGTTCTGTTTTTCTACCCCCTAGACTTTACCTTTGTTTGCCCCACTGAGATCACAGCATTTAGCGATCGCTACGAAGAATTTAAGCAAATTAACACTGAAGTCCTCGGTCTGTCCGTGGATAGCGAGTTCTCTCACCTAGCCTGGATTCAAACTGACCGCAAGGCTGGTGGTGTGGGTGACCTCAATTATCCCCTAGTTTCCGACATTAAGAAAGAAATTAGCGCCGCTTACAACGTCCTTGACCCCAGCGCCGGTATTGCTTTGCGTGGTCTGTTTATCATCGATCAAGATGGTGTACTCCAGCACGCTACCATTAATAACTTGGCCTTTGGTCGCAGTGTTGATGAAACTCTGCGGACATTAAAAGCACTTCAGCATGTTCAGTCTCACCCTGAGGAAGTTTGCCCCGCTGGTTGGCAACCTGGTGATAAAACTATGAATCCTGACCCTGTGAAGTCTAAGGTTTACTTCTCTGCTATCTAGATTTTTGTTTAAGTCGGATTGACGAAGGAGAGATGTAGACACCGTTTACATCTCTCGTTTTTTCAATAAATTAGGTGAAAAGGCCTAAATTATATCTAAGTATATCTAGGTATATCTAGGTGCGATAGTTAGGCGGGCATCATTTTCATGGATCTGCAGGCTTCAGCACACCGACGGCACGAGGCTGCACATTGCATCATCTTTTGATCTTGGCTCTGTTCACAAGCGGTAGCAACGCGATCGCACATTTCAGCGCAAAGCATACAAGTGCGCCCCATGAATTCCGAACCGCCCATCATCATGTTCATGCACATCATACATATTTCTGAGCAGTCACGCACCATACTCATAATGCCCTTGTTGATTTGCTTACCATCTTTGCTCATACAGTGAGTCATGGTTTCCAGGCAGATTTTGTGACATTCCATGCAGGCGTTGATGCAGTTTTGCATTTGAGTAGTCATGGTTTCAGTCATCATCATTATCATCGTAAATACCTCCTGAATTACTGACATAGGCACTACTTATAACAGTAATTAGATTTTTTTTAGGGTCAATGGCATTTTTTTCGTAAATTTGATTGATATAGCATTTCCCATGCTCATGACGTACAAAGTTGTTTAGTTTCAGGGAACACCGGAATAGGTAATTGATGTGTACTTCATTAGCCTGAAAAAGGCTTGATAAAATCATATCCTGACTATAGTCATCCTATTTGAGTTGAGAAATTATCAGTGAGGAAAGGGAATAGGGAATAGGAAGGATTGGGGAACACACCCAAACAATAAAATCCAGTCCCCTCCCCTTACAAGGGGACTGGGTGGGGTCAAGCAATAGTTGATACACTAATCATGACTTGACAAACATCCTCTAAAATAGTTTGCCAGTAATTGAGTGGTTAAGCTGCTCACCCAGGGACTAATTGCAAAAAAATGGCTATAAGCATTGAATTAAAGATGGGATTATTGATACATTATTGAAATTGAACTATAAATCCAGAGCTATTGAAGGTACTAAACCAGAATTTTTATGAAATCTCTACACCGTCCGGATCTATATGGCTGGTCTACTTTCAATCCCACAAGAAATATTGATTTCCATGGGGTTGCTTGGGTACGTCCACAGGGAAATATCCTCATTGACCCAGTGGCTTTATCAAATCATGATTGGAATCATTTGCAATCCCTCGGTGGTGTGCGTTGGATTGTGTTGACTAATTCTGAGCATATTAGGTCTGCTAAGGAAATCGCTGACCAAACTTATGCTAAAATAGCCGGTCCTGTGAAGGAAAAGGGTAGTTTTCCCATACGTTGCGATCGCTGGTTAGGTGATGGTGATGAAGTTGTCCCCGGGTTAAAGGTGTTAGAACTCCACGGTTCTAAGACACCGGGGGAGTTGGCCTTGTTACTAGAGGAAACAACTTTGATTACAGGAGACCTTGTACGCGCCCGCAAGGCTGGGAGTTTAACCATCTTACCTGATGAGAAGTTGCTCAACCGTGAAGCGGCTGTGGCTTCTGTGCAACGCCTAGCAGCACTACCCCACGTAGAGGCCGTATTGGTGGGGGACGGTTGGCCGGTGTTTCGGGATGGTCGTGATCGCTTGCAGGATTTGCTAGGGACGTTGTAATTACTTAACTCACTGGGTAACCTATTCCCCTGGCCATGAGTGCAGCCAACAGGGGAATCAGTGCAAAACCAACAATTTCAGTTCTAATTAACCAGATGAGACGATTTACTTGAGTTGATTCTACCTTGGGGGCTGTGCCTTTTTGTAGAGCAGGAACCCAACTAATAAAAGAAATTGTGGGATACAAAGACAAACCACCTACTAACAGAAAGATGGCTACTTTTGTATAAAAAACAGGATTATTTAAATAGTACTCGGAGCCTTTACCATAGTAAAGAACACGTAATACACCTGTAGCTAAAATCATTACTGCTGATATCCCATATACTGTATCAGCGATGACAATTTTCCAAGCCTCATTTAAGCTCAACTCCTTTTGAGAGTTTAAGATGAATATCTCTAAAACTAGCGCTCCAAAAGACAACATCAACCCCAAGTAATGTAAATATGCAACAACGGCACTTATCAACATAACAATTTCTAGATTTTGCGATTTTAGTATTTATTTTGGAGCCGAAATTATCTCATTGGCTGTTCTTTTCGGTCAATTCCTTATAAATTGTACACTAAACACTGGCTAATCTGTATTCCCTAAGTTTGACCACCAGTAAAGTTCTGAAGCTTCCCCGGTTTTCAAAACCGGGGATTTCTGAAGAGTCCACAAACGAACTTTGTTAGGCTGACTTAAACAGCCTCTACTGATTCCGCCTTTTTTTATGGTAAATTTTGTATTGTGAGGATATCCCCAGTACCCGGGGAGATCAACTTAATGAAAACCTCCCAAGCGTTTCTCCAACCCATTGGTTTATGGACAAGCTGGAAAGGTGATCAGCAACTGTTACCACTGGGAAGTTGGATTATAACAGAGTTATATTAGAGTCATTTTATACTTTTTAAAGGTTTTAAACCATGGAAAAAGCAAGATTGGAACAGTACTTAAATAAAGAATCTTCGCAAATAAATGGTTGGTTTTTCCCTGCCGACATTATCTCATTTTGGTTGTTAGACGTTGTGCAAAAATCACTTGGCATTACAGGTGACATCTGCGAGGTTGGAGTATTTGAAGGTAAGTCCCTCGTACTCCTTAGTCACTTCTTAACAGAATCAGAGTATGCCCATGCCTTTGATCTTTTTCCAGGAGATATGCTGGACAGGGCAAGAAATAACTTAAAGCAATATGGGGAATCACAGTCAAGGACTGACTTCGTGGTGGGCGATACTGCCAATATTTCTGCAACTGAATTGGACGAAAGATTTTCAAGGTCTCTTCGGATTCTGCATATTGATGCAGGACATGAATATCATGAGGTCTATCAGCAACTAATTATGTTTTCTCCATATGTCTCAAAATATGGTATCATAATAATGGATGACTATCAAGACAGAGAATTTCCTGGTATTGAAGCGGCGGTTCTTGACTTTTGTGAAATTGATAGACCGAGGCGCTTTGTTCCTTTCTTCGCAGGAGGAAATAAAATGTATCTCTGCCAGGCAACTATGGCCAGTATTCTTCAACAAAAGATGCTAAAGTCAAGAATTTTGACTGGTAAATACAGATACAGCATCGTTAGGGACTTTGGAATACTCATAGGGTTCTCTAAACTGCCCAGCAGTGACGAGTATTGTCTAAATGCAATCTCTAAATACGATTATCCCAAGAAATTTTCATCGGCATTCAACGAGGATATCCTCAAAAGCAACGCTAGCAAGTACGGACAGGTAAATTTTGGCATGGAAAAACGTTGATACTTAACCCTTGTTATTGAGGATGAGTTGGTGTTCAACTCCCAGGGAATATCAACATACATTAACTGGTTTATCCGGGTAACTACTGAAATATGCGATCGCCTTTGGCACTGGATAAAGGCGATCACCATTTTGTGGTATGAATTTTGACGTTTGACGAAAGCTGTCTTGGTGGTGATTCTAAAGATTCCAATAACTCGCGGCGTTCCACAGCTGATAAATCTTGGATAAGAGACTTATCAAGTCTGATAGTTACTACTTTAATTTGTTTTTCAATAGTATTTACCCTGTCTCCAATTTTATCTAACACTCACTAAAAAACTGGTGAAAACGGCTAAAACTATTAATCTTGATCTGTTGAAAATTTCCCAAGATTATTGGTTCTCCCAAATGTTATCTAAAGTTATTTAGTGAATCAACATAAACCGCATTTTTTTAGATATTGTGATTATCTTTTGTGTAGTAAAGTGCTGGTATTGTTTTACCTGGCATTTTTTCTTTAGGTCAGGTTCTCATTTTCTATGCAACCCCGGACTACTATCATGGAAATTTTTTCCACTTTCTTACAGTTTCAGGGAGACAGATTCAGTCATTGGGCGACAGAATCAAGATTGCGTCGCAGCATTCAAAGTTGTCTGCAACAAACAACAAAAAATACAACTGAAAACTTTTGGGTTATGTATTGGTATAAGTCGTGGGAAGTTGCAGAAACTAAATTTTTGGCCCAGCAACATCTGACAGCATATTTACAAGAAGCTTGCTATTGGAGTTCTCAAAAAACAGTGGCTAACTTCCTGAGTACCCAATACAAAATATCAGATTGTTTTCAGATAGCGATCGCCCAAGTTAATAAAGTTTTCCAAGGTTTTAATCCTAATTACAGCAGTAGTTTTAAAAGTTATGCCAGTATTGTGTTTGGGAATGCTATCCGGGAATATTGTCGTCAAGTTGGGGAAGTGGATATTTGTACAGACTGGGGTCTGTTAAGGAAAACATCACAAAGGCGATTCCATGACGCTCTCAAAAATGCTGGGTTCTCCTCAGATAGGATTAACACTTATATCGTGGCTTGGCAATGTTTTAAAACTTTGTATATCCCCCAACCTGGTAATTGTCGCCAACTAGCTCCACCGGATGAGCAAATTTGGCAAGCGATCGCCCAAATGTATAATACACAAACTTGCTCTAAAGTCAACCCCCAAACCTTAGAAAACTGGCTGCTAAGTGCGGCCACAGCGGTGAGAAAATATCTTTACCCCAGGAGGGATTCCCTTGATTATCTACCAGGGGTAGATCTACCAGGAACCGAACAATCATCTTTAATCGATGGAATGATCGCCGCAGAAGAAGCCCAAACCCGCGCTGGTGTGCAAATGCAGATTAACCAAGTTTTAGGGGATACCATCACCCAACTTGAACCGCAATTGCAAAAGATTTTACAACTATACTATGGTCAACAGCAAAATCAAGATGTGATTGCCAAACAGTTAGAAATCAAGCAATATACAGTGTCCCGGCGATTGACAACAGCTAAAACAATATTACTGCGAACTCTGGCTAATTGGAGTCGGAATACTTTGCATATTTCCGTCAACACAGACCTACTAACTAGCATGAGTCCTGTGATTGAGGAATGGTTGCAAAATTACTACAGCATTTCTACTTAATGCGTAGAGGAAAAGCCGCCAAATTATCCGGAGAAAACCCCATGAATATTAATACCCCCTTCTTAAATTGTGTGTTTACAGACATAATTTTGGCAATTCCAGATACCATACAATCTGCAATTCACCCCCGGAACAATTATCAAGCCTATATCAATGAACTCTGTTTGGGTGCTGTCTTACCTTGGTTACAGTCAGACTTCACACCCCAAGCCCAAGTTTGGCCTCATACTACGGCTTTACCCAGTTTTTGGGAGCTAGTGAATGGTACTGCTGTCACAGTAGACGCAGTGAGATTTATTTTGGTTCCCACTGAAAATATTGATTGTAGTGAATTGCGTGTACCCCAGGAATGGGTAGATATTCCTACCTGGGCGGGGGATTATTACTTAGGAGTGCAAGTAGAACCAGATGATGGCTATGTTAGGGTTTGGGGTTATTGTACCCATAAACGACTCAAAACCAAGGGTAATTATCAGCCAAGCGATCGCACTTATGCTCTGGAGCAAGATTATATTATTACTGATATGAGTGTGTTAGGGGTAGCGCGAGAATTTTCTAGTGATGAAGTTACACGAACTGCCACTATAGATTTACCAACTATACCACAAGCACAAGCGGAAAATTTAATTACCCGCCTGGGAAATCCAGCCATGATTAACCCTGGTTTAACAGTGCCTTTTCCATTGTGGGGGGGATTAATTGCCCATGGGGGTTGGCGACAACGTTTATATGAACAACGTTTGGGACTACCAGAACAACGCTCAGTGACACAATGGTTAAACAGCGGTGTGTCGGAAATTGTACTGGGGTGGGAAAAGATCAATCTGCAACCCAATAGGGCTGGGGCGCGAAATGTGACGGAAAATCAACCAAGAGTGATTTTATCGCGCCAACTAGCGATCGCGGGTCAATTATATGAACTGGTGATTACACCCCAAGGTCAACCCCAGATCACACATTGGCGGTTTGAGTTACGTCATACTATTATAGGCGCAGCCATTCCTGGGGGTTTTAAACTTAGACTGCTCACGGAAGACTTACAACCATTTCCCAACAATGAAGATATGGCCACCACTGCGGTGGAACAACTTTATATAGAGGTTGCATTAAAACCAGGAGAAGGTATAGTCTGGGAAATAGAACCCCTTCCCGATAACTATGACCGAGAAATACTAAAATTTTAACGGGAAAACCCCATCTTGACTTTATGCCTTCTCAAATCCCCATAAATCAAAATAAAATCGGTGTGGCGGTTATTGGTACTGGATTTGGGCAAAAAGTCCATATTCCCGGATTTAAAGCCCATCATCGCACCGAAATAGTGGCTGTTTATCATCGAGATATTCATCAAGCCCAAACCATCGCCCATACTCATAATATCCCCCACGCCTGCGACAATATTACCGATATTTTGGCATTACCAGCAGTGCAAGGGGTGAGTATAGCAACACCCCCATTTCTCCACTATGAAATGGCTAAGGCAGTCCTGCAAGCTGGGAAACACTTATTATTAGAAAAACCCACAACTTTAAATGTCTTAGAAGCTAAGGAATTATATCAATTAGCCCAAGCACAAGGCGTAACTGCTATAGTAGATTTTGAATTTCGCTTTGTTCCAGGATGGCAATTATTCGCCGAATTATTAGCTAAAAACTATGTAGGTAACAAGCGCTTAATTAAAATTGATTGGTTAGGTTCTTCCCGCGCGGATACTGAGCGCCCATGGAACTGGTATTCCTGTCAAGATCAGGGAGGCGGTGCTTTAGGTTCTTTAGGTTCCCACGCCTTTGATTATATCTCCTGGCTCTTTGGACCAGTCAGCAAATTAAACGCTTACTTGAGTACCACTATTCCCGCACGGGTTGACCCCGGTAGCGGGGAATTAAAACCAGTAAATACAGATGACAACTGTCTGCTATCTTTAGAATTAGCTGATGGTACACCTTGTCAAGTTGCGATCAGTGCTGTAGTTTACGCATCTCGCACACATTGGATAGAAGTGTATGGCGATCGCGGTACCCTAGTTTTAGGTAGTGAAAATCAAAAAGATTATATACATGGATTTAGGGTGTGGGGTTCCCAACCTGGTCAACCTCTGCAGGAAATTGAAATACCCAACCGGTTAGTTTTTCCCCAACATCACGCAGACGGGCGTATTTGTGCATTTACCCGTGTAGTAGACCAATGGGTACAAGGAATTGAACGCCAACAGCTAATAGTCCCATCTTTGCGAGAAGGGGTTTATTCTCAATTGTTAATGGATTTATCTCATAAATCTCACACAACATCAAGTTGGGTAGATGTCCCCAACCTGGAAAAGTTCCTCACTAATGGTGTCTATTGAAGTAGACACTAATTGATTCCCTGGTGGGAAATGCTATAGCTGTCAGGGATCATAATTAATAGATGTATCCCTGAACAGCTATCTAGTACACTAAGATCCTAATTAAATGGAGCGATGAGGTCATTAGTAACCGTGACTAAATGACTTAGCTAGGTAGGTAACATGACCAATAGCATAGGTGGTTACAAAGGCTTCAGCTAACTTAGTCAATGTAGAAATATCGCTGACATATCCACTATTAGAATCAATGGTGCTACCCCCAGAAATAGCATCTACATCTTTAAGTTCATTGAGAAAACTTTCAGAATCTTGAAATAATTCCACACCAGCATTGTTGAGTTCAGAAAGAATAATGTTAGCCATTTTATTTGCTCCTCAAGTATTTGTAGCGATGGTTTTTTCCGGAATTAGCCGTCAGGGATAATAATTAATAGATGTATCCCTGAACAGCTATCTAGTAAACTGAGATCCTAATTAAATGCAGCGATTCAAGTCATTAGTAACCGTGACTAAATGACTTAGCTAGGAAGGTAACATGACCAATAGCATAGGTGCTTACAAAGGCTTCAGCTAACTTAGTTAATGTAGACATATCGGTGACGTATGTATTGGTAGTGTAAACAGTGTCGCCACCGCCGGAAATAGCATCTACATCTTTAAGTTCATTGAGAAAACTTTCAGAATCTTGAAATAATTCCACACCAGCATTGTTGAGTTCAGAAAGAATAATGTTAGCCATTTTATTTGCTCCTCAAGTAATCTTTGATTGGTTGTTTACTGTTTAACAATTAAACTCGGTTCGCTTAACTGTTACTGCTATTTTTATTCACCTAAATCAAGAAAGTCAAGGACAAAAACAGTTTTAAATAGACTTATAATCGTGATTATTGTCTTGTTTAGCTAATAATTTAAGTCTGAGAAATCCTTATTTTTATATATGTCAGTGGCGATGATGACTAAAATCTAAAATCACTAAAACTCTATTTTCTCTTGTTTAATTTTCCGGTCATGCTGGACTAAGAGGATGTTTGATAAGTCATGATTAGTGTATCAACTATTGTTTGACCCCTCCCTAACCCTCCCCTTGTAAGGGGAGGGGACTGGATTTTATTGTTTTGGTGTGTTCGGTGTTACCCATTCCTCATTCCTCATTCCCTGTTCCCTGTTCCCTAAGATAAAAATTACCTGTTTAATACTTATCAAACATCCTCTCACCCTGAAAATCATTTTGGCGGTAACAAAAGTAAATTTCATCCCGGTAAAAGAGCAGAAATTTTGGCTAGAAGTTAAAAAACTTGTCATTAGAGGGTAGTAATTACCAAAACTACTGTTATTACTGGCTTTGAAGTGGGTTTTATGTCTTAATTGCCAGATAAAAGCAGAAATATTGGCATTATGTCAGTTATAATTGCTACAGAATTTAAATTCAGTTAATGTGTAAATATGAACCAGCAGCTTTATAGCCGCCTGGAAATTTTAGTTACACAGTAAAAATAAAAATATGAATAGAAGACAGATTCTGGGTTGGATTGGTCTAGCAGTTACTAGCTGTATCCTAGCTATTACCTTCCCTTTAATCACTTTCATACCTTCAGCAGGACAGTCAAAGGTAAACTTACTGGTATCTGCTGCTGCTAGTACCAGAGATGTACTCACAGAAATACAGGACATTTATCAACAAAGTAAACCAAATGTCAATATCACATATAACTTTGGGGCTTCTGGCGCACTACAACGACAAATTGAACAAGGTGCTCCAGTAGATATATTTATTTCTGCTGCTAGAAAACAAGTGGATGCACTAGAACAAAAAGGACTTTTACTACCGGGTACTCGTACCAACTTGGCAAATAACCGCTTAGTCTTGATTGTCCCCAAGAATAGCACGGGCATTAATAGCTTTTTCAATTTAACACAGACTCGAGTTAGGAGAATCGCTGTGGGAGAACCCAGAAGTGTCCCCGCGGGAGAATACGCAGACCAGGTATTCAGAAAACTGGGTATTTTTGAGCAAGTGAAGCCTAAATTAGTTTTAGCTAATAATGTGCGTCAAGTTTTAGCAGCGGTAGAAAGTGGTGATGCTGATGCTGGTTTAGTATATGCCACAGATGCCAAAATTTCTAGCAAAGTCAAAGTTGTAGTGGCTGCTGATGAAAAATACCACTCTGCAATTGTTTATCCCATGGCGGTAATTAAAACCAGTAAAAATATCCCTGCGGGCAAAGAATTTCTCAATTTTTTATCAAGTAATCAAGCAAAAGCTATACTCAGGAAATACGGGTTTATTGTGAGTTAATAGCATATCTTGGTTTTGTGTCCTTTTTTCAAGGGGGCGGTGGTGCTGGGTAAGATGACCACACCACAATATTTGTATAATTTTCTGTAAATATACACAAATTACTAATTAATATGGATTTATCACCCCTGTGGATATCACTAAAGACCTCACTACTGGCCACAGTTATTACCTTTTTCCTGGGGATTTTGTCCGCTTACTGGATGTTAGGATACAAGGGTAAAGCCAAGTCATTCATTGAAGGAATCTTTGTCGCACCTTTGATTTTACCACCTACAGTTGTAGGCTTTTTATTACTAATATTTTTTGGGAGAAATGGCCCTGGGGGTAAACTGATGCAGCCGTTGAATTTCAGCATTGTTTTTACTTGGTATGGTGCTGCCATTGCTGCCACTGTGGTATCATTTCCCATTATGTATAAAACAGCTTTAGGAGCCTTTGAACAAATTGATGGCAATCTTTTAAGAGTAGCCAGAACCCTGGGAGCTTCTGAATCAACCATCTTTTGGCGCATCAGTTTACCCCTCGCATTTCCCGGAATTGTGGCGGCCACCAGTTTAGCTTTTGCGCGGGCTTTAGGTGAGTTTGGGGCTACCCTGATGTTAGCGGGTAATATTCCCGGACAAACTCAAAATATCCCTATGGCAATTTATTTTGCTGTGGAAGCTGGGGCGATGAATGAGGCCTGGTTTTGGTCGATCGCGATCATGAGTATTTCCCTATCGGGGATTATTGCAGTTAACTTGTGGCAAGAAAACCGGGGGAAGAATAAACAGCCAAGTTCGCCATTTCCCATAGGACTGAGAAATCAGGAATATCAGAAATGTCAAACTGCTTCTAACACTAAATCAGGATTATTTGTAGATATTGACAAAAAACTTCCCGGCTTTCACCTGCAAGTGTGTTTTAGTGGTGATGGTAATACCTTGGGGTTTTTGGGAGGTTCAGGCGCTGGGAAAAGTATGATTTTGCGCTGTATTGCTGGTATAGAAACACCTACAAAAGGAGTGATTATTTTAAATGGGCGGGTGTTATTTGATTCTCGTCAGGGAGTTAATTTACCTCCACGCGATCGCCGCATTGGTTTCTTAATGCAGAATTACGCTTTATTTCCTCATATGACTGTGATGGAAAATATTGCTTTTGGTTTACCTCAAGGGTTATCGAAGTTAGAGATTAAACAACAGGTAAAGGCGCAATTACTAGCTGTCCAGTTACAGGGATTAGAGAACCGCTACCCCCATCAACTTTCGGGAGGACAGCAACAACGGGTAGCTTTAGCTAGAGCTTTAGCAATTAAACCAGAAGCATTATTATTAGATGAACCATTTTCCGCTCTTGATACCTATCTGCGCCACCAATTACAAGAACAATTAATTCAAACTCTGAGCACTTATTCAGGGGTGACCCTATTTGTGACCCATAATCTAGAAGAAGCCTATGAGGTATGTCAACAGTTGTTAGTCATGTCTCAAGGTCAAATTATTGCTAACGATGATAAACAAAATATTTTCGCCCATCCCAATACTTACACCACAGCCCAGTTAACAGGTTGTAAAAACTTTTCCCCAGTCAAGGTAGTATCGGACAGTCAAGTTAAAGCTTTAGATTGGGAATGTACTCTCAAAGTCAGGGAACCTTGGCCGGAATCCCCGGCTTATATAGGTATTCGCGCCCATCATCTAGATTTTACAGATGACCCTCATGGTGAGAATACTTTCCCGTGCTGGTTAATCAAGACTAGGGAAACACCCCACAGGGTAACGTTATATTTACGACTGCACAATTCAGTCAGTAACGGTGATGATTATCACTTGCAAGCCGAAGTATTTAAGGAGAAATGGGTTAATTTAAAATATAAACCTTTCCCATGGTATGTGCGTTTAGATATGGGGAAACTTTTTTTAATCCAGGAGTAGAAAAAATTAATGGTTAACGCCACCCTATCCCTATCAAGACAATCATCACCATTTCACGCTATTTTAAAGAAGAAACCACAAAAACTGAACGCCTAGAACGTGGTCAAACAGGACGAACTTCGCAACAAGTTAAAACAAACCAGAATCCGCTTGGGTATGAGTCAGCAAGATTTAGCTAATTTGGCTGGCGTTACTCGTCAAACTATTAGCGGTGTAGAGTCGGGACAATATGCACCATCCACTACTATAGCCCTACGATTGGCAAAAGCCCTGGGTTGTCAAGTAGAAGATTTATTTTGGTTAGAGCAAGATTTACCGGCAATCACCGCAGTACCCGCCTATAATGTACCCCTAGGTGAGGGGTTGCGGCTAATTTTAGCCCAAGTGGGTAATCAATGGATTGCTCATCCTTTAATTGGTCAAGATGCCTTTCGTACTGAAATGATACCAGCTGATGGGGAAGGCGATCGCCTACCTGGTAAAAATACCATGGTCGTCCAGTTGCTAGATGAACCGGTAAATCTGTATGATACAGTGATTTTGGCAGGTTGTGCGCCGGCTTTATCCCTATGGGCCCGCGCTGCGGAACGTTGGCATCCTCACCTGCGAGTACACTGGATTTTAGATAACAGTATGACAGCATTGCACCGACTGCGCCGGGGGGAAGTTCATCTGGCGGGTATGCATATGTACGATTCCCAGACAGGAGAATATAATACACCCTTTGTGCGTTCTATCATCAAAGATGCGACGACGGTGTTAATTAACCTGGGTATCTGGGAAGAGGGGATGCTCACCCAACCCCATAATCCCTTGGGATTAAAAAGTATTGCAGATTTAGCCCAACCTGGTGTCACCATTGCTAACCGCGAAGCTGGGTCAGGTAGTCGCCAAGTGTTGGAGCGATCGCTACAAGAGGCAAATATACCATTTACAGCCGTCAAAGGATTTGACCACATTCTCCACGGACACTTAGAAGTAGCCCAAGCGGTTGCTACGGGGAAAGTAACATCTGGTATCAGCACTGCATCTGTGGCCGCGGCCTTTGGCTTAGGATTCATCCCTTTACAAGAATCAAGATACGACTTAGCTGTTCTCCAGCCATACTTAGATGAAGCACCTGTACAAAAATTACTGGGTACTTTAGGACATCGGCGGGTACTCTCACAGCTAGAGGCGATTGGGGGTTATAATACCAGTCAAACTGGGGAAGTAGTGGCTACAATCGAAGCAATTACAGGTAATTCCTAATTCATGTTTGGGTGTTTTAGTTTCCCAGGAAGTTTCAATTCTTTAACCCTTGGTGGTAATAATTCCCCCACCTCTTCCAGGGATTTGAAAACTCCATAAGCTAAATTGCTAATTTCAGGGGATGGTTGTTCAATATCGGGAACCATAATGGCACACATTCCCGCCTCAAAAGCAGCTTCCACCCCCACACATGAGTCTTCAAAGACTATACACTCTGCGGGCGCAATTTTCATGCGGTGACTCGCTTCTAGAAAAATATCTGGTGCTGGTTTACCCTCAGCTACATCTTCACTGGTGACTATTATGGTGAAATATTGGTTAATCCCCGCATTTGTTAAACGTCGCATGGCTCTAGTACGTCCCGTTCCGGTGGCTAATCCAATCATCATACCCAGGTCATTGAGTCTTTGCAGCAAATCTAAAACTCCTGGTTTCATTGGTAGACCTTCTCGTAATTCCCGCTCATCACCAATGGCGATACGTTGGGTGGTCACTGAGTCAAATGGTAAACTTTCTCCGTAAACTTTTTTGAGTAATTTTTCCCGCCATGATAAGTCTCGTCCTACGAGTGACCTGTATAAATTATCGCTCATTATATAGCCATGCTCTTTGAGCGCCTGTTTCCACGCCCATCGAGCAATACTTTCTGTATCAAATATCAGGCCATCCATATCAAAAATTGCGCCTCGGTAACTTGATAACATTTTGACGACCTCAATAGTTATTATATTTAAATATTTAACAATGTTTTGCGGCAACTAACAAACATCTGTAGGGTCTGATAGCTGTTCCCTGTTCCCTACCTAGACAAATCAATTCAGAAACCAAACCGGATTTCTATATTTTCTAAAAAAAATCTAAATGATCTCCCAAAGTCCTTGATCAGTAACTTTGTTTACGGTATTCATATTCATGAATAAATTATTAGTAGATGAAGTGGTTATAAATAGGATTTAGGAGAATATTTTGAATAAGGATTTATTAGCTTTTTTAGCTAGTATAATTTTCAGTGTTCTCACCATAAACCTGATTAAAATACTGAATCTACCTACATTTGTTACTTTCAGTATTGCTATTTATTCCAGTTATATATTGATGTTTTTTATCCTGTTGCATCATTATATTTCTCAACATAGAAAAAAAATTAAATAAATTTGTCTCTAGTCTCTGGGTTATGCCATGGTCTAATCTATGATGAGTGTTGACTGTTGACTCTAAGCGGTTGTATAAACCTATACTTTTGTTGCCATGCCTTTCCGTCAAACCTTATCAAAATCTGATATCGAACTTTCCTATTTAGAGTGGAAAGAAGGAAAAGAACCTTTATTGTTGTTGCATGGTTTAGCTGACAACGCTTTGGTGTGGTCTAGCTTGGGAGATGACCTAGCCCCACAATACCACATAGTTGCCCCAGATATGCGTGGTCATGGTGAAAGCAGCAAGCCAGAAGATGATTATACCTTTGCAAGTGCGATCGCAGACCTGGAAGCCCTGATGGATCATCTGGGATGGTCTTCTACCCATGTGGTCAGTCACTCTTGGACAGGAAAACTCGCCGCTATCTGGGCGAGAAAAAACCCGCAACGTTTACGCAGTATGGTTTTAGTTGACCCGATTTTTATCTGGAAAATGCCTAGTTTATTGCGGTTAACTTTCCCCCTGTTGTACCGTTACCTATCTTTCCTCAAGGGTATGGGACCGTTTGCTAGTTACGCACAAGCGGAAGCACAAGGGCGTCAGTTAAAACAATATCAAGGATGGAGTATTTTACAACAAAAGGTATTTCAAGGGGGAATTGAACAAAAACCTGATGGGAGTTGGGGTAGTAAGTTTACTATAGCGGCTCGCGATCGCATTTTTGCAGATGTTATGTGTGTACCCGGTTTTATTTCCCCCGTTGATACTCCTACCCTGTTCATACAACCAGAACAAGGTCTGAACCGCCTAAACTGGCAAATTAAACCTTATAAAACTTATTTAAAGAATTTGCGCCTTTGCCAAGTTCCTGGTAATCATTGGCCATTTTTGACAGAACCGGAAGCATTTAACCGGACTGTAGCAGCATTTCTAGCAGAACGTAAATAAAAGCAGCCTGACTTTGACATTATTTGATCATGAGCCTTTGTATTAATCCAGTTTGTCCTCAACCTCATCACCCAAATAATCAAGACCGGTTTTGTCAGAGTTGCGGTTCCTCGTTGGAACTACTAGGACGTTATCGGGTGCTCAGTTTGTTGAGTGACAAAACTGGGTTTAGTAAAGTCTATGCAGCCACTGAACAAAACACGCCTAAAATCCTCAAAGTCTTGAATCAAGAGTTATCAAATGACCCAGAAGCAGTAGATTTATTTTGCCAAGAAGCCTCTATTTTGTCAAGTCTGAATCATCCAGTTCTCCCCAAATTTGCCGGATATTTTCAGCATGAAACTAGAAATGGTTTGGTTCTCCACTGTATCATCATGGAAACAATGGAGCAGCCTCATTTGGATGTGTGGCTAGAGCAGCAGAATAGACTGGGTTCCCCTGGGGAGGCTGTGGATTGGTTAAGAAAATTTATACCTACAAATATCAGCCCCACACAGCCATCAAAGAAAGTTCCTTTACAAGGACTATTAGCGGCTCTGTTAGCTTCCTTGGGGATTCTGGGTTTGATAGCTTTAGTGATATACTCTCCCCAGGTTGCCACCTTGACACCATCAACACAATCTCCCGAAAGAAAAGGGATGGTTGATTACTTTCCTTATCAGGAAGGTATGGATAGTCAAGGTAAAATTGCTAAGTTTAATATAGCTGTTTTGTCAGTTAAATATAAATGGTTACCTGGGAGCAATTTTCAAGTTAAATATAATGATGAAATTATTAGTCTTGAGCTTCTAAAATTAAAACTACAGCCAGAAAATATCCAGGAAATCATGCAAGAACCTAGTGAAATTATTGCTGTGGGTCTGGCGAATTGTGGCGGGAAACCGGGAGTTAAACAACGCCTGGCTTTAGAACGCGCTCAACAAATTCAAGGTTTAGCAACTAAATTATTTGAGAATACACCCAGCGTTAAAGGTTATCGTTTGTTAAACCTGGGTCAATTTCAAGGAAGCACCTGTCAGGAAAATCAGGAGTTGACGGCATACCAAACAAGTATAATTATCATCGGGGTGAAGGAAGCACCAGCAGGTCTGATTTTAGATGAAGCCTTAAGAGATAGGTTAGAAAATAAACCTTTCGCTGATTTTAAGTTAGAAAATTATTCTCTGGGTTCTATCAGGCAATTTAAAACCTTATTCAGTAAATAAAGGCAACTTAACCGTAAAAGTAGCCCCTAGCCCTTCACCGGGACTATGGGCTTCAATAGTACCCCCGTGTAATTCTACCAAATGACGGGCGATCGCTAAACCCAGTCCCAAACCAGTTTGTTGATGACTACACTCTGCCTGATGATACCGCTTAAACACGTGGGGCAGAAATTCCGGTTTAATACCCACACCAGTATCACTCACCTGGATAAGTATTGAAGACTGATCATTTTTTGCTAGTTGTACTTGCACTTTGCCACCAGATGGGGTAAACTTAATAGCGTTGGAAAGTAAATTACCTAAAACTTGTAACAATCGATGGGTATCCCCAACTATAGGGGGGATAGATTCATCAATTACAGACTCTAAATGAATGCCTTTACTACTGGCATCCGGGTAAACAGTTTCCACAGATGCTTTGACCAGACTCACCAAATTGACTGAGCGGAGTTCTATCTGTAGCTGACCCCGGAGGATACGGGTCATATTTAACAGATCTTCTAAAAGTTTGGACTGAGATTGAGCATTACGCTCGATGGTTTCTAAAGCTCTGTCAACTGTATCTGGAGGTAGTTCACGAGTCCGTAGTAATTTAGCCCAGCCGAGAATGGCATTAAGTGGCGATCGCAAATCATGAGATACCATAGCCACAAACTCATCTTTAGTTTGGTTAGCTGTTTCCGCGGCGGTTCTGGCTGCTTGTTCGAGCTGTAACAGCCTATCCCGTTCAGCTTCTAACTGCTTGTGCTGGTCTATATCAGTGCTAGTACCAAACCACTTAATTACCTGTCCTTGGTCATTCTTAATTGGTAAACCCCTGGCTAAATGCCAACAATAGCTACCGTCAAATTTCCGGTAACGCATTTCGGTGTTCATAGCTTCTCCTGTCTCCAAGGCTTTCATCCCGGAGTGGATAGCTGAGGGAAGATCATCTGGATGTATAACTTGTCGCCAGCCTAACCCTAGGGCTTGCTCCATAGTTTGACCCGTAAATTCACACCACTGTTGATTTACATACTCGTATTCACCCTCAAGATTGCAAATCCACACCAGTTGTGGAATGGCATTAGATAAATAACGGTAGCGTTCCTCACTGTCGCGCAAAGCGGTTTCAGTAGCCTTGCGATCGCTAATGTCTGTAGCACTGCCTACGGCTCGTATGATAATCTGACCATGAGGGTCTCTGACAATTATGCCCTGGTCTAATATATAGCGATACCCTTGGTCTTTATGAAGTATTCTATACTCAATAGAATAGTATTGACCCTTAGTAAGAACATTTCTCCATTGCTCTCCCACACGCTTTCTATCTTGGGGATGAATTTTCTCTATCCACCATTTATGGGTGGGAGCTGCTTCTGCTAAGGAATAACCCAAAATTCGGGTTAAACCCTCAGTTCTGCTAACAGTATTATTCTTAAAATCTATGTCATAAATTAGACAATTTACCGCAGCTGCGGCTAGTTGAAAACGCTCATTACTTAAACGCAGCTGTTCCTCTACTTGCTTACGCCCAGTGATATCAAAAGCTGTACCCACAATGTGGTGTGGCGAACCGTCAACACTCCTGTTAAATACAGTATCTCGACTGACAAACCACCGCCATTCACCATTGGCGTGGCGCATCCGGTATTCAAATTCGACAATTTCACCATCCTCAGCGGAGTTAATTACTTGCAAGTTTCTAGTAAATCGTACCCAATCTTCAGGATGCATTAACAATGGGAGCAACTCAGTACCCATGTCCTGAATTTCTTGGGCAGTATAACCAAGGAGTTTGGTAAATTGATTATTAGTATAGATATTCTGCTGTTGAATTAAATCATAAACGTATAACATCCCTGGTATAGTATTAGTAATAGCTTCGATAAACTGCTGACTGTCGCGTAATTGGTCTTCCGCCTGTTTTTTGGCGGTGACATCTCGCCAAGAAGCAACGAAGCCATCCCCCATTTTTGTGATGCGAATGTCAATCACTTTAGCTGATTGCAGTCCCTGGTCACAAGCAGTCCAGACGACAGATTCTTTCTCTAAAGGCTGACCTGTTTCCACAACTCGACAACATTCATCAAACAAGCCATTATCGCGGATATTCAGGAGAATGTTGCACAGATATTCGCCCTGGGCGCCTGACATAATTTGGCTAAATTCACAAGCAGCGGCGTTCATATAATCCACACGAAAGCGCAGGATTTCCCCCATCTGCTGACGTACAGCCGAAAAAATGCCGAAACAATCCAGCATATTGTCAATGGATGTGCGGAAACGTTCCTCACTGCGTTGCAGATCTTGACTAAGTTGCACATTTTTAATCGCTGAGTGAATCGTTGAGCGCAGACGCTCACCAGTGGTTTGTCCTTTGACCAAATAGTCTTGAACACCACTTTTCATTGCAGCTACAGCCACAGTTTCGTTACCATAACCAGTTAACATAATCACTGCTGGCATGATTTTCTGTGACTGCTGTTGTAATTCTGCCAGAAATTCCAAGCCATCTAAGTCCGGTAGTAAAAAGTCTAATAAAATGGCATCAGGGTGAAACTGCTGACACAATTTCAAGGCTCCTTCCCCTGATTCCTCTTCCATGACTGTGTAGATGTATTCCTGGTCTTGCAGTAGATAACGACGATAGGCCTGGCGGTCTTCCTGACAATCATCGATAATTAAAACAGTAACCGGTTCTGTCATAACTATTTACTAACAGCTATGGCTTACGCCATGCTACGCTATCGGGGAGGATGACTATATCTAACCAATAAGTGACGAAACTTTGAATAGTTTCCACTAGTCTGTTAATATCAATGGGCTTTAACATATAACTGGCAACGCAAGATTGATAACATACTTCAATGTCTTTGGGATTAGATGATGTGGTAAATACAACTACAGGGATATATTTAAACTCCTCATCCTGCTTGATTTTCTGTAAGACTTCTCGCCCATCAGTTCCCGGTAAGTTCAGGTCGAGCAAAATAATCGACGGACGCGGTAAGTTTTGGGTATTACTGTAAATCCCGGTGTGGTAAAGGAAGTCCAGCGCCTCATCGCCATCAGTACAGCGAAACACAGGATTAACTACAGCTTGTTTCTTCATAATCCGACACAGGGCCTCAAAATCTTCGTCGCTATCTTCAATTACAAGTAAAGGCTTGGTATGATTGCCAATCATCAGTTTATTTCACTCCTTCTAATGTGAAATAAAAGGTAGTACCCTCGCCGTAGGTGGAATCTACCCAAATTCTCCCCCCGTGTCTTTCTACTATTTTTTTGGCGATGGTTAACCCCGCTCCTGTACCTCCCCCATATTTACTGGGAGCGTGTAGTCGTTTGAAAATTCGGAAAATTGACTCAAAGTGCTTCTCTCGAATCCCAATCCCATTATCTCTGACATAAAATATCGTGGGGGATGGTGGTTCCTCTATGTAACCTATGGAAATGCATTTATTGGCTTTATCATTGTATTTGATGGCGTTAGTAATCAAATTGTTAAACAGTTCACCTACTCGGACGCGATCGCAATACACTGTCGGTAGGGGTCTGGAAATCTGAATATCTACTTTCATATCCTCAATACGCGGACGCAATAACTCTAAACTACCATGTAGTATATGATTCAGGTCTGTGGGAGCCATAGCCAGGTCTGCTCTCCCTAATCGAGAAAAATGCAGCAGTGAATCGATTAAATCCTCCATCCGCTGAGTGAGACGGATCAAGGTTTGTAACTTGTTCTTGCCTTCTTCGTTGAGCAGCCCGCCGTAATCTTCCATCAGGAAGTTAGAATAATTGTGAATACCCCGCAGTGGCTCCTTTAAATCATGGGAGGCTATATAGGCAAAAGCATCTAATTCTCTATTACTCCGTTCCAGTTCCACATTTAGCTGTGCTAATTCATCCGCTTTGCGCAGCACTAAGCCAATAATTGCACTTCTCAACTCCAGCGCTGCATTGATTTCATGGGATTTCCAAGGGAGAGACTTTAATAGTACTGTTTCTTGCCATAACTCAAAGGATTTGCGCGGTGATAGGCGTATACTGCCATTTTCTTGGGCTTCTACCGGTTTATTGGGGTTACCTCCCCAATCTACAGTTTGCACTACCTCCGGGCGAAACCATAAAACATAGTTTTTCTGAATTTGGGAAATGGAAACTACCATCAAACCGCTAGCCACATCCCGCAATTTCTCTGCTTCTGGGTAAACTTGAGATAGGGAATCAGTGTAGAAAATCTCGTCCTTTTGGTTTTGATGAATCCATTGTACTAACTCTTGCATCTGCTGTTTTTCCGGAGTGTTCCCCACCGTAAAATATTCGCCATCAAAGCATACTGCTGCTCCTTGAGCGTTGACAATATTTAACAGATTTGGGTCGTGGTTAATTAAACCATCAATGAAGTTCTGTTCCAATGACATATACTCCACTAATTTGGAGTTGCAAGATTGCAAATACAGCTTATATTCAATATCCTCATGCTCTTGTTTACCTGCAATTTCTAAAGAGGCTATTTGTCCTAAAAATTCACAAGCATTCCGAATTTCATAGGGGATAAATTTCGGTGATTGGTGATGACAAGCAATTAATCCCCACAGTTTTCCATCTTTCATAATCGAAATTGACATGGAAGCAGCCACGCCCATATTCTGCATATACTCAATGTGTAAAGGCGATACGCTCCTTAACACAGAATTACTTAAATCTAAAGGTTCCTCAGTTAAAGGATTATTCCTGGGCACAATTACCGCCGGTTCATAGTCTATATTTGGTATCAGTCTCAGCCAGTTTTGGCTATAGAGTTTTCTGGCTTGTGCGGGAATGTCGGAGGCTGGGTAATGTAATCCTAAATAAGATGTCAGATATTCTGGCTTTTCCTCAGCAATAACTACACCATTCCAATCCTGATCAAATCGATAAACCATCACTCTATGGAAACCGGTAATTTTCTTAGTTTCTTTAACAAGAGTCTGACTAAATTCTCCTATATTTGATGCGGCTTTTAGTTTGGAAATTGCGCTTTTTATCAAGTGGTAAAATTTGAAAAAAGCATCACCTCTTTCTGCTACCCTTGGTTCTAATTCTAAAACTACCCCCCCCTGATAACGGTGAATAATTCCATCAAAATTCACAGGATGATTATCCACATTTATGCTCATTTCTATGGGATTAACAATTGGTAAATCATCTTCATTTAAAGACTCTTTGATTAACCTGATTTGCTCGGCATCGAGTAATTGGCTGAGATTTTTATTGATTACTTCTTCTGGCGGTAAACTAAAGAATTTGAGGAGATTATCACTAACTTGGAGGATGGTTAAATCCGGTTCTTTGAGCGCAAAAATCACTCCATGAGGCTGAATAGAGCCAGGAATATGAATTGGCTCTTTGTTGCAGTTGCTGACATCAATTGGCAAGGGGATAGTAATATCGTTATTACTCACGTTTAATTCCTGATAGCGTCTCTGTGGCGTGGGTTCCATAGATTATAAGTAGTTTTGAGACTAGCTCTACTATTGTGATTTAGCAGTTCTGTGTCAAACACTCTTCATGCTTGGATTTACATAGTCCTTTATCCCAGCATAACCATAGGACGGACATAATTAATTGCATTTAGACTAATGACTGCTGACTGTCTGGAGTAGTAGTTGACAATTTATGTAAAATTGCTGTTTTTTCGCCTAAAACTGTATTTGCAGCTGGGTAAATAAAATTAAAATAATATTAATTATAGTTACATCTTAATATAAGGTATCAATCTTTTCAACTAGTGTCTTTCAAGTCAATGATTCGTCCCTCCCTGTTCTATGACTACACCACGCAAGCTATCGGTTAGAGGTGGGGAGTGTCAAGTTTTAGCTGATTTGCTCAGGCTGGTATACCGGCGGCTCGATATGAATTAAAATTCTACTGGGGCTGAAATGTCTTTCTAATCGCCTTTCTACTTCTTCACTAATTTTATGGGCTGTTTCTACATCTACTGCATCTGTGATTAAATGTATTTCTATGAAGACTTGGCGACCTAAAATACCCCGGGAGGCGATGTCATGACAATTAATCACCCCAGGAACAGCAGTGGCGATCGCCTCAATGGTTTCCGGTGCGATCGCCATTTGATCTACCAACCAAGGTAAATTGGTTTTCACCACTGACCAAGCACTCCTCAATACTAACAAAGCGACAGGAAAAGCTAACACCACATCCAACCATTGATAACCTCGCCAAACCCCTATCAAACCGCCAATGACAGAAATTGTCACCCAAACATCACTCATGGTGTGTGTAGCATCAGCAATCAAAATTGCACTACCTAAACGCTGACCTACACCACGTTCGTAAAAAGCGACAAAAATATTGATACCTAGCACCACAAGCAATAACCACAACTCTACTGGGGATATCTCTACAGGTTCACTACCTTGAGTAATTCGCTCCACTATACCTTGCAGAATTTCAAAGCAGGCGATAAGCAACAGAACCGCAATTCCTAAAGCTCCCACAGATTCAAATTTCTGGTGTCCGTAAGGGTGTTCTCTATCTGGTTCCGGCGCAGAATATCTATTGGCGACTAACCCTAAAATATTACTGGCTCCATCTGTCATACTATGTAGAGCATCAGCTAACAAGCTTAAAGAGCCTGTAGCATACCCCAAAAATCCCTTCAATCCTACCACCAACATATTCAGCAGTAAGGTGATAATTAACACCTTTTGTATTTCCGGGCGGTTGTCCTTAGTCATAAAACATATTTAACATTTATTGCTATGAGTTGTAATATAAAACTTCCAACCAAGATTCAATGTGTAAAAATATTACACACTGTTGGCTATATCTCGCTATAATCGCTGTTATTCAACTGCTTTACTGAGATTTTTTTTAAATAAACTTTGGTCTTATCCTAGTAAAAATACTTTTTCCTCCCCTAAACTAAAATATATGGCTTACTCTACGGAAGCTAGCGATCGCTATCGGGTACAAGTTTTGTCAATACCACCTATTCGGGTAAGATAGGTAATATTATATGGCTGACGCCACTCTACGCTATCAATCTTGAGAAATAGCTCATGTCTTACACTCCTCTAACCCTGAATCTGATTTCCGGTTCTGTTTCCTTCAGTTTTTCAGCCGAAAAAGCACGGGAATTAAAAGCCGCCATAGATAAATTAATGTTAAGTCTCAAAGCTGTCGCCGCTAAAACCAATAATCCCAGCGTCGGTAAAGTTACCCCTCAGCCTCCCCTAGAATATCGCTACACTGGTGAAGTATTTTTAGAGATTTTTTGTAATCCCAATATTTGGCCGAGTCCCTTTGCTGCTAAAGTTCTCCTGACTGTACGCGACTTGAATATTCGCTTAACTACAGAAGCTGAACTGACACAAATCCTTGAAGATGTTCACCAGTATTTAGAACAGGTAGGATGAACTATCAAAAAATTACCGCAGCAGTTTCATATGTTAAACTACTACGGCAATTTAATGTATAGTAAGATACTAAATTTTCAATGAGTGGCGCATCTAAACCAAAAATTGCCTCCACCCCTTCTTAACTGGCAAAATTGTATATATTCAGGTTCTAATGCTGGTTGCGTTAGTGCAAAAACTAAAATTCTGCATGAGGAAATACATATCAAAACTAGAGATTATCCGTTCCAATTCGCCATGAAATCCCTTGCTCTCAATTACAAACAAACATCCAAGTTAACAAGCTCACCGCCCTAAAAGTGCTGTGATTCCTTAATCTATAAACAGAGAATTCCAAATCTCAAGACTGATTAGTCATTGTCCCATTCTTCCCGGCCAATTAGGTCGCCAATGCGATCGCGTAATAAAAAGTCACATTTTTCTAACTCACACTCCACGCCTACCCACTCTCTAGCTGGTATATATTGACACAATGTATATATAGGCTGTTGCCGACTAACAATTCCCTTTTGTACCAGTCGGCGTGCTTCGTCTCGGATCAAATCCAAAGAGTAGTAGGAGTAGTAATTAATAGAAGGCACCGTATTCACAGTCATGGTTTTTACTCACAAAGTTTACAAGTAGACATTGTTCCCATCAAACACTAGGAACAAACATGAACAGCATCAGACTTGTGGCTAGGATTTTGTAGTTTGCTATACGGAACTAATCTTATTTTGACGCTATACACCTTCAAATTATCTAAAGAAATGTTAAGAATGTCAATAAATTATAACTTTCAGACGAAAAGTACTAGGATTAATGCTTTGAGGGCAATTAAGGGCAATTAAATTAACTTGCTGGCAAGATAATGTCAATATTTTTTGGGGGTTTGCTTATATGAATGATTAGTATATTTTATTACTGATAATTATAGCATATAATTCCTGGTAATTGACAAATAATTAGCCGAAAGCTCAATGATCATCAATAAATTGCAGTAATAATGGGAATTTTGCCAGAAAATATCCTCATAGTTAGATTAAAACAGACGTGATCACATCCCGTCTGTTAAGTGTTTAGCGAATTCACTAGGGATTAATTGTTCTCAAGTGACATTGTTAGCGAGTTACTTCTTCTGAAGATTAATCATCTTCATCGCTAGTATTATCCGCTACTTGCGGATTTTCTGGCGATCGCTGATACTCTAGTTGGTTTAAAAGCGACAGCACCTTAGTACCCCGCTCTATAGAATCGTCCTCGATAAAAATCACTTCTGGTGTGCGACGCAGCCTAACTCGTGAACCAAGTTCGCTGCGGACAAAACCAGTTGCAGACCTTAATCCCGCCATTGTTTCTGACTTAGCCGACTCTGTACCATAAATACTGACGTAGACCTTGGCGTGTTGGAGATCACCAGAAACATCTACATAAGTAACACTGACCATTCCTGTACCTACACGGTCATCTTTAATACCATGGAGTAGCATTTGGCTAACTTCCCGTTTAATCAATTCAGCAACGCGGGAAACGCGGCGATTAGTAGCCATAAAGTTGTGCCTCCTCACAGAGGTTGTACGACATAATTATATATAAATTGCACAGGACCGAGTTAGAAGCACTCAATACCCCACACAAAAACACCCTGATGGTTTGAGTCTAGACTGGATTCAAGCCTAGCATCGCCCGCAGTGTAAGACTCACAAACACTAGGCTACCCAAAAAGAAACCCAAAAGAGCAATCAGGGTTACAGGGCGTTTTAACAACGGCATTAATGGCTCCACCGTGTTGAGAAACACCCCTAAGAGGATAGTAACAAAGTAGCGCGGGTAGCGAAAGACGTTATCCCAAAATCCGTCAAACATTTCAATATATACTGCCTTGTTATACAATTACACTTGCTTTCACATTCATCTTATTGTAATCTATGCAGCCAAAAAATTACTCAACTCAGATAAAATATGCTGCCTGCGCTATATTTCTTATGTTTGCTAGCTGAGTTGGAATCAATGGTAAGTCAAATATCTCGCAAAATTTTTCCGCGTCCATTTTTAAAGTGGGCTGGTGGTAAAGCTCGGTTAATCACACAATATAATCAATATTTTCCCCAGGAATATCAAACCTACTATGAGCCATTTTTAGGAGGTGGGGCAGTTTTTTTCTATCTCCATCCCCCCGGATCTATATTAAGTGATATTAATACAGAATTAATTACAACTTATCGCTGTGTCAAGGATAGTGTTGAAGAATTAATCTCTCTGTTACAAGCACATCATCAGCAGCATAGTCAAGACTATTACTATCATGTCAGAGCTTCGCCGGGAGGGACTGACTTACAACAAGCTGCTCGTTTCATATATCTAAATAAGACTTGTTTCAATGGACTTTATCGAGTCAATGCTCAAGGTAAATTTAATGTCCCTCTGGGAAAATATAAAAATCCTAATATTTGCCCGGAAGATATACTGCGAGGCGCATCAGCAGCCCTTAAGACAGCGGAAATTAAACAAGCAGATTTTACAGATGTGTTAAATTATGCCACTAGTAGTAATGATTTTGTCTATTTTGACCCGCCATACTATCCTGTCAGTGCAACCAGTTATTTTACAGCTTATAGTCACTATTGCTTTGGTGAAACCCAACAACTTCAACTCAGAGATATATTTGTAGAACTAGCCCGGCGGGGAGTAAAAGTTATGCTATCTAATTCAGATTGTGACTTTATTCGCCAACTTTATGCCGGCTTCCAGATTTATAGAATATCAGCCAGTAGGTCAATTAATTCTAATCCTAAAAAGCGAGGACAGATAACTGAGGTATTGGTAACTTCCTATTAAAGGTTATTGTTAGACCAGGTAATAAAGCCTCTCAAGTCAAAAACTGCTAATAACTTTTGATTAGAAACAACTTGTGTTTCTAACCATGAGATGGCTTGTGGTTTCGCGCCTCCACCATCGATTAAGACCATTGCTCGTGTGGGATAGCAGTTTTGAATATTCAAGTTGAGATAGGGAAGTTTTTCATCTACTGAACCACTAGTTTGCTGCCATTTACATTCAATAATTAGTCCAGAAGCAATTGGACTGCTACCAATAATATAAAAATCTACATTTATATCGCTGCCATAAATTCCTGGTCCGATATAAACCTGTCTGGCATATCTTTTGGGTATATTATTCGCACTCAAGAGATATTCAAGGCGCTGTTTTCTGGGTAAGTTGCAGCCAACTTGAAGATATCCATGTCCCTGCAAAGTACCTTCCACACAGTTTTCTAAGACATTACCAGATGTAACTGCCTTTCCGCCTTGACTCATGTTGATTTTGCTTGATTTGACAAGATTTCCTGATTTTAGGATTTCCTACAAGCAACAGTAAATACTAGGTTAATAAATTTTTAATTTTGCCACCTGAACAACAAATAGAAAATAGTATTCTTTTACTGGAAGAAATAGGAGTCTCAAAAGAGGACAAAACTCCAAAACCATTTTAACTGGCTTGGATATGATTCTCGCCATTACGAATATCCCATGCCACCTCTAGCATTTGAGTCCAGCGCTTTTGCAGCTGCTTAGGTGTACATTTTATCGCTTTAGCGATCGCCTGATCACTGTGTCGAGTAATTTTCAACTGCAAAATCTGTTGCTGCTCAGGAGATAACACACTCACAAAGATGTCCCATTGTCCAGAAGTTAAACCCAACTTTTGCTCTAGACCTGCACCCAACCATTGATGAACTAATTGCCATTGGTGGTTCTTGGCGAATTTTTCCACATGGTATTTAAAACGCTGTTGTAGATAGTCGCGCTCACGGCTAGTTAAACCCAGGATTTGGTCAATTTCTGGGGCACAGAGGTCTTGTAATTTCAGCTTCAGGTATTCCACACAGTCAGACTGACCTTGAGATTCCAGGTATTTTGCCAATTCCGCAATCACGCGATCGCGCTCCGACTCCTCCGACGGATCAAAATTAGTTTGAGCAACCATCTGGGATCTAATCTGTTGCACCGCCGAGTGACGCTGGTAAGATTCCGCCTCTTCACTCCTAGCAGATTCCACCGCCATTTCAATATCTACAGTAGTTTCTTGGGGCTGACGACGAGCAAAACCTTGAGCGCGAAGGATAATCAATTGCTGATTATTCCCACCAGGTAAATTAATTCGGCGTTTAGCATATTGCTCTGTAAAAGCCATGTATTCTGCCAATTGCAACTGAGTCCGGGGTTGATAATCTTCTGACAATTGGTTTTCCCGGCGGAAAGCTTTAATAGCTTCGATGTAAAACGCTTGTAAAAAATCTTCAATCAGAGTGTAACGAGCATTAAACCCCAACTCTGAACCAGCAGTCGCGACATGACGGTAAACCATAGCACCTAAAGTACTATGTAATTCCACCCTCCCCCGCCGGGAACCTAGTTGGTAGTAATGCAGGCACTTTTGCAAGCGATGTCTAGCTAAATTAAGTTGCCATGACTGGACTTCTCCAGATTCTTGGATACGGGAGCTTTTATGACATATTCGTTCAACTTCTGTAGCTATCCGCTGTGATACTGCTTGTATACACTCAGATGCCGCTTTCACAGACAAAAGCATTTCTTGATACAAGAATTGTCTCAAGGTATTGTCATCGTCTCGGAGCAATTCTGCAGGCGAAACATTGCAGAAAACAGCAGATTTTGAAGTTGGTAGATTTACAAGGTTGGCTTTCATGACTTTTCGGTGAGTGTGGTATTGCACCATAACTACAACGCAGGTACAGCAAATAAGGCCAGCCTTGGCTGGAGAACTATTTAGCATTCTCAAAACCCACTGCAAGCACTGCTCAGATACAAGACTGTAGGCAATTGAAAAATTTACACGGAAAATAGTGTGTTACTTCTTATAGATGTTCTCGCCCCAGTGAAGTACACGCAAGAGTTAATCAACCACAGATGTGAGGCTAACTATGAGAACGGCAAATACTATATATCAACCAGCAGGTTAGATATGACACATAGATATTGACCACGCCTCAAATGTGGTTAAAAGACTTGCTATCTCTACATTTATTGCCATTGTGTTTTAACCACTGCCAGATAATGTAAGTATGTCACTCTCAAAACTTGAGTTTTTCTATGACATTTCTGGAGAAACTAAAAGATAAACCTGTGTAGTTTGTTTGTTATACCCAAGCTGCTGCTGCTTCCCAACCTAACCCCTGCCTTGTGATCATTGGTTCGTCTCCCGTTAAGTCCAAAATCGTAGACACTTCATAAGTTGATTCCTCACCCGTGTCTATAATTAAATCTACTAAATTATCCAAACGGTCAAACAGTTCCATCCGCGATAGTCTAGGTTGTAAATCTAGGTCTACAGATTCATCATCTGGCGGTAAATGTGCCGAAGTGGAAATAATCGGATTTTCCAATGCTGCTAGCAATGCCAAGCATACCGGATGGTCTGGTACACGAATCCCAGTAGTTTTTCGCTTAGGACTTTGTACTAGTCGGGGTACTAACTTGGTAGCAGGTAGTAAAAACGTGTAAGTACCAGGTATCAAGCGCTTCATAATCCGATAGGCTGTATCACTGACAAACGCATAAGTTGCCACATTTGATAATGAAGGACACAAAAATGTCAGTGGTTTATCATTGGCTAGCTGTTTAATTTGCCGCACTCGTTCTACTGCCGACTTGGCATTTAAATCACAACCAATAGCATAAACTGTGTCTGTAGGGTAGAGCATCACTGCGCCACTAGAGAGCGCTGACTTTATTTCCTCTATACGTCGAGTTTGTGGATTATCAGGATGGACAGCGAAAATTTTTGCCATAGCCAATTTTGAATTAGAGGTGGAGAATTGTCTCAACGAGGAAAAATATCAAATTAAGCGTTACACATATTGTCACCGATATAGATGAGCGCCTGCCTCAAATAGGCCATAATTTACATCAGAATAATTGTGCAAAGTCTAAAAATAAAGTTGTTGAAGTTATCTATATGAGTAAAGTCGCTTATCTTCAATGTCCCACAGGAATTTCTGGTGATATGTGCCTAGGGGCTTTAGTTAGCTTGGGTGTTCCCGTGGAATATTTACGTGAAACACTCAATAAATTGGGGATTGACCAGGATTATCAGCTCACAGCCGAACTTGTGCAACGCCATGGTCAACAGGCCACCAAAGTTCATGTAGATTTACTACATAAGCATCACCACCACGGCCGCCACCTCCCAGAAATTGAAAAAATCATCTGCAAAGCTAACTTGCCATCACGGGTAGAAGCTTGGAGTTTGGCAGTATTTCGACAGCTAGCAGTAGCTGAGGGTGCAGTGCATGGTATCGCGCCAGAAAAGGTACATTTCCATGAAGTGGGCGCTGTAGATGCAATTGTCGATATTGTCGGTACCTGCTTGGGCTTGGACTGGTTAGGGATTTCCAGTAATCATCAAGGATTACCCTTACTATACTGTTCAGCCTTACCCACAGGAGGGGGAACAGTACGCGCCGCCCACGGTGAAATGGCTGTACCAGTACCAGCAGTATTGAAATTGTGGGAAATGCGGGGTTGTCCAGTTTTTAGTAATGGTATTGATCAGGAACTCGTGACACCAACCGGTGCCGCCATCGTTACTACCCTAACTAGAGAGTTTGGTTCACCGCCACCAATGACCATTAAACAGGTGGGACTGGGAGCAGGAACCATTAATTTACCTATCCCTAATATATTACGTCTGTGGCTGGGGGATTCCGCCCATAATTTTGAAGATACCAATGCCGATTTAGAAACCATCACCGTACTTGAAACCCAAATTGATGACTTAAATCCCCAAGCCCTCGGCTATGTCTTTGAAGCCTTGTTTACCGTTGGTGCAGTGGATGTGTTCACCCAACCCATAGGAATGAAAAAGTCACGCCCAGGAATTTTACTCACTGTCATTTGCCATCCTGAGAATTTACTCCCTTGTGAAGCAGTTTTATTTCGCGAAACCACTACTTTAGGAATTCGCCGCAGCACCCAACAGCGAGCCATTTTACAACGGGAAATTCAATCAGTGGAACTGGAATATGGCACTGTCCGGGTTAAAGTTGCATGGCACGGACCAAGACAAGATCAGCTTATTGCCAACGTCCAGCCAGAATATGAAGATTGTGCACAATTAGCTCGAAAGCATAATATCCCCTGGCGCGAAGTTCAACGATTAGCATTACAAGCTTGGTATTTGCAGCATCATCAATCTGGAGTTAATTACACCTAGTTTTACCTGGTATTAATCTATCTCAATTTCTCTGATTTTCCTTTTCACTGCCTCCGCTGCATCCTCCCCTTGGCGTTGAACACTCTTTGCGGTGTCCTGTGCGCCGCGTTGGATATTTGTCGTCAGGTCTTCGGCAGTGCGTTCAGTGCTTTTCTCAATATTTTCTACTCCGCGCTGAGTCCCCTTAATCACACCTTTACCTAATTCCTCCGCAGAACTACCAATGTCCTCCCCCAGACGCCTGACCCGCTCATCTAAAGGTGTACCTTCCTGATAATTGCGAATATATTGCTCAGAACTATCAATACCCTTTTTTTGAACGTTTTCCCGCGCTTTTCTCGCCAATTCTGCGGCTCTAGCATTTGCTTCTCTTTCAGCCTCTTTGGCTCTAGGATCGACATCACTAAAGTTATTCATTCCACCTTCTGGGGTGTTAAGTTTATAAATTTTTGTCGGGTCGTATCTTTCCACATTAGGCGGTTGACCACTGGGTTGCGGTGGTTGTTGAGCTATTCCCGGACGATTGCAAGCCTGTGTCATTAACAGCAATGTTACTGCCACAAAGACTGTTAAAATCTTCACAGGACTAATATTTTTCAGCCAATTAATGAATTTATTCATAACCTTACTCTTGTGACGGTTTTAAGTTTCTACTTACCGACTGCTGGATTTTTTTGTAACTCAGGTCTAGAATTGGCTTCTTTTGCTTTTTCTTGTAAAAAACCAGAAGCTTCTTTAACTGAATCTTGTACTGTTTCCACCCGTTCTTGAATGCGAGTTCCTATATCTGGTTCTCTTTGAATCAAACCACCAGGCGCAGGTCTTTGGAAGTTTTTGTCAGTGATGATAGGCAATTCTTTTTCTTTTTCAACTCTACCTTGAGGTGTATCCGCACCGGGGTAAAGTATTTCGGAGTCTCTACTTATGGCTATCAAAAGTTGTAAATCTGATTGTGAACTAGCTCGTTGAATTTCCTTTTTCTCTTCTGAATTAATCGCTTTAGTATCTGTACTCATCCTATATTTAGTATATTTATCTCCACCACCAGCCTGAACTGCAGGGTTTTGTGGTTTTAATCCTTGAGGATTTGCTCCACTACAAGCAGTAGTAACTATCAACAATAGACCAGCCACAAAGATAACCACAAACTGGCGTAGTTTTAACTTTTTCCAGAAAGCTATCATATTGTCCATCAAATCCTCCTTTTACAGGAAAATAGGTTACCCATTTAATTGATTATTTGATATGATCAGCAAATTCTGACATTTATCGGTTAACAGATATCAATTTCATCCCTGTTTATCTGTGTTTCCTAAGCTTGCCATTTACTCACCGGATTACAAACATCTATGTTTCATAACCCCACTCAAGATTAGAAATAAAACTATCATTTAACCTCTAGCGTAGGTAACATTATACTTGCTACCAAAATCAGACTATGATCTAACTGTAGAGAGATTAATACCAGCAATTGATTATATTCGGGTGATTTAAGATATCTTTATTTCTTGCAAATGACGAAGCAAATTTTACGCGGGCTAATTTTCGGTGTAACCATATTTTTTTTAGGGAAAGCCCTCAAGGATCATTGGTATGAGGTGATAACAATCCAAGTTGATGCATTCGCATGGGCAATTCTGTGCATAGCCACAGGGGTAACTTTACTAGCACATACTTGGGGTGGTTGGATATGGACTTGGATTCTCCACGACTTAAATCAACCAGTCCCACCTGTGGAATTTATTCAGGTCTATCTCAAAACCAATATTGCTAAATATTTACCTGGTAATATCTGGCATCATTATGGCAGAATTATGGCAGCGAAAAATGCTCAGATTCCTGTGGGTGCTGCTACTTTAAGCGTATTGCTCGAACCCCTATTAATGGCGGCGGCAGCTTTAATTATGATTATTATCTTCGGTAATCAATTTGCCCCTCATTATATTACCGGTTCTGTGCAAATATTACAATTTTTTAGTTTGGCTGTAGTCCTGGTTGGTGTTCATCCCCGATTTTTAAATCCGGTGATTTGCTTCTGTCAGAAAATCAAGGTGAAAAGGTCTGCTACTGAGCCTACTATTCCTTTGCAAGTTAAACGTTATCCCCTTAGGGCTTTGTTGGGGGAATTGGGGTTTTTAGTCTTGCGTGGTTCTGGGTTTGTTTTAACTGTTTTTGCCCTGACTCCATTGCATTTGAGCCAATTACCTTTATTATTAGGTGCTTTTTGCTTTTCTTGGTTATTAGGTTTTGTGGTTCCCGGTGCACCGTCCGGCTTGGGTGTGTTTGAAGTGACAGCCATGGCTCTTTTGCAGCATCGGTTTCCTTCTGCTGTGATAATTAGTGCGATCGCTTTTTATCGTCTGGTTAGTATTATCGCCGAAACTGCTGGTGCTGCCCTAGCCTCCCTAACTAAACCCATACCCTAAGATTGTGCCAAAAATCAAACCTGCCCATGTTTAACTAGGCAGGTGTACTTTTACGTTAAATTTTTAGTGGGGGTGGAGGGACTTGAACCCACACGACCTTTTACGGTCAACGGATTTTCATTCTCTCGCAGTTTTCACTACTGCCGGGTTTTGACAACCTGCGGCTTTGAGAATTGGACTCTCCCTTTACCCTCGGCTTTACGTTAGGGTAGCTCCCGTCGAGTCTCTGCACCTTCCGATTAGTTATGAGTTTTAACACTCACCACTTGTTTCGGCTTGGCTCAGGATTGCCATATCTGTGAACAGATTTAGGTTTCCCTGAGTTTGACAGCTTACACTTGAAAGATTTCTCTATCAAGGCTCAGTTTTCTAAGTCCGTAGCGTCTACCATTCCGCCACACCCCCATATCTATATACATTGGGTAGCCCTTTTGTTTAAGGCAGCCAATCTACCTAGTTTACATTAGCATCAAGTAGGTCATTTGTACAAGCAAATTGAGATTTTTTTTTCCAGATTTGGTAGTTTATGGTGTTTCTTCCTAGTTTTCTGGGATTGAGTATCTACAATTGTGCCTAACTTTAACTCTTTTTTGTTGCCTTTGTGATTGTAGCATCTATGTCAAGAATATACAAACAATTTCTTCTTGACAACTGCAATAGCTAGACTTTCCTCAGGCGAGGGGTTCAGCCTATGATGGGGAATAGATCCACTTAATGCTATTGTCCACCTCAAGAGAAGATATATGATTGTAGCCCTGCTGTATCTGGCTTTGGCTGGAGCTTACCTGTTAGTAATCCCTATTGCTGTGATGCTGTACCTCAAACAGCGCTGGTATGTAGCCGGATCCATTGAGCGAACTGTGATGTACTTTATGGTGTTTTTCTTTTTGCCAGGGTTATTAGTTTTATCGCCGTTTGTGAATCTGCGACCCCGTCCCCGGCTTGAAGTTTAACAGATTGTTAGGTCATAACTCTCATGCGACGCATTGATGCTATTGGTATTGGCTTGGGTGTTTTTATTGCTGGTGGTTTGGGATACGTAGGATTACAGTTAGTGGGTTTAGAAGCTGCACAAGCTGGGATCTGGAGCCAAGTCTTACTAGTGAGTGCCTTGCTCGGCTGGTTGGCTTCCTATATATTCCGGGCGGTGGGAAATAAAATGACCTACCATGAACAACGGGAACAGTATGAACAGGCCTTCCTCCAAAAACGCCTAGATGAACTTACTCCTGAAGAACTGGCCAAAATTCAGGCAGAAATCGCACAAGAAGAACAAAGTCAAGTGTAAAGTTATCATTGATCAGTTATTGATAAACTGACCACTGACTCATAATTATTCTGGACACATGACCGCGATTTCTGATTGCTTTAACACCTTGGGACGAAATCGAGAGTGCGCTCTGATTCCGTTTATTACTGCTGGAGACCCAGACTTAGCAACGACAGCCGCAGCTTTGCAAGTTCTGGATCGTCACGGAGCCGATATGATTGAACTCGGTATTCCTTACTCCGATCCTCTAGCAGATGGGCCGGTAATTCAAGCGGCTGCTACCCGCGCCTTGGAACGAGGGACAAAGTTAGAACAGGTTTTAGAAATGTTGCAAGCTACTACTCCCGGCTTGCGATCGCCTATTATCCTGTTTAGTTACTACAATCCCATTTTGCACAGGGGGATTGACAAGTTTCTTGGGCAAATTGCGGACGCAGGGGTTTCAGGATTAGTAGTCCCCGATTTACCTTTAGAGTCAGCAGCAGAATTGCTGCAACCAGCAAGTGAAATGGGTATTGACTTAACTTTGTTGGTGGCTCCTACCAGTTCCCCCGCCAGAATCAAAGCCATTGCTCGCTCTTCCCAAGGATTTATTTATTTGGTCAGTGTCACTGGTGTTACCGGGATGCGAACTCAAATGGAGTCACGAGTCTCGGAATTACTCCAACAAATACGTGAGGTTACAGATAAACCCATCGGTGTGGGATTTGGCATTTCTGAAGCTGCACAAGCTCGTCAAGTCAGAGAATGGGGAGCAGATGCGGCAATTGTGGGTAGTGCATTTGTCAAACGTTTAGCAGAAGGTACACCAGAACAGGGACTAAATGCGATCGCCCAATTTTGTCAGCATCTCAAGGCTGCGATCAAAACAAGCGATAACATCACAAATACTCAAGCGCCAGAAGACAAAGTTGGTTAAAACTAATGGAACCATAACTTTGTGAAAGTGACTTTGTGGACAATTGAGCAAATATAGTTTTGAATATTAACAGCACAAATAAGCTGTAAAAAAACTAGCTAGTCCGGTCGCTTATAGTTGAGTATTATGTAAAGTTGAGTAGGCGAATTATGATCAGTGTGAGAGTGAGTCAGTCACGAGTAACAGAGGAGCAAAAGCGATGAGTGAGAGTATGGCATTTATCGGCGGTGTTGCCGTGGCCGGACTAGCGGCGCTTGTCTTGCTCAGGGGGGCAGATAGTCCCATACAAAGTAATTTCGCTGTTTCTGCTCCCCAGATACCGGCTACTATAGCGCCGCCCATAATGCCCCAACCCCAGATGTATTCCCCCTATGGGGTGAATCCATATTATCCCCAACCCAATCAACCGCCCTCCCAGGCTAATCCAGAGCAGCGGGTGGAAATGGAACGGCTAAATATGCAGTTGGAACGCTTAAAAAGCGACAACGAACAGCTCAGAGCGCAAAACCAACAACTCCAGTTCCAATTCCAAAATTGGCAGAACGAGCAGGTACAGTTAACTCAACAAAATAGCCAAAAACTGACATCAGAAGCATTAAAGCCTCAAACTCCAGCAGCCCTGTGGTCTTCACCCATCATTTGGGCAGTAGGAGGCGCAACTCTCACCATTGGCGGTGGTGTTGTAGTCGCTGGTGTACTGGCTTTATTTGCACCACGCCAGCGTCCCGGTCGTACAGTACAAGTCATACATCCTTACCAGGGTCCCACCCCACCCTTAGCCCCTGTACGTCGCGCGGAGATTTTGCCTTCTTCACGGATGGAGTCCAGAGGATTTGAAGCCAGAGAATATGACCAGATGCACTAAGAGCAATATAGCCAAATCAGAATATTGATTTTAGTTATTGACCAGGGTCCCACTCCCTTACCTTGGTAAAGGAGTGACTTTTTTACTTTGCTGATGATCTAATTTCGGTGATGTCTCTTTTGTCAGATTTTCGTCTGCCTGTTCAAATAACGATTGTATTTTGTCGCGCCAGTATTGGGTATCTGGCAACTTTTCGGGATGATTTTTATAATCTAAAACTTTGTCCCATTCACCGTCTTCTATAGCTCTATTGATATCATTAAATAGCGCCTCGGCCTTAGCCCAGTCTTTTTGCCACTGATGAATCATAGTTACTGTCTGTTTCATAGCTTGCGTGGCGTAGCCATGGGCAGAAGAAGGCGATAGCTTACCTGGCGTAGCCATACCAGGAATAGACCGACCCAAAGCGGGGGAGCCTTGTAAATCTCCTGATTCAGACTCATGTGGAGCTTTTTCTCTAATTTTCTCAGGATCATTGGTAGACGGTGACTGATTGAATGTCTGTACCGGTTGGGGCTGAGGAACTGGTGAAGATGCAATCAAATTACTATCATCTACTGTGTTAATAGCAATACCTTGATCTGCCAGACAAGAAACCCACTCCTGATGATTGGTAATGACATCTAGATGGGCCCAACCCAAATGACCAGAATTCAATTTAACTTGTACCCAACCTAGTTTTGTCTGCTTGCCTGTAACCTCAAACTCTTTATGGGTGCTGGTTTTTTGCAAAATATTATCAGAATTAATGGAGCTAGGTTGAGAACGAATATTGGAATTACCAGCAACCACAGCCGAGCAGTTGTTTCTGATAGAATTATCCGCTAATTTCCGCACATTAGGATATACATTTGTGACTAAAGCCGCAGCCCCACCTGCTAAAAATAAACCAATCAAGAACGGCCACGGGTCTATTTTGTTAGCTTTTTGACTAGTTGGTTTGACAGAGACAAAATTCGCCGGCGCTACTGCAACAGTTTTTTCTGGGGATACTGGGGATAAAGATTGAGTGGGTTGATGGTGATGATGGTGAGAAGATTCTGGAGGTGTGGCGGGTGTAAATACTGGATGAATTTTATGACAAGCTTGCAATGCTTCCGTTGCGCTTTGGTAACGGTCTTTGAAGTGATAATGTACCATTTTCGTCAGCACTGCCGCCAACCGGTAGTTGACCGTTGCTAAATGCTGCCATAGCAATTCCCCTGTATTGGGGTTTTCTTCTAATTCCAGGGCTGGTATTCCTGTAAGGGCTTGAATCGCAATAATCCCTAGTGAATAAATATCACTATTAGGGCGGGGTTTACCTTGCCCTTGTTCCGTAGGCATATAGCCAGGAGTCCCCACGGCAACTGTAGCAGTAGTTTTTCCCCCAACAGTGGCCATTGGTAATCTTAGCTGCTTAACTGCCCCAAAATCTACTAAAACCAATTTCTGGTCACAGGCGCGACGGATAATGTTGTCTGGTTTAATATCACGGTGAATTACGCCTTTTTGGTGAACAAATTGGAGGATTTCCAGGACTCCTAGCAACAGTTCCATGACTCGGCTTTCACTCCAAGGCTGACCGGGTATGAGTTCAGCCCCTAGGGTCTGTCCGGCAATAAATTCTTGTACTAGGTAAAATTCTTGGTTTTCATGAAAGTAAGCCAGTAGCCGGGGTATTTGGTCATGATGGCCTAGATTTTCCAAGGTTTCCGCTTCGCTGTTAAATAAACGCTGGGCTGTCTCAAAAGCTCTGGGGTCGGAGGTTAAGGGCGTGAGGTGCTTAACAACACAGATAGGGTTGCCCGGTCGCTTGGTATCTTGGGCTATATAGGTTTGACCAAATCCCCCTTGAGCGAGGACTTGAATGACTTGGTAACGATGGTCTAACAGCTTACCGATCATATTTTCCCATCAAAGTTATTACTTAATGATCTTACGTAATTTTTCATTTCATGAAAAATTATAGGGATGAAATCCGCTATTTTGGGATAAAGATTTGAACTAAAAAATTTAGTTTTTTAATAAACTTAGACTGTTTGTTTAGCATTTACTGTTCCCGTTTACTAGCAATGCCTCCTAAAATTACTAACCCAGTCACATGGCAGCAGGCTGAACTCCTGATGCAACCTGCTTTTATTCGTGTTGTGGATAATATTCGCAAGGGTCTTGACGCGTCTACTTGGAAAGGGACTTACCAGGATGTCCTGATTTGGCCCGCCAACACTACTGATGAAATTCAGGCTTTGGTAACTCGGTTGTTGCAAGAAATGGAAACTGCCACCGTAGAAAAGACAGAAGAAATTCGCGCTACTCTTGCTGATCTACCAATGCCTCATCCAGGATATCATTTACTTTTGCAGCGTCAACAGCATCAGGTGAGTATAGATTTATGGGAAATTTGTTATCAAGTGTGTTTTATAAATTACACTGCTGCCAATGCAGGGGCAAATATTGATCCTAGTTTAATTGATGATGCGGGGGAGGTGGATTGGCAGCGCTTGGAAGATAAGACTAGGGATTTAGTTTCCCAGGTGTTTGCTAATTTACCAGGTGATGACAGTCGGTAGGTGGGTAATTTTTGTGTTGATCGGCAATTGGTGAGAGGAAGTTTTTTTCACTTTCATGTAAATTAACTATCAAAACATAGTGGGGGCGTGAGAACCCCTACGCTTTAGCGAGGGGCTGAAACGCGACTCAAGGGGAATCGAAACTTTATCCCCATTCCCACAGGGCGGCTAATTCAACTTCATGAACAAATTTGTCCAGAATATGGCATAAAATTAACGATTACCAAAGAGGCGTATACTTCAAAAGCGTCTTACCTGGATGGCGATCGCCTCTACAAACATGGTGAAAAACCCAGGGGATGGAAACCGTCAGGTCAAAGGGTAAAACCGGGATTTTATAAAACTTCTGCTGGGATACTGCTAAACGCTGACTGTAACGATGCCGCGAATATCTTAACAAAAGTAGCCACACAGCTAGGTGTTAGCCTAGCCAAGTTGGGTAGGGGAGATGTCAAAAAATTTCCAAATTACTTTTTCCCTTGAGATTGCTACATTAGTTACAGGTGGCAAACCTGATGCCATCATAGAACTTAATAATTTTGTCCATTTCTACCTCATCGATATTTTTACAAAGCTTATGAATCCTGCCCTCACAAAAATTGGCGCTCAAATGTCTAACCTAACTGGCGTTAGAGCAATTATGAAAGATATTATCGAAACTTTGAAAGCCGGGGCGGGGCAAGAATTTATTAATTTGAGCGCTGGTAACCCGTTGATTTTGCCAGAGGTAGAACAGTTATGGCGAGACTGCACGGCTGAATTATTAGCTAGTTCCGAATATGGGGAAGTGGTTTGTCGTTACGGTTCGAGTCAAGGGTATGCACCGTTAATTGAAGCGATCGCCCATGACTTTAACAACCGATATGGTTTAAATTTAAGCGATCGCAATATTTTAATTACACCCGGTAGTCAAAGCCTCTACTTCTACGCTGCTAATGCCTTCGGCGGTTACACAAGTAACGGTGATATTAAGCAAATTGTTCTGCCCCTCAGTCCCGACTATACAGGCTATGGCGGTGTGTGTTTAGAGCCAGAAGCCTTAATCGCATATAAACCCACTTTAGACATTGATGTAGAGGCTCACAGGTTTAAATATCGTCCAGATTTCAGCCAACTGTCAATTACAGAAAGTACCGGTTGCGTGATCTTCTCTCGTCCCTGTAACCCCACGGGTAATGTTCTGACTCAGGATGAAGTGAAAAAAATTGCAGCTTTGGCAGCACCTCACGATATACCCGTGTTAATTGACTCAGCTTATGCGCCTCCTTTCCCGGCTTTGAACTTCACAGAAATGACACCGGTATTCGGTGGTAATATTCTACATTGCATGAGTTTATCCAAGGCGGGATTACCGGGGGAACGTATCGGTATCGCCATTGGTGATGAAAGCATGATTCAAGCCTTAGAGTGCTTTCAGACAAATTTGTGTATTCATCCCTCACGGTATGGACAAGCTATAGCCGCTAGTGCTATTAACTCTGGTGCTTTAGCCCAAATAGCTGAAGCAGTGATTCGTCCCTTCTACCAGAAGAAGTTTTCTGTGCTAGAAAATACTCTAGATGCCGCAATGCCCCAAGATTTACCTTGGTTCCTCCATCGCGGTGAAGGTGCTATATTTGCTTGGTTGTGGCTCCAGGATCTACCCATTACTGACTGGGAATTTTACCAGGAACTCAAGCAAGTGGGTGTAATTGTTGTTCCTGGTAGTAGCTTTTTCCCTGGTTTGCGGGAACAATGGCAGCACAAGCATCAATGTTTACGTATTAGTCTAACGGGTAGTGATGAGGAAATCGCCATAGCTATGCAACGTTTGGCACAAGTGGCAGCACAAGTGTATCAGCCTGCTGTAGTAAATGCATAAATTATGAAAACCAAGAGCCAAGGCGCAAAAACCGCCAAGAATCAAATTACCTCAGTCCCGAATCTTGATGAATGGTTGGAAATTGGTAAAATCGTCGCACCTCAAGGCTTGTCTGGGGAGTTGCGGGTTTATCCCCAGTCGGATTTTCCCGAACGGTTTGAGGTTCCGGGAATACGTTGGTTATGGCATCCAGGTGACGAGGAGCCACAACCAGTGGAGTTGTTGTCGGGACGTTATGTAGAAGGTAAAAATTTGTGTGTGATTTCTTTGGCGGGTGTGGAAAATCGTAACCAAGCAGAGGCTCTGCGTGATTATATGTTACTAGTACCCGCAAGCGATCGCCCCCAATTAGGTGAAGATGAATATCATGTCACCGATTTATTGGGGATGTTGGTTTTTATGCAAGAATCAGGGGAACTTGTGGGGGAGGTGGTAGATGTAATTTCTGCCGGTAACGATTTATTACAAGTGGAGATGCATCAGCAAAATGAACCTGTAACCTCAGAAAAATCACTTAAGAGTGTTTTGATCCCATTTGTCAAAGAGATTGCTCCGGTGGTAGATTTATCATCCCGTCGGATTGAAATTACTCCCCCTCCTGGTTTGTTGGAACTAGCCATTAGTCGTTAGTCAACTGCTGGGCTACCTCACTTTTGTGGGAAAGTATTAAGGTTGTTGTCGCTACTGCTAGTATGCCTGTGATCCCCAGGCATAGCAGAGCGGTTTTTTGTCTGAGTTTGATTGACCTGGCCAAAGTGTCGATGTGATGATCAGCACAAATAACTGGAATTTCCTGCAGTGCTTTTAAAGCCAGAGATGCACTAGCATAGCGATATCTACCCTGAAATTTCACCAGTTTGATTAACCACGATTGAAAACGCGGATGTAATTGGGGAAGTATTTCCCGGCAATTAAACCCATACTGCTTGTCTATCAATTGACAAATCTCAAGAGAACTAGTACCACTGAGTAAGCAAATCAATGTTACCCCTAAACTGTACAGGTCTGTAGCTTGGGTGAGGGGATGACCAAGTTGCTCCTCTGGAGGCATGAAACCAGGCGTTCCAGAAGCAATGCTAGTGAGAGGCATTTTCACCTCCTGTAACCAGGCTAAGTCAAAATCCACTAGGTAAGCGTTGAGATCCTCATCAACTAAAATGTTTTCTGGTTTGATATCCCGATGAATAATTGGATTGGGTCTTGTCTGCAAATAAACTAAAATCTCTAAAACCGATAGGGCTATTTGTTTGACTTCTTCCGGCTGAAAGCTGCGTCTTAACCCCAAAGATGGAGCATTTTTATACTCCTGTACCAGATAAAAATGATTGGAGGTGGCATAAGAGTCTATGTAGCGGGGGATACGAGGATGATCAAGTTGTTGCAGAATTTCTATTTCCCGTTCGTAAGTTTTTAAACCTGACCAGTCAGCATTCGTATAGGCAAAATTGAACTGTTTAATTACCACCTGTTGATGAGACTTACAGACCTGAGCCAGGTAAGTAATGCGCCCCTCTATCTGGTTCCGTCCTAGTTCTCTGATCACTTCATAGCCTAGCTGAGAAAAATCAGGACTATGAGTGAGGGGAATTGCTTCTGCATTGTGTACATCAAGCTCCATTACACACACCATCTACGTCTGATTTGCTCCAGGGGCGACAGCTACCGCTTGCGTAAGCCATAGAAAAAATAAGAGGTGTTGACCCAGTTTTGTCACCTTACCCACACTGAGCGTATTGTGTGAATAGAAGATAGTTTGTGCATCTATTCACCGGCTAGACGCCCAAAAGGCGTCTGTATAGCTCAAGTATTAATTTTGCGCCAACCAAGCGACAATGTGGGCGTTAACAATGTCTGGAACTTCATCGTGGGGACAGTGACCGGCGTTAGGAATGGGGATAATTTTGATGTCTTTGCCATTCTCACGCGCTTGTTCATAAATCTTCGCCCCGGTAATTGGTGTCCAAGGATCATCAGCACCCCAAATTACTAATAAAGGACGTTGGATGTTGGGCAATAGTTCCTCTGGGCTAGGCCCTGGTGGGGCTGTGAGGATGGAGGCGAAAACTTCCTGCGCCCCTGGGTCACAAGATGGAGTATAAAGAATATCTACTAATTCATCTGTTACAGCTTCCCGGTGGCGGTAAACTTGGTATAGGGTGCGACGAATTTGGGATTTTTGACGAATGCGGTTATAGACAAATTTACCTGTGATGGGCGATCGCACGAATTTATTAAAAGCTGCCATTACTATGCGCAAAGGTGGATTCAACTCATGGGGACGATGACTCAAACCACCCGCCGAGTTAATTAAAACACCTCCCGCCGTAATTTCTGGATGTTCTGCCAGCACTATCAAGCTTAAAAGCGCACCAATAGAGTTACCGATAAATACAGCAGGTTCTTGGATATGTGCTTCCCAAAAATCTTTCAGTAGTTCTACCCAGACTTCTACACTGTAGTTGATTATCGCCTTATCAGAACCACCAAAACCCAAAAGATCTAAAGCAAAAACCCGATAGCCCGCGTCAGCTAAAACCGGGATATTTTTCCGCCAGTGTCCAATGGAAGCACCAAAGCCGTGAACCAGTACCAAAGGGCGGCCCGTACCCATGAGGGTGTATTGAATTTTGTGACCTCGCCAAGTCCAAACAAGTTTTTCTAAGGTGACTGATGGCGATGGGGTGGCGTTAGCCATAGATGGCTGCTGTGTAGTTCCGGTCATTATTAAAATTAATCAAGTATTGTTATATATAATTATTGTCCCTGAAAGCATGGCTACGCCACCTAAACCACTGAGAATATGTTAAAATCAGGTAGCCTAGACAGGTAATTGTGCCAATTAAAGCCTGGTTAGTGGTTTATGGCTAACGCCACGCTATCGGCTAGGATAAATGGCAGTCTTTGGGGTTACCACCCCCGGGAAAGTTTCACTGAGGGTTTTGCAAACTAGTGGGAAAGGTGACGCTCTCACTAAGTTGAATAGGAATCTCCCGTTAATGTATTGTCAAAAACAGTAAACCAGCGAGGGTAAACATGATGATTCTGCCTGGATCAATAGTTAGGGTTAAAAATCCCGCAGACACCTATTATCGCTACGAAGGACTTGTACAACGTGTCAGTGACGGCAAGGTAGCTGTGCTGTTTGAAGGTGGTAACTGGGATAAATTAATTACCTTTCGCTTATCAGAATTGGAACCCGTAGAACTCAATGCCGGCAGATAAGGTTTAACTCAACTAAGATGCGTCTACCACTACCACAGTTTACCACAGGCGATCGCCAGCCCCGGCATATTGCGGAGGTGATAGAAACTAGTTCTACTGAATTTCTTGCCCAGTGCTTGGAACCGGAAGACTTAAGTGTTCCCGCCATGCCGCCTTTTGGTAGTTGGGTTTGTGCCGTGGATGAAGAGTCAGGCCATCAGATTTATGCTGTGGTGTATCTTGCTACCACGACTCCCATAGATTCAGTACATCGCGCCGTGGCCTTGGGGTTGTCTTTGCAGGACTTACGCGAGGAACAGCCCCAAATTTTTGCCATGTTGAAAACTGAATTTCGGGCGGTTATTGTAGGGTTTAAGCATTCGTCCCGGACTCTAGGGCTAAACCAAGGCCTATATCAGTATTTACCACCCCGTCCTCCGCAAATTCATCAAGCTGTTTATCTGTGTGAATCAGAAACCATCATCAAATTCACCGAAGAACTGGATTTTTTACGGACATTGCTTTCTCTAACTAGCGCCCCAGTAGAGTCATTAACAGCAGCAGCCATCCGCCATGTTTACCAATTACGCGAAGCTGACCGACAGTGGCTGATCAAAGCCGGGCGTACTCTCAGTATTTTGTTAAAAGACGATTATGATCGCTTAAGGTTTATTTTAAGTCAAATCCATCCTTAGAGGATGTTTGATAAGTCATGATTACTGTATCAACTATTGTTTGACCCCACCCTAACCCTCCCCTTGTAAGGGGAGGGGACTGGATTTTATTGTTTTTTGTGCGGTCGGTGAGCGAAGTCGATAGCGATAGCGTGGCGTTAGCCATACCGTGTTCCCCAATCCTTCCGGTGTGCCGAATCAGTAAGCTGTATTTGATAGCACCATTGAAAGTTCGTTTGTGGACTCTTCAATAATCCCCCGGCTTCTATCAGTGGGGAGTATCAAAGATATCATTGGAGTTAACATTACGTGGAAGTACCCACCCTTAACGTAGTCGTAGGGTGGGGATAGGGAACCGGCAAAATGAGGATTGCATACCTGACTAATATCAACCGCAAGGTTTAAGATGGAATGGTATGTATGACAAATCGCCAATTAATCCGGTGGGAGCTTCTTTATTAAACACCCACTTCAGTTGTAATATTAAAGTAGGCAAATAACAAATGGTGTCCCTATTGGGACGAACCATAATCTTTTATTTTTTTTAATTTTTCGCCAGGGTGGATTTTACGTTAATTAATCATTTTGAGTTGATTGCCTGCTAGGTAATCACAAGTTCGGCGTAACCCCTTAAAGTCTAAATCCATGGAACTAATATCACAAGTTCTGCTCACCGATAGCTTGCGTGGCGTAGCCATACCAACTACTCAGATTATCGGCGAGGAAGCAATTGTGACCTTTGCTGTTTTGCTGGTGGTCATCTTAGTTATACCCATCCTCTTTGAGCGACTGAGACTACCAGGATTTATCGGCTTAGTCTTATCTGGGTTAGTACTGGGTCCATCAGGGTGGAATCTCTTGCACACAGAATCAGGGGTTATGAAGCCCTTATCAGACATTGCCTTACTTTACGTGATGTTTGTAGCTGGTTTAGAACTGGAACTGAAGCATTTCCAACGCCAGAAACAACGCTCTTTAGGGTTTGGTATCCTTACCTTTAGTTTTCCCCTGCTCATGGGAATCTTGGTAGGACAGATTTTTGATTTTCAATGGAACACCTCGATTTTAATCGGCTCCTTATTAGGTTCCTATACCCTTGTGGCATATCCCATTATCACTCGTCTGGGGATGATAAATAATGAAGCTGTCAGTATCACCGTGGGAGCAGCCACTTTTACCAACCTCAGCGCTGTACTGGTATTAGCTGTTTGTATAGCGACCCCTGACCCGGAGTTATTCAGCTGGGCGTCACTAATGCGCTTATTGATCTGGTTGAGTATTTACACCATCCTCATTGTAGTTGGTTTAAGCATTCTGGGTAAAGAATTTTTCCGCCAATTTAGAGACGACGAGGGTAATCAGTTTTTATTTGTGTTACTCAGTGTATTTCTGGCTGCGCTGGGTGCTCAATTGATAGGAGTGCAAACAATTGTCGGAGCCTTTTTAGCAGGTTTGGCGGTTAATGCAGCCTTGGGTGACGGGCCAGTTAAAGAAAAGCTGATATTTATTGGTAGTGTCTTATTTATTCCCATTTTCTTGATTAATTTTGGCTCAATTATTGATTTAACCGGCTTAATTACCAGTATTACCACCCTGCAATTAACACTTGTGATTGTAGTCAGTTTAATCAGCAGCAAATTCATAGCAGCTTTATTCACAAAACTGCTTTACGGCTACAACTGGGGGGAAATATTGACTATGTGGTCATTGTCAATACCTCAGATGGGGCTAACTTTAGCAGCCACTTTAGTGGGATATCGGGCCGGTTTGCTCTCAGAAGCAGTATTAAACAGTGTCCTTGTTTTAATGATCGTTACCTCGATCTTAGGTCCATGGATAACCAGTCAGACAACTGTAGCTTTAGTCTCTACCCCTGTTCCTACATCAACCGCAACTCTATCTAAAGAGAAAACAGAAGCAAAACACAGTTGTATGACCATAGTTGTACCTGTGTGTAATCCTCAAACTCAGCAGTATTTAATTGAAATGGCAGGATTATTAGCAAATCAAGCTGAAGGTAAAATTGTACCATTGGCCATTGCTACTGCTACTGGTAATATGGAAGCACCGCATTTAGAAACTGCTCTGCGCCGCAGTGAGCGGTTATTAGCAAAAGCTAGAGCACAAAGTCGACTCTTGGGAGTAAAAGCAGAACCATTACTGAGAATTGATGATGCTTTTGCTTCGGGTATTAGTAGAGCAGCTCGGGAACAAAAAGCTAATTTAATCATCATGGGTTGGGGTAACCGCACTGGGTTGAGAGCGCGTTTATTTGGCAATGTAATTGATAATGTCCTGTGGTCATGTCATTGTCCGGTAGTAGTGACCCGTCTGGTGGACTCGCCAAAGAAAATTCAACGCATCTTAGTACCCTTAGAAGATTTAACAGCATCATCATTGCCACTTATAAAATTTGCCCAGATGTTGGCTGAGGCTAATCAGAACGCCATAGTTACCGTACTGAATGTATGGACTCGTCCAGCTTTTAATTGCGGTGCGTTATGGCGGACTCATAACCGCAGCAGTGTGGCTAACCCCACACTATCGCTATCAGAGAAAATCGCCAACCGGCGATCGCACCTAGCCTCATTAATATCTCAACTAGCTGTACCTATTCCCCCAGAAATTCAAATCATGGTTTATGAAAATGCTGCCCAAGGGATTTTACAGGCAGCACGATTATATGATTTAGTAGTATTACCCTTGATACGTAATCGTACAAGTCCCGGAGGGTTAGCTATTAGTGATGTCACCGGCCAGTTAGCTGGAGAACTTACCTGCTCTATCGTCATGGTGGGAACACCACAACAGAGTCAAGGGGGAGTGTTACAGCCAGAGACTGGGAAATATCGGGCTGTGCTATAGAAAAAATGGTGTTGGCTAGTTGAATATGAAGTTATGGGGCAGGGTTTTCAGCCTTGCCTTCTCTATTAAGATTGGATCAATTATCAGACTTGTTATGTTTCTACTATGAATTATTGAGCAGTAAAGTTTAAAATACCCACAACTGGATAAATTCATACTAACTTCAGTAGCAACTACAAATTATGAGAATTTTGGTTACGGGCGGCGCTGGATTTATTGGTTCTCATCTGATTGACAGATTAATGTCAGCAGGCCATGAGGTTATTTGTTTGGATAACTTTTATACAGGTCGTAAAAGTAATATCCTCAAATGGATAAATAATCCATATTTTGAGGTGATTCGTCATGATATCACCGAGCCAATTCGCTTAGAAGTCGATCAAATATATCATCTAGCCTGTCCAGCTTCTCCAGTACATTACCAGTACAACCCGGTAAAAACTGTAAAAACTAATGTGATGGGGACATTAAATATGTTGGGACTAGCTAAACGTGTTAAGGCCAGATTCTTTTTAGCCTCAACCAGCGAAGTTTATGGTGACCCCGAAGTTCATCCCCAAACAGAAGAGTATTGGGGTAATGTTAATCCCATCGGCATTCGTTCATGTTACGACGAAGGCAAACGCATTGCTGAAACTTTAACATTTGATTACTACAGACAAAATAAAGTTGATATTCGCGTGGTGCGGATTTTCAATACTTATGGTCCGAGAATGTTAGAAAACGATGGTCGAGTAGTCAGTAATTTTATTGTTCAAGCTTTACGGGGTATTCCTTTAACTGTGTATGGTGATGGTTCCCAAACTCGCAGTTTCTGCTATGTTTCCGACTTGGTGGAGGGATTTATCCGCTTAATGAATAGTGAGTATGTTGGTCCGGTGAATTTGGGTAACCCTGGGGAATATACGATTCTAGAATTGGCGCAGACTGTACAAAATATGGTTAACCCGGATGTGGAAATTAACTACGAGCCTTTACCATCTGATGATCCGCGTCGTCGCCAGCCTGATATTACTAAAGCGAAAACCTTGTTAGATTGGTCACCTACTGTCCCGCTGCAAGAGGGGTTAAAGCTGACAGTGGCAGATTTCTGCGAGCGGATAAAAGCCGGTACTTAAATATCAGCTTTTTGCGGTATTTACTGTTGTGCTTAATTAGCCTGTAGGCTAACTATGTTCCTATTCGTTATTTTGCATTATCGGTGCTTCCGAGATTAATGTAATATTTTAACGATTTTTTTCAAGGCTAACCCCGAAAAACGAGGAGTTAAACTCAATGCGTGTTTGCGTAATTGGTACTGGTTACGTTGGTTTGGTGACGGGCGCTTGCTTGGCCCATATCGGGCATGATGTAATTTGTGTCGATAATAATGAAGAAAAAGTTAAGTTAATGAAATCGGGACAGTCCCCCATTTTTGAACCGGGACTCTCGGAAATTATGCAGTCTGCTATTCGAGAGGAGAAGATTCACTTTACTACAGATATTGCCGCAGGAGTAGCCCATGGTGAGATTCTGTTTATTGCTGTGGGAACACCACCCTTACCTACTGGTGAAAGTGATACCCGTTATGTGGAAGCTGTGGCTCATAGCATTGGCGCGAATCTCAACGGTGGTTATAAGGTAATTGTCAATAAGTCTACAGTACCCATTGGTTCTGGTGACTGGGTGCGGATGATTGTTTTAGATGGTATTGCAGAACGTCAAAAAACACTTATACCCAACCGTGGGTTGGCTGTCCAGGAGAAATTACCTGAGTTTGATGTTGTCAGCAATCCAGAGTTCTTACGTGAAGGTTCGGCAGTATATGATACTTTTAATCCCGATCGCATTGTCTTGGGGGGTAATAGTCAAAGAGCGATCGCTTTAATGCAAGAATTATATATTCCCATTGTTGAACGTCAGTACGCTGTCGATAAATCTTTACCTCCAGTGCCGGTGCTGACCACAGACCTGAGTTCGGCAGAAATGATCAAATACGCTGCTAACGCCTTTTTAGCTACCAAAATCAGTTTTATTAACGAAGTTGCTAATATCTGCGATCGCGTCGGTGCTGATGTCACCCAAGTAGCAAAAGGGATAGGTCTAGACTCCCGGATTGGTCACAAGTTTTTAAACGCTGGTATTGGTTGGGGTGGTTCCTGCTTCCCCAAAGATGTGGCCGCACTGATTCACACTGCTGATGATTATGGCTACGAAGCCCAAATTATGAAAGCTGCTGTTAGTGTAAATGAACGCCAACGCTTAATCGCTTTAGAAAAACTCCAACAAGCCTTAAAAATCCTCAAAGGTAAAACTGTGGGACTTTTGGGTTTGACCTTCAAGCCAGATACAGATGATATGCGCGACGCTCCAGCACTCAACCTGATTGAGCACCTGAACCGACTAGGCGCAAAAGTCAAAGCCTATGACCCCATTGTTTCCCAAACAGGTATACGTGATGGTTTAACCGGTGTACTAGTAGAAACCGACGCCGAAAGGTTAGCTGATGGCTGCGACGCTCTGGTATTGGTGACTGAATGGCAACAGTTCAGTAGTCTAGATTACGCTAAAATGGCGCAGTTAATGAACCATGCGGTAATTATAGATGGTCGGAACTTTCTTGACCCCGACACTATGGTGAGGGCTGGTTTCCAATATATAGGCGTGGGAAGATAGAACTCCCGGACTTCTGTATAGATACTCAAGGTTTGGGAATTTATGAAAGAAGTCCGGGAGCTAATTAACGGTGGTGTAACTAAGGATTACGAGGTATACGTTCTATTTCTGCATATCCACTAAAGATTAACTTTTTACCTTCAGTTTCTAAACGATTCAGCCGCATTTTTACACCATCAAGGTCAAAGCGATCTAAGTCAACCATATTATCTAAAATTTCTGCGAATGCTATCCCCAATACTTGGGACAGTTCTCGTTGTGCTACAGGTACTGTATCCAGTTCAATTTTAGGGTCTTTAAAAGAAATCCGTCGCCGTCTTTCCACCGCGACAACCATGGTCATGCATAGGGGTATTAGCTCCCCATTATTTAAATCCGCCTTAGCCATCATTCGCAGACGATTTTCTGCCAACAGTTCTACTTGAATATTAGTGAATGTTACCGGTTCACCGCCAGATATTGCCGTCAAGGAGGGTATAGTAAGGTTAACCAGATGCTGTGTTACTAGTTTGGCATTGAAGGCTTGGTTAATGCCAGCTTCTGATAAGACTACGTGAGCGATCGCTTGAGTAGGCTGCTTGAGGTTGAGTTTACCACTCATAACTGCGCCGAAGTCAATGGCAACAGCATCGGTTTCAAAGGACATTTCCTCTACCAAGAAATCTTTGCGAATCACTAAGCCGCGACCGCTCATTTTAAAGCTGTCAATACTACCTTGCAAGAGTTTGCTGGAGGGATAGCAGCGTACAAAGACTTCTACTGACTCGCTTTGGGTAAACAAGTGGCGAATCGTTTGGCTAGCGACTGTGTTAAGCATTCGCTCTCCCCAATCTGTACCTTGAGAATCTTTTAAACCAGTAAGTCCGCCGAACATGAAGTTTTGGGTCTCTAGAAGTTCTTTATACTTTTGTAACAAATTGTGAAGAATACAGCAAGCGATCCCCACATTCATTTTGCTGATGGTGAGGTGAGCGAGAGGTGATAATTGATGTTTAAATGTGTCATATATTACATTATTTTATCTCGGAAACCCAAATTCTTGTTGTTCACGAATCGATTCAACGTCAAAATATTAATTATGGATTGGGTTTTAGTTAAGAGTGCAGATTTCAGGATTTCAGGGAGAGTAGACTAGACCCTAAACCGCAAATGATACGGAGGAACAACGGTGGTTACACTACAACTGCGCCAAATTGATGTTCAACCAGGACAATGTTTGATATTACGCGAGATTAGTTGGGCAGAATTTGAAGCAATTTTAGAGGAATTAGGAGAACATCGCGGTGCGCGAGTTGCTTACTATCAGGGAGTGTTAGAAATTCGGATGCCGTTGCCAGAACATGAAAAAGCTAAGATAATAATTGGCGAATTTGTGAAAATTTTGCTTGATGAATTAGAAATAGACTGGGAACCTTATGGTTCAACTACATTTAAGCGTCAAGAAATGGCCGCAGGTTTAGAACCAGATGATTGTTTTTATATTCAAAATGCAGCACGAATGATCGGTAAAAATCGACTGAATTTATTAGTTGATCCGCCTCCAGATTTAGCGATTGAAATAGACGTAACCTCAAAGACTCAACTTTCAGCTTATGTGGCGTTGGGTGTTCCTGAACTTTGGTGTTATGCGGATAGTCAATTGCAGATTTTTCTGTTACGTGAAGGTGAGTATGTGCAGGTACAAAATAGCCCCACATTTGGAGATTTGCCTGTGATTGAGGGCATTTTGCAATTTTTGAAGTTGAGCGAGATAGAGGGTGCTAGTGCAGCGCGGCGAGCTTTTCGGCAGTGGCTGCGTTCTCTTCTAGGGGGATGAGTAGATACGTTTATACGAACTCTAATCATCAAGTTTTCTAATATAGCAACCGCCAAGGTAGTTAGGACATAAACAGAAGATAAAACCATTGAAATTCAAGCATTTCAAGGCTTCCCCCTGCTATAAATTGCAGGTCGATATCTCGGTTCAGGTATTGGTTTACCTTCGATTTTGGCAGCTTCTAGCCATGCTGCTTTTGCTTGTAATACTTCACTAAGTGCTTCTTCTTCAGTCGAACCAAAAGCCGAACAATATTTCAAATCAGGAATATCAGCTATGTAGCCATTATCGGTTCTTCAGTAACTATTGAAACAACTTGTCCGCCATAGCGCCACATTTGGTTAATTTGACCACTGTTTAATTTTCTCGGCTTTTTATTATTTCTTGTATCGCTGATTTCCTCAATAAATATTTCCGGTAGGTTTAGAGAGCCTCCTGCACCCAGACAATCTAATAACTTATTTATATTATGCTGACATTCAGAAATTTCTGCACAATCATCAGTACGTTTTTTCCGCTTTCGCTTCATCAAGATTACCTTAAGTCCACATTCAACAGCATAAAATAAGAGTAACCGATGGGCATTAGTTCGGGGTATCTGCCGAGAGTTATGATAAGCAGACAGATTATTACGCCAAGCTCTTTCCATTTCTCGGTCTGTGAAAGGTATTGCCATTAAGCTATATTCAGTCTTGGTAAATAAGAGTGTACCCAAATATACTATGTTAAAATCGCCCCACCCATTAACCGCTCATAGCGATACTTCAACTCAGCTTTCATCAGATCCCAACGATCCAGAGTGACATCTATCTCTATTACCTTCTCCGCCGCTTGTCTAGCTAACAGTAAAACCTCCTCATCTTCCACCAAGCTGGCTAAAGTAAAATCAGCTACACCAGATTGACGAGTTCCCAGCACTTCCCCGGGTCCACGTAACCGCATATCCATCTCCGCAATAAAAAAGCCATCTTGGGACTGTTCCAACACCTTTAACCGTTGTTGAGCGTCAGGAGACCGAGAACTACTCATTAACAAACAAAAGGACTTTGCTGCCCCCCGACCCACACGCCCCCGTAATTGGTGCAGTTGTGACAAGCCAAATCTCTCCGCATTTTCTATGAGCATAACGGTTGCATTAGGGACATCCACACCCACTTCTACGACGGTGGTAGAAACTAAAATCTGGGTTTGGCGATCGCGGAATTTAGTAATTGCTGCTTCCTTTTGTGCCGCACTCATGCGACCATGCAACAATCCCACCTGAAAGTCTGGGAAAACAGTTTCCTGTAACTTTTGATGCTCCTCCACCGCCGATCGCAAATCTAACTTTTCCGACTCTTCGACAATTGGTAAAACTATATACACCTGTCTTCCTTGGGCAACTTCCCTGCGGATTAAATCATAAGCTTGGCGGCGCTGTTGACCCGTTAATACAGTAGTCTGAATTTTTTGCCGTCCCGGTGGTAACTCATCAATCTGACTAACATTCATATCCCCATGTATAGTTAATGCCAAAGTCCGAGGAATGGGGGTAGCCGTCATAGTTAACACATGGGGTTGCTCACCTTTTTGCTGTAACAGCGCCCTTTGTTTCACCCCAAAACGGTGCTGTTCATCAATTACCACCAGCCCCAGGTGCTGGAAGTTAACAGTATCTTGAATTAAGGCGTGAGTCCCCACCAACAGAGGTAATTCACCGGTTCCTAGCTGCGAGTGAATTTCCCGGCGTTTAGGAATTTTAGTGGAACCTGTGAGTAATTCTACTGGTAAATGCAACAAGTTAAACCAGCTAACTAACTTACGATAATGCTGTTCTGCTAAAACCTCCGTAGGAGCCATTAACGCAGCTTGATAGCCGGACTGAATCGCCGCCAAAATAGCAATTACCGCTACCACAGTTTTACCCGAACCCACATCCCCCTGTACTAAACGATTCATGGGTGTGGATTGTTGTAAATCCTTGAGAATATCATTAATTACCCGTTGCTGCGCCCCTGTGAGTTGAAAAGGCAGAATTTCCGAGAACTTCTCAATTAGCTGACCTTTAGGGGCGATAATAGCACTAGTTTGGATAGCCTTAGCTTGCTGCTGACGTTGTAGTAAGCCCAGTTGCAGGTAGAAAAATTCATCAAAGACTAGACGACGACGGGCAACTTGTAAACTGGCACTGTCATCAGGAAAATGGATATTAGCGATCGCATCCTTCAACTCCATTAAACCATACTTTTCCCGTAACCCCTTAGGTAAAGGGTCTTTCAGATTAACCACAGCAGGCAAAGTAGCCCTAACCGCCTGTCTGACAGTATTGGCCACCACACCCTCAGTGAGAGGATAAATGGGCACTACCCGGCCAATAGTGAGAGAATCAATACTATCCCCAGGATGCGCTAATACTTCCAGTTCTGGGTTATCCAGAGTCAAACCATATTTACTTTCCTTCACCAACCCGCAAGCCGCCAAAATACTACCCACAGGGTAGCGGCGTTTTAAACCTTCTTGCCAACCGCGACTAGCAAAACGCGCACCAGCAGCAAAGCGACTAATTTTAATTTCGCCTGTATTATCCTTGAGGACTAATTCTAAAATCGATAATTTCTTATTTTTGGGGCTAGTAAAACAGTTACAACGCTTGACGCTGGCAATTATGGTAACTGTTTCACCCCCCTGTAAGTCTCGGATATTCACCTGACGACCATAGTCAATGTGGTCACGGGGATAGTAGTAAAGTAAATCACGCACCGTGTACAAATTCAGCGCTGCCAATTTTTCAGCATTGCGGATGCCTATTTCTGGTAAATCACTGAGTTTTTGGTCAATCTTAGGCGCTAAACGCCGAGACACCTCTGCTACAATTGGGGTTTTAGGTTGAGGATTTTGGCTTTGGTATTTCTGCTGTGGCTGTGTGGTAGTTTCCTTTGGTTCTTGCTGTAGTTGGTAGAGATACCGGCGAGTTTCAGCCACTAAGTGCTGTCTTTCCTCTAGTTCCAGATGGGGATAATTAGCAAACCTCGCCGCTAGTTCTTCCCAACGGCTACGTTCTGATGGCGATAGGGTGGTAGTTTGTTCCGTAGAGGGCGAAACTGTGGGGAATTTCCCAAAAGTCAAGCACAGAAATTCACTGAAGCGGTATTGTTTGCCCATCAAGTCTGTAAAGCCCTGGTCTGCTTCTATTGCCAAGGCTTTCTGCAATCTTACCCAATCTGGTTGGTCATTGGTCATTGGTCACTGGTCATGGGGAATGGGGTAAATGGGAATATCTCTACTCAAACCAACTCGCGCGCCATGCAGACTCAGCTTGAGCAACTGAGCGCTCCCGTTGCTTTTTTTGATAATCTCGTCCTACGCTCTGAAGTTGAACTAGAATATGGCGAATTTGTTTACGATCAGATGAAAGTTTTGGATCAGCAAATTCCATTTCTGCCAATCGGAGATTAATCGCCATAACCTGTGTGAGTTTTGAGTTTTCCGGACTTTGTTCATTTTCAATTTCCACCACCAAGTTTAACAGGTTGGGTAGCCCTGGTATAACCTGAGCAGATGCTTCTGATAGCGATAGCGTGGCATTTGGTTCCATAACAGCCGCAGCTGCTTCTAAAAGAGGCTCCGGTATTTTTTCGCTTATAATACAAAATTTTTGTAATAAAAGATTTGTCTCACGGGAGATATTTTTCAGGACACCTTGGATGAATTCTTCTATGCTCTCTTGCCATTCTAATATTTCCATGGGGTTGGATAAATCAGGCGGGGAATTTTTTTTAGTTACATTGCTCATAGGTAAGTCTGATGACTCAGATAACATCTCCCTGACTTCCTCATCTACTTGATCAGAGCTTATCCCTTGAGCTTGGAGATAAGAACTTAATAACTCTGCACCTTGGGCACCCAAATTGCGGATACCTTGCTGCAACTTTTGGCGCTGATTCAGGGATAAATTGAGAAACTTTTCGGGATACCCTTGAGTACATAGATAGTAACTTGCCAAAATCAACTGCTTGGTGCAAGCTGTCCCCAAACTATGACAATAACTAGCATAAGCATTTTGGAGCGACCTGGCGATCGCCCGGATAGCCTCTTGTAAAGCTGTAATATCCCGTTCAATTAGCTCAATTGCTCTGGTCATATCTTCCTTACTTATCTGTGTACCCTAGGTCAAGCCGCTAACTTCGACAACCCACCACTACCCCAAAAAAACACAGGCCAGTTAATTATCACTGACCTGTTATTACACAACCAAAGAGTTATCAAAATAACTCATAATCACCAGTAAAATTACTTAGCACCCATTTGTGCAGCAACTTCTTCGGCAAAATTACTTTCTTGCTTCTCAATACCTTCACCCAGGATGTAGCGCACAAAGCGACTCACCTTAATAGGTTCCCCTACTTTGCCTTTAACTTGTTTTACCAAGTCTTCCACAGAAATACCCTGGTCGCGAATGAAAGGCTGATCCAACAAAGTCATTTCTTTCAGGCGTTTCTCAATGCGACCTTGAACAATTTTCTCTTTGATGTTATCCGGCTTATTAGCCAAATCATCCCGCCCCATTTCAATCGCCTTTTCCTTTTGAGCAATTTCCGCTGGGATTTCCTCGATGCTAACATACTCAACATTGGGACAAGCAGCCACTTGCATAGCAGCATTCTTCGCCAATGTTTGAAACTCTTCATTTTTAGCTGCTGAATCAGTTTCGGCGTTAAGCTCTACTAAAACCCCAACTCGACCACCAGTGTGAATGTAGCTGTCTACGATACCTTCTTTACCTTCTGGGATGGCAAAATTGATAAAGCGACGTACCTGGATATTTTCACCAAGCTGGGCAATGGTTTGCTTGATAAACTGGTCTACCGTGACGCTTTGATCTTCAAGATAGGGCTGAGTCAATAAAGACTCTACACTATCAGCTGTGGCTGCTTGCTGGGCTAGGTTTTTCACGAGAGCTTTAAACGCTTCGTTACGGGCGACGAAATCGGTTTGGCAGTTAACTTCTATGAGTACACCAACCTCACCACCGGGTTGAATGTAGGTCTCTACTAGACCTTCTGCCGCAATGCGATCGCTTTTTTTCCCTGCCGAAGCAATGCCTTTTTGTCGCAGCCATTCTATAGATTTTTCTATGTCGCCTTCATTTTCTTTGAGGGCTTTTTTGCAGTCCATCATGCCTGCACCAGTTTTTTGGCGTAGCTCTTGGACAAGTTTTGCCGATATTTCCGCCATGTTGCCTTAATTCCTAACTTTACCTTGAGTTGTTATCGCTCACGGGTGTTGAGTATTTCTATATTACTCAGGGCTGGGGAAGAAAAAGCTGTGAAATCTGATAGAGATGGTGAAAGAAGAACCCCACCCCCATCGCCCCCTCCCCTCAAAAGCGGAGGGGGAATCATAATATACTTATTCTCATTAGCATGGCCTTAGCCATACTTGTTTCTTCCCCTTTGAACACTCAGCAACGCCAGATGCTGATTGATGATGATTATTCCTCGTCGTCAGAGGTGGAGTCAGGATCTTCGTACTCCTCGTACTCCTCGTCATACTCAGAAGCATCATAATCTTCGTATTCGTCAGTTTCTAGCTGACCGTGACGACCTTCATAAATTGCATCCGCCAATTTGCCCACTATCAATTTAATTGATCTGATGGCATCATCGTTAGCTGGTATGGGAATATCTACTACGTCTGGGTCGCAGTTTGTATCTAACATAGACACAATAGGCAGTCCCAGTTTTTGGCATTCTTGAACTGCATTATATTCCCGCCGTTGGTCTACAATCACCACCACATCGGGTACTTTCCGCATGTTCTTAATCCCACCCAGGTATTTCTGAAGCTTCACCATCTCGCGACGTAACATAGAAGCTTCTTTTTTGGGTAGTAAATCTAGAGCGCCGTTTTCTTCCCGGCGTTCCAAATCTTTGAGACGGTCTGCTCTGGTTTTGATGGTTGCCCAATTGGTCAGCATTCCACCCAACCAACGCTGATTAATGTAGAAAGAGCCACAACGTGCCGCTTCTTGGGCAACGATTCCGGCTGCTTGGCGTTTTGTCCCAACGAACAGGAATTTCTTACCTTGTTCAGACTGCGATCGCATATAGCTATAGGCATCTTCCATCAACTGGGCAGTTTGCACCAAGTCAATGATGTGTACGCCATTGCGGGAAGTATAAATGTAGGGAGACATTTTTGGGTTCCAACGCCGGGTTTGATGCCCAAAATGTACCCCTGACTCCATCATTTGAGCCAATGAAACTACTGGCATATTTTTTTACTCCTATTCGGGTTAAACCTCCACCCAGTTGTATTTCCCTGGTGAGGAAACACCCGAATTACTGGATGTGCGAGTTTAGACAACCCTCCGAGCATATCACAATAAATGTACTATTTCAACTCAATTTTACTGGTTTCTGACTTGGGCGTAAGCAGCATAAACTCCCTTGACGTTGTACCAATTAAGGAAAATTCGGGCAACTTCCAAGGCTAACTGGGGTTTACCTAAGTTAATTAGCCACCGTAACAAAGGCGCCATAGTCCGCTCATTCAGTAAGCCATTCAGGGAGAGAATACCCCACAGTAAACGATGTAACCAGGTCATTTGAATCATCATGCGTACTTCCCAACAGGGATGCTTTTGATAAAATAAAACTCCCATGCGTCCGCGTTGAATTTCTTGGTCAATCAAACGGGGAATTTGTTCTAAGTTAAATGGTGGATGCCAATGATAGCCCACTGCTGCTGGACATTTAATTAGTTTTAGCCCCAATTTTTTCAGTCTCACACCTAATTCTAAATCTTCCCAACCATACAGTTGGAAGCTATTATCGAACATTCCCGCCTTCTCTAGCCAATGCTTGGGGATGGCTACGTTACCTGTAGCAAAAAAAGCCGCAGAAAAATCTGTGATTTTATAGGGTTCAGCCGTGGGTTCATGGAAATTGCAAGTATTAATTACTGCACCATATGTAAAAAAGCCATCTGCTTCCTGTAGCCTTTCCCGATCGCTTCCTAGTTTTTTGCGCCCCTGCACCAGCGCCTCCCCATGGGCTTGCAGAAAATTCTTCACCACCACCAAATCACTGTCAATAAAAACTATGATATCTCCCCGTGCTTGGGAAATCCCCAAATTCCGAGCCGCCGCGGGGCCGGCGTGGTCTTGCTCAAACCATCGCACATGGGGAAATTCTTCCTTATGTGCTTTCAACCAGTCCAATGTGCCATCAGTAGAGCCATCATCTACTAAAACAACTTCGTATGCACTTGATCCACTCAACTCTTGCACCTCCAAAGCGCGGAGGCACTTTTCTAGAATTGGTCGGCGATTATAAGTCGGTATAACAACACTGAAAAACACAGTCTCACCCACAACAGAATTACCCATCTCCAGGATAAGACAACAACAGACCAAGATAACTGCGGCGAGCTAGCCCCTGACTTTAATCAAAAATAGAGCAGTCATTTTTGATTACTGGTGTTTATAGGGGTGTTGAGTTGGATTCACACAGTTTTGCCTAGTTACTCCAGATCATAAATTAAATAATAAATCAAGTATAGTTTTAGCAGTTTATAGAATAATTTTACTAATTTATTTAGAGTATTTTTCTATGCACAAAAATTATTCTTAATCAAGATATATCTGAATAAATGAAATGTTTATTATTCAAAATAAAATGAGAACTATTTTTAATAAGGTAGGAAAAATCATCAATTTAGATAAATGTCAACCAAAGTTAAATAGCTAATTTATAAGCCTATAGCTGAAATTTAGCTGCTGTCATAGCAGTGTTTTATTTTATTAAAAAAACATAATTATTCTCAAATAAAGCTACTGAATAAACTTAAATTAATCAGGTTATAACCATATTTTAATCTTTATTACATAAATTGAGGACAAAATATTGGTGTTTATGTTCAGTCAGAAAAATATCTGATTTTCCAATTTCCTCACCTATGGGTAATTGGTTATCACAAGAGTAAAAACCACTCAATGGATATTGCAATTATCCCCTTCAAGTCTTGTTTGAGTGTGCGAACTAAATTGCTTTGGTTATAAAGATTAAACGGAGTCACTATAAATGAAAAGTCATCTTCATCCGAAGAACAACATAACCATCAACCCATCCGGTAATGAGTCAATTCTCGACGTAATTGGACGGGTAAGCATGAAGCGCCGGCGCTTTGTGGTGACAGCAGCTAGTACATCTATATTGGCAGTTTTGGGTGATACTACCGTCAGCGGCTTGCTGCAAACAGCAACTGCTTCCACATCCACAGTACCTGCTGGGCTTGGCTTTGCTGGTATAGGATTCCAAAGTATTGAACCAAATCTGCGCAACGCAGAAACTGGACTGTTAGAGAAAGATTTAGTTAGTGTTCCCCCTGGTTACACAGCGCGGATTTTAGCGGCTTGGGGAGACCCCATCATGCCTGGTGCCCCTGATTGGCTACCCGATGCTTCTCAAGGTGCAGCAGCCCAAGAAAAACAAATGGGGGAAAACCATGACGGGATGCACTTTTTCCCTCTACCAGGAAAAAGCTATTACAACAAGACATCGGGGTTAGATGTCCCTGTACAAGGTCAGGCTTTCAATCGTAGGGGAATACTGTGTGTTAACCATGAGTATACTCAAGAACACTTCTTGCATACTGACGGTAATACTGTAATGACCATTGAGAAAGCCAGAAAATCTCAGGCTGCTCATGGTGTATCCATCCTAGAGGTATCTAAGGATAGATTTGGGGGTGGTTGGAGTGTTGATCGCAATTCCCGCTATGGTCGCCGCATTACTGTCAATACGGAAATGCGGGTTTCTGGGCCTGCGGCTGGCGATGCGTTGATGAGGTCTAAGAAATTCTCCATTCAACCTAATGGATCAGTTGAAATTGGGGTGAATGACGGTTTCACTGCCTATGGTACTCTCAACAACTGCGCCCATGGCATTACACCCTGGGGTACTTACCTCACCTGTGAAGAGAACTTCCAAGGTTATTTCGCTAACAGCACATTTGGATCTGGGCAAACTGCGGATATAGTTAATATTCCAGGTCTGGAGGCTAAAAAGGCTGATATCATCAATGGACAAAGACGTTATGGTATCCCCGCAGCCTCTAGCTACTATCGCTGGGCTGAGGTTGATCCCCGCTTTGACGCTTTTAATAATCCCCTAGAACCCCATTTATTCGGCTGGATAGTGGAAATTGACCCCTACGAACCCAACAGCAAGCCAGTTAAGCGTACCTCCATGGGTCGCATCAGACACGAGAGCGCTCAATATGTTGTTGATGACAACAATCGTCTAGCTTTCTATACAGGTGACGATAATGTCAACGAATATATCTATAAGTTCGTTTGTTCTCGTACCTACGATCCTCAAGTACGTGCCAATAACCGTGATCTCCTTGACCAGGGTACTCTCTACGTTGCCAAGTTCAATGACAATGGTACTGGTGAATGGCTACCTTTAGTGTGGGGTCAACGGGGACTTACACCGGAAAATGGATTTAATAACCAAGCAGAAGTGCTGATTAAAACCAGACAGGCTGCAGATAGAGTTGGCGCTACTATGATGGACCGCCCAGAGTGGATTGCTGTGCGTCCTCGTATTGGTGAATTCAATGAAGTAGAAGTTTACTGCACATTGACTAACAACTCTCGTCGCGGTACAGGAACCCCATCGGTGAATAATCCAGATGGCACAACTCCCGGAGGTTCTGCTCGTCCTCCTGTGGATGCGGCTAACCCCCGACCAGATAATCGTTACGGTCACATTATCCGTTGGCGGGAGACTGGACGCAGCGTTGCAGCTACCACCTTTACCTGGGATATTTATGTCTTAGCTGGTGATAGCCAAAGAACTGAAGCTAATCTGGTGGGTAATATTAACGGTGATGACTTTAGTTCACCGGATGGTCTGTGGTTTGACTATTATGGTCGTCTGTGGATTCAAACTGACCACGCCGGTGATGGTACTGGTAATTTAGTTAACATTGGTAGTAACACCATGTTATGTGCTAACCCTAATGATCCTAGACAGATCAAGCTTTTCCTTACCAGTCCCACCGAGTGTGAAGTCACTGGTGTAACTACTACACCGGATCATAGAACCATGTTTATCAATATTCAGCACCCAGGTGATAGTGGTACCATTGCAGAACCCAACAAGGTTAGCAACTGGCCACATAGTCAAGGTCATGGCCCATCGGGTCGCCCCCGTTCCGCTACCGTGGTAATTACCAAGAATGACGGCGGTATTATTGGTACTTAAATCCTAGACAGGTGACAAGCGTCAAGATTATTTTCCTATCCTCGACTTAATAATGGTCGGGGATATTTTTTAATGGGTTATGGGTTGGATATCTGACCTAGGGTATCACCTCCAGGAGAATTGTCAAATTACAGATATAACAAGGAAAAACTTAACTTAAAGTTAACTTTAAGGAAGCTAAAGTATAACCTCTTTTTTAATGAGATACTAAATAGTAGTGATGGTAGTTATACACATGTTGTAAGCTTTCTCTGTGGTGCTAAAAGTAACTAATAGTGAAAGAATTAGCAACCTACAGAGGTTAATGTGTATACATCGCAACTAGATCAAAGTTGAAATAAGAGGAGTACAAGTTGATGAAATTCCACAAACAAGTAGCGATCGCCTTAGTTGCAGTTTCCGCTAGTGTATTTGGCTTTGGTTCTGTAGCCTCTGCTGGTGAAGGCGCTGCTGCTGGGGCTGTAGCAGCTACACTTGATGAAAATGGTTTAGTAATTGAAATGACTGCTGCTGGCGCTATTGGTAAAAACGATGCGGCCGCTTTAGCCACATCCAACTCTGGTGTGATTTCCGCAACTGCTTTAGGTAGTGCTGGCGTGATTCAAATCATCAGCGACAGTGGGAATTATTCCTTCAGTGAAGAAGGTGGTCAGTCTGAGAGCGAAGTTTACAACAATGTTACTATCATAGGTGGTGAAGATTCTAAGTTAGAAACCGTCCAAGCTAACAGCATTGCTACCTTCACAGACCTCCCCATTGGAACCATAGAAACTGGATTTTAAGTAATCTGGAATGGTAGCGCTTTTGTTTCCAAAAAATTGTTAGGGTGTCAAGAATTTAAAATTATCAATAGGGGCAGTTAAATTGATCCCGTTATCCAATTCTTTTAGCCCTAACTTTTTTTAAGTTAGAAAAAAAATACAAACCATAAATCCCTATGATAATCTTTTAACCAGACTTGATAATTATTTCAGGACTGGTAATAAGCGTCTATGTTGATTCTGCACTACCAAAAATTAAACTGGACAATTGGTCTTCTCTTGAGTTCAGCAGTGATATTCCTGGCTCAAACAGCAGTTGCTGAGATGTCTAAAAATACAAGCAATAGCCAATTAGAAGTTTTTACCACTTCCGAGGTGGAAAAGAAAATATTTAATAATCTGGAGGACATATCAGCATCTGGTATTATCCACCAGCTAAAGGTGACAAATTTAGCAGAAAGTAGTTCTCAGCTTCCCTTTTGTCCGTTCATTCATCCTGGACAAGCAGAATTTACCGCCGTCAGGGACTTACTAACAAGTAATTCTATAATTCATTCTTGTATACCTACTAAGACCACAGAATCTCATACCCTAGAATTAGTTTCACAACCTAGAGTTGATGAATTAGAAATTAAACAAAAATTAGCAATAGAAAAATCACATCCAGGGGATAATCAAGAATATATCATTGCTCCGAGAATTGCTGATGAGCGAAAAATCCATCGCCGCACAACGACCTTACCTATCAATGGTCTATTGATTGACCACTTAACCGAGAGACGATTAAATTTAGGTTACAACTTTAATAATAGCCCCAATAATATTTTTAATATTAACGGAATTGTCAAGCTGAACGGAACAGTTAAGGAAAACTTAACAACAAATAATATCTTGACTGTAGACCAAGTAGGAGAATATTTACAACTGCAAACCACCAGACAAACTAGAGAAGTTACGGTTAGCTTCAAACAACCACAAACTGTGTTGGGTACAAACCTGCAATTGAGTATGACAGGTTCATGTATCTTTCCTGGGACTAACCCCGATCAAATATGTACATATATTCCGGCTTTACAATCTGGGAATATTAACTCTGATAATCTACTACCATTTAGGATTTCCCAAACTGCAACACTGGGGGATGTAGTAGCAACAAGAACAGCAGAGGAAATCAGCAAACCGGAATTTCAACCCGGGTTAGAAAATGGTCAACAAATTGGTATAGATTTGTTAATACCCAACACCGGTGGATCCGTTGGTAATAGTAATGGCGACCAGATATCAGTCATTAGAAAAGAAGAAGTTGAAAATACTCCGGTTGCTAGTTATTCTATAGTTAGGCAAATTGTGAGGATGAATGACCGGGAAGCTGTCATGGGTCGAACTGTACGCGGCTTTAGCTTCATTTTAAATGATGATAATACTTTGTTGAATACAGCTTTGCAATTGGGATATACTGTATTACCTGATATTGTACCCAACATAGCTAGTTCAGAAACCAGATTTAACTCAAGTGGGAAAAACAATTTAGCTTCACCTGGGGATAATCATCACAAACCTTCTGGGAGGAGGACTGTTAACAGAAATTTGTTTTTAGCTGCTAATAACGTAAGAATTCCTGCTAATAGTTTAACTGCTTATCACGGCGGAATTGCTAGAGCCGAGAGTAGTCCCCCAGGATTGACAAGTTGGTCACAAGTACCTGCTGCTAGTTTTAATAGTATTTGGGTAGGAGCATCACCCACTATCCAACTTAGTTCTGGTGTTAGTACTCGGTTTGAAGATATTGGTAACCTGAAAATATTATCCTCTCAGGGTTTAGAAGGGGGATCTGAGTCTAATATAGATTTTAGATCTACTATTAATAATCAAAGTTTTTCACCGCGAAATGTGCCGAATTTTTATGCTCAAGTTTATGTGACTGTTTTTAACCAAGAGGCGAATAGTGTCACATCTAGCAAATATAAACAAGAAACAGTATATGTACCACATTTGAGTTTTACTGGTAATATCACCGGGAGTCAGGATGTATTGCGATATTATACAGGTGTGATCGGCGCAGAAGAAATTCAAGCTTACACTGGTGTGGATTATACGAAAAATACTGCGGACAGATGGCGTTTTTCTGGAGCCATAATTGGTTATCTTAATCCAGATGTTGATAATTACAGTCAAGTTACAGGTAGTATTGATAAAGTTATCCCCTGGAATCGGAGTAGTAATTTAGTCATCTCCACGGGGGTTAATTATGCTTTTGACAGGGAAACTCGAGCCGATGACTTTGTAAATTCTATTAACCTGAGAGCTAGGGCTAATTTAGGTAATGTTTGGTTCGGTTTAACTAACTATTTTGGGGATGTTTTACCGGATGCAATTAAAAATACTTTGCTGACAAGTGCTGGTATTGAATTTAGCCAGAATTTGTCATTATCAGCCTATTATCATCCCGTGAATGAAAATGCCGCTCGTGCTGTTTATGGTGCGGGAGCTAGATGGAGAATGGGTAGCAATCAGAATAGTCCTATATTTAACCTATCCTGGAGTAATAATGAGTACGACTTTGGCACAGATAACAATGGACAGGAATTGAAAATCAACGAGAATGTATTTACTCTGTTTCTCAGAGGTAATTTTTAAACCCTACATACCTTATAATGATGACTCATTCTTTGTTTTTCTAACTGGAGAAACCAATGGGTCGCGCTAAAAAGGTTGTTTTGGCATATTCTGGGGGGGTGGATACCTCTGTTTGTATTCCCTACCTGAAAAATGAGTGGGGTGTGGAGGAGGTGATTACCCTCGCAGCAGATTTAGGTCAGGGAGATGAATTAGAGCCAATCCGAGAAAAAGCGCTCAAATCCGGTGCTAGTGAGTCATTGGTGGCTGATGTGAAAGACAGTTTCGTTAAAGATTATGCCTTTGCGGCCATTCAAGCCAACGCCCTCTATGAAAATCGTTATCCTTTGGGGACTGCTCTGGCTCGCCCATTAATTGCCAAAATATTAGTAGAAACTGCTCATAAATATGGCGCTGATGCGATCGCTCATGGTTGCACTGGTAAGGGTAATGATCAGGTGCGCTTTGATGTGTCTTGTGCTGCACTTGACCCCAAATTGAAGATCCTAGCACCAGCCAGAGAATGGGGAATGAGTCGCGAGCAAACCATCGCTTATGGTGAGGAATTTGGTATCCCCTCACCGGTGAAAAAGTCCTCCCCCTACAGCATTGATAAAAATTTACTTGGTCGTAGTATCGAAGCTGGCGTACTGGAAGATCCTGCGGCGGAACCACCAGCTGAAATTTATGAAATGACTAAGGCGATCGCTGACACGCCGAATGAACCCGAGTACATTGAAATTGGTTTTACCCGTGGTATTCCCACCAGCCTCAACGGGACGCCTAAAAACCCAGTGGAGTTAATTGAACAGCTCAATCAGGTAGTAGGAAATCACGGTATTGGCCGGATAGATATGATTGAAAACCGCCTAGTTGGAATTAAGTCCAGGGAAATCTACGAATCGCCGGCGATGCTTGTGTTAATTCAGGCACACCGGGATTTAGAAAGTCTGACTCTAACAGCAGATGTCAGCCACTACAAGCGAGGTATTGAAGAGACTTACACCCAAATTGTTTATAATGGTCTGTGGTACAGCCCCCTGAAAGGCGCACTAGATGCTTTTATTCAAAAGACACAGGAACGAGTTATGGGAACTGTGCGAGTCAAACTGTTTAAAGGTAGCGCCACCATTGTCGGGCGTTGGAGTGACCATTCACTCTATAGCCCCGATTTAGCGACTTATGGTTCTGAAGACCAGTTTGACCACAAAGCAGCTGAAGGGTTTATTTACGTTTGGGGCTTACCCACTCGCATTTGGGCTTCTCAATCTTAATCTGAGGGTATGTGGGGACTGTAGTCCCCGTTTTACTTACTCACCGGCCGCGCCCTTGACCTGGCGGGATTCTAACCAGATGGGTATGACAATCAAGGTAACAAGGATTAGTAAGGCTGCGATCGCAAATTGACTCACCCAAGCAACTAGTTGTTCTAGGGAGACAACTCTACCAGCAAAGAAAGCTAAGGTTACCATGAGACTGGCCCAGGCAGTGGCTCCTGCTAAGTTGTACAAAAAGAATTTTCTGAAAGGCATTTCGGCTATACCAGCCAGTGGTGCGGCAAAAATCCGTAACAATGCGAAAAACCGCCCAAAAAATACGGCTTTAGTCGCATTTTCACTAAATTGATCTTTAATATTCAATAACCGCTCATCGGAAATCCGAAAGAGTTTACCTATTTTTACTAGAAAAGGCCAGCCTCCCCATTTACCAAGCCAATAGCCGCAAGCACCACCAATGACAGCACCTGCAACAGCATCACTAAGAACTAACCAATAGTTTAGTTCCTCACTACCGGAGAGAAACCCGCCCACTAGGGTTACGGTTTCACCTGGAAGAGGAATGCCCAAATTTTCTAGCAAAATTCCCCAAAAAATTGCCCAGTAACCGTACTGGTGAGCAAATTCCTGGATGTTTTCTAGTGAAATCAGATCAACAGACATCCCGCACCGCCGCCTTTACAATTTTTTACCTTTTATATATCTTGGCGCTTCTATGGCTGAGGTGTCAATCAAGCTGCTTCCACAATTGAGATTTCCAGATTGCCACTTGTCAAGGAGATTTTTGGATGCAGATTTACTTGTCTCTCCAAACCTTGACTTCATGCATTAGCATTAAATATATATTTATGCAACTTTATTTAGCGGTTTTTATTAAATATTTATCAATGGTATGGTAAGATATAAAGATATGGTAAAAGATACCCTTGATACCGAAATTAGTAGACAATCATGCATATACTTATAGGAGTCATAATAAATTATACGACATTTTAAAGATAAAACAGTGATTTTGTCGTTGAAACCGAATCAGTATTGATGTCAAATTTCTGTTCTGTCACGTGTTCCAACTAGTTTGTTAAATTCATGATTATCTCACAAGATCAAGTAGTTTTATTTAAGCCCCACGGCAGTATAGACTTGCAAGGTGGAATGGCTTTTAGCAAACAGATGCTTGAAGTGGTACCCCGGCCTCATCAACTCTGGGTTCTTGATATGTCAGAAGTAGATTTCATGGACAGTTCAGGATTAGTCCCCCTCATCAATGGACTAACTTATGCGCGTGAAAATAATTGTCGTCTAGTTTTGTGTAACGTACAAGCTCCGGTGAGATTAATTTTGGAGCTAACACAGCTGGACTCAGTATTTGAGATATTTGATACTTATGAGGATATTTTCACTCACAGTCATGATAAAAATCTAGTGGTGGCTTGATATATTCACCTTTGGTGAGATTGTACCGTTGAAATTCCCCGAATTAAAAACTCGGGGATTCTTGTTTTCAAGGGATCAGCTACGCAAGTGTGACATTACCTTGTTAGACAGCAACAGCTTCTGTCTGTTCTGCTTCTGCTTCTGCTGGTGCTGTTTCCTTTGGTAGTTCCTGCTTAATGGTCAAGTAACGAATTACTTCTTCACTTAAACGCATAGCACGTTCCATAACAGCGATGGCATTTCCGGGTCCTGTGTAGTTCATTTGAACATAAATGCCATCCCGATGCTTTTTAATTTCATAAGCTAGGCGACGTTTACCACGGTTTTGAATTTCGATGTTTTCAGCACCTTGTTCAGTCAGCAAGTTTTGGTATTTAGCAATTGCTTGCTCTACCTGTTCATCTCCTAGGTCTGGACGGAGAATGTAAATTGTTTCGTAAACTATAGACATGATTTTCAGTCACCTTATGGACAAAGGGCTGCTGATGTGATTTGATACATGAATATCACAAATGATACTAAGAATTATCAACATCTCAGCAACAAGGAATTATAATCTTATCAGTTTTTCATCAAAATCATGAGCCAAATGCGCCAATTTTTAGATTTTAGATTTTAGATTTTAGATTGGCTCTAAAATCCAAAGCAGATTGTAATCGCAAACAAAAGGATATTAATCAAGTTTATGGCGCAGCGCTATGTGCGAGTTCAAAATCTAGAAGGCAAGATTTACTATGGATTGCTACAACTATCCCTGAGCGTGCAGGTGTTAGATGCTCCACCCTGGTTAGAAGGACAACCCACAGATTTAATTCTCAAACCGGAAAATTATCAAATTCTCACCCCCTGTGCGCCCTCAAAAGTAGTGGCGGTAGGCAAGAATTATGCAGACCATGCTCAGGAAATGGGATCTACAGTCCCCAAAGAACCATTAATATTTCTCAAGCCATCAACGTCTATTATTCCTACGGAAACACAGATTAAGTATCCTCCCCAGTCGCAGCGGGTGGACTACGAGGGTGAGCTAGCAATAGTAATTGGCGATCGCACTTGTGACTGCACACCAGAAGAAGCCCAAACTAAAATCTGGGGCTACACTATCGCTAACGATGTCACGGCAAGGGACTTACAAAAACAGGATGGCCAATGGACTCGCGCCAAGGGTTTTGATACCTTCTGTCCCCTAGGCCCTTGGATTGTGCGCGAAGTCAATCCCGGGGCGAGGTTACAGACTTTCTTGAATGACGATCGCACTCCTGTACAATCTGCTTGTATTGATGAGATGGTATTTCCCCCTGATCTCCTAGTTTCCTACATTAGTCAGGTGATGACACTACTACCAGGGGATGTAGTGCTCACCGGTACGCCATTTGGCGTAGGACAATTACACATCGGCGATCGCATTCGGGTAGAAATTGAAGGCATTGGTCGCCTAGAGAACACAGTCACCAAACGTTAACACTTACCGTATTTGCATATACACTGCATCGGAAATGGCGGGAATTTCTGCATAACGCCCCAACAAGGATTGGGCTACAGAATATACAAATGCTGCTAATATGCCGATAAAGATGGTGTTCGTGAGGGTTTCTGTGGCCAAGCCAGCACCAGGAACCAAACCCACGACTTCCAGTAGGATGGAACACAAAAATAAAACAATGCTTAGAAGAATTGCTTGCATAGCATTGAAACGAATAAAGTGATTTATTTTTTCGTTTCTGATTACCAGGGCAAACAAAGCCAAGAAAATAATCAGACTAGCATAGGGAATACTGCCATAAATTGCTACTATGGGACTCAAAGGGATAAGCAGCAATTTTAGTACAGGAAACTGTCCAAACAAAAAGCTACCAAAGCTGAGACTTTCAACCAGGGGGAGTAAATAAGGTAAACAAGCAAAAATCCGGTCAGGAACCGTTGTAGACCCGCGCCAAGTCATTGTGGGTTCTCCTATGGCTAAATTTCAAGAGTTACTTGAGCCTAGGATAACGCAGTTATGTAGTCTAGCGGCAAAATCCGATTATTCAATATCGGCAATTCGGAAACCCATCATACATTCATATTGCTGTGCTTGCTGTGCCGCCAGTTTGTGAATAATAGCTTGAGCACATCGCAGTTGACCGCCATACCAACGGGGTTGACCGCTACCGTCAGCCAGTAAACAAGATTGGCAAACTTTCCCAGGAGCAAGGATTTGATTATCCATTAAAATGACTAACATCGCATCCGATTCCAAAATGCTAACAATGGCTCACCTCATAAAAAATCGCGATCGCACTCAAAAATCCGGTGAACTTTAACTTATTGTATGTATAACGACCTAAAAAACCAAAGTATGTAACGAAAGGTAAAATAACCTATTCCCCATGAAGGGTAAAATTTGAGATTCAGGAAACAGCTATGGGTTTTACCCTCAATGTCCCAGGGTAAACACGCCCTCATCCCTCCTCCACAGGAACTAGAAACAGATTGTTTAGCAAATTTCTACCAAGGATAACTTTCAGTGACTAAAACCAATTCCGAAATTTTGGCTAACTCCGATCCCGCCATCGCTGAGTTAATTAACCAAGAACTACAGCGTCAACGCCAGCACCTAGAATTAATTGCTAGTGAAAACTTTACCTCAGCTGCTGTACTAGCGGCTCAAGGTTCAGTATTGACTAATAAATATGCCGAAGGTTTACCAAGTAAACGTTATTATGGCGGTTGTGAATTTGTTGATCAAATCGAACAAATAGCCATCGACCGAGCTAAACAGCTATTTGGTGCGGCTCATGCTAATGTCCAACCCCATTCCGGCGCTCAGGCAAATTTTGCAGTTTTCTTGACATTACTGCAACCAGGTGATAAAATAATGGGGATGGATTTGTCCCACGGTGGACATCTGACCCACGGTTCGCCGGTAAATGTTTCCGGAAAGTGGTTCCAAGTTTGCCACTATGGTGTTAGCCAAGAAACAGAACAGCTAGACTACGAACAAATCCGCGAGCAGGCGCTAAGGGAGCGTCCTAAGCTCATAATCTGCGGATATTCGGCTTATCCCCGGGTGATTGACTTTGAAAAGTTCCGCAGCATTGCCGATGAAGTAGGGGCTTACTTACTAGCAGATATTGCCCATATTGCCGGTTTAGTGGCTAGCGGTCTGCACCCAAACCCGATTCCTTTCTGTGATGTAGTGACAACCACTACCCATAAAACTCTCCGTGGTCCCCGTGGTGGTTTGATTTTGACCCGGGATGCTGAGTTGGGTAAGAAGCTAGATAAGTCAGTTTTTCCCGGTAGCCAAGGCGGACCCCTAGAACACGTCATCGCCGGTAAGGCAGTGGCTTTTGGCGAAGCACTAAAACCCGATTTTCAACAGTATTCGGCTCAAGTAATTGATAATGCCCGGGCTTTGGCTAGTCAACTGCAAACCCGTGGCTTAAAGCTGGTGTCTAATGGGACAGATAACCATTTAATGTTAGTAGATTTACAGAATATTGGACTCACAGGTAAACAAGCTGATCAACTCGTGAGTGAGGTAAATATTACCGCCAATAAGAATACAGTTCCCTTTGACCCACAATCACCATTTGTTACTAGTGGTCTCAGATTGGGTTCCCCAGCTATGACTACACGGGGTATGGGAATCGCAGAATTTACCGAGATTGGTAACATTATCGCTGATAGGCTACTTTCCCCAGATTCTGAAACGGTAACACAAGATTGTCGCCAACGGGTAGCAGCATTGTGCGATCGCTTCCCCTTGTACCCACATCTGCACATTCCCGTACCAGCCTTAGCTTAGTTAAATTCGCGCAAAGGTAGAAGTTGTATCGGTGGAGAAAGTCGCCAAAATACAGAGGGGATAAAAAATCAAACCTTTAACTCCTGATACCTTTGCGCCTTTGCGACTTGACCTAAAAAAACCTCTCCCTAACCCCATTCACCTCCATGAGTGCAGAAATTATTTGTGTTGGTACAGAACTACTCCTAGGGGACATCCTGAATAGTAACTCCCAATATATAGCCCAACAACTAGCCCAACTAGGAATACCCCACTACTATCAAACAGTAGTAGGGGACAACCCAGAAAGAGTCAAACAAGTCATAGAAATTGCCATATCAAGGGCGCAAATTCTGATTTTCACCGGTGGTTTAGGTCCCACACCCGACGACCTCACCTGTGAAACCATCGCCGATTTTTTTGGCGTTCCTTTGATAGAACGTCCAGAAATCATTGCAGACATTACCGATAAATTCGCCCAACGAGGTCGGGTCATGAGCCCTACCAACCGCAAACAAGCATTAATTCCCCAAGGTGCAGAAATTTTACCTAATCCGAGTGGGACAGCCCCAGGGATTATTTGGCAACCCAGACCTAATGTAACTATTTTTACCTTTCCTGGGGTTCCCTCAGAAATGCATCAGATGTGGACAGAAACAGCAGTACCTTTTCTCAAAAATCAAGGTTGGGGAAAAGAAATTATTTACAGCCGCAGTTTAAAGTTCTGGGGTATTGGTGAATCAGCTCTAGCAGAAAAAGTTGCCCCGTATTTTAACTTACCTAACCCCACTGTCGCCCCTTACGCCGGTAAAGGCGAAGTCAGATTACGCATTTCCGCTAAAGCCCCCACAGAAGAAGCCGCAGAGGCTTTAATTACCCCTGTGGAAGAACAGCTAAAAGACATTGCTGGGTTAGATTACTACGGTAGTGGTAATGATACTTTAGCGGCTGTTGTTGGTAAATTATTACGTATTAAAACTGAGACTATTTCCGTAGCCGAGTCCTGTACAGGTGGAGGACTGGGACAAATGTTAACGGATATTTCCGGTAGTTCTGATTACTTTTGCGGTGGGGTAATTGCTTATGATAACTCCGCCAAGGTCAAGTTACTAGGAGTGAACCCAGAGGATTTAGATAAATTCGGCGCTGTCAGTGCTACTGTTGCTGAACAAATGGCTATGGGGGTGAAAAACCGCCTGTCAACTACCTGGGGATTAAGTATTACTGGTATTGCTGGCCCCACTGGAGGAACTGATACTAAGCCCGTGGGTTTAGTTTACATCGGTTTAGCCGGACCGCAGGATGAAGTGACTAGTTTTGAGTATCGCTTTGGAGCGATGCGGGGACGTGCTTTAATTCGTCATGTCAGTGCTAATACAGCTTTGGATTTGCTGCGGCGCTTAATAGTTAGGATTTAATTCATTACTCAGAGGATGTTTGGAAAGTATTAAACAGGTAATTTTTATCTTAGGGAACAGGGAACACCGGAACAGGGATTGGGAAGGATTGGGAAGGATTGGGAAGGATTGGGGAACACGGTATGGCTAACGCCACGCTATCGCTATCGACTTCGCTCACCGAACACACAAAAAACAATAAAATCCAGTCCCCTCCCCTGACAAGGGGAGGGTTAGGGAGGGGTCAAACAATAGTTGATACACTAATCATGACTTGACAAACATCCTCTCAGAGATGATTTATCAACTAAAACTAAAATTTAAAATTTAAGGTTGCGTTATAGAAACGGACTCACCACAAGAGTTTTAACACTCTTATTTCCACCAGATTTCATTTAATTGGCATTTAATTGGCCTAGAGAATTAAGCTAGAAGGGGGTTTTTCACCCCCTTTGAACTTTTAATCGGTTTCGATGAAGTCTATAGTTTCCACAAAATCCAAAATACTCTCCTTAATCTCCTCGGCTCCTTCTTTAATAGAACTGGGTTTTTCACCCCTATCAAAGCTTTCCTGACTGCTAACTATATATAAATAGTTAGAATGCATAAATGCTAAAAGCCCTCGGTATGCGTCTAGTCTGGTAGTATTACCGTTATTTTGTGCTTGGGAAATTGTTGACCCCTGGGGCATATCAATTAACGCAAAGAAAGAACCTTCAATAGCGTTTTTTAAATACTCAGTATATATGACTTCTGCCTTGGGTAGATTAGTAAAAATTACTTCTGGAACATACTTGTTGAGCAAAATTGACTGCAAATATTCTTCCTGCCCAATAGATTCTACCTGTTCTAGTTCTTCTGAGGATATGGGGTAATGATCAATTCTCAGCATAGTACCGAAACTATCAAAAAAGCCCACTACCCCGTCTTCACTTTTTACCTGACCTCCCTGCTGTGGGTCAACAGGAATGGGAACTGAAAAATTACCAGAGGGCGATTCATATACATCTTCGCCATAATCTCTGTCTATGATTATGTCCTTTTCATCTTCTAGGTAAAGTGCTTCTTCTCCTTCTTGATAGGCAGCAATTACTTCTTGTATAATTTCATGGGCTTCTTCATCTTCCAAGTCTAAGGCTTTCTGTAATTGCTTGAGATATGGCTGTTTGTCTTTGGGGATAATTAAATCGTCTTCATCTATAATCACCATTACCCCCACAGCAAAAGCATCTAGCACTAGTTCCAGGGTAAGGCTTTTACTCGCAACATTAAATAGGCTTCCCAGTCCCTCATTTGCGGCAATGTCTATGAGTCTATGAACTATTTGGGCAATTCCATCTTCTGAGTATTCCTCAAATACTTCAAGGTCCCAAAGGATACTTGCTAAAACTTCTGCATCCGCTTCCTCTATGGAATAATGAGCAATTTCTGTCACCACTGCCATCGCTGCTACTGCTTCTTCTGGAGTCAGTGATTCTTTGGTGGTCTTTGTAGAATTAAAAATCTGGTCATATTTAGTCATAATTACTACCTCCTGTTTTTAAGTAGTACGAGCATATTAAAAGTAACAATGGTCACTTTTCTAATTTAGCTAACCTCTGGTACCAAGGATTCGCTATTGTTTAGTTAACTGGATATCTCATGAGTAACAAAGAGTGCCAATTAAGCCTACCATCTTTGTCTAACTCCTGATTGACCTGATCCTAAATTTCAGTCATACCAAGATCCACAGCATATATAGTAATATTGGTGTTTTGTTTAACCCTGGGATTTTTAAATATTTTATCCTTAATATTTACTCTACAATTACTCTACAATTCAATTACCATAGCAGTAATTATCTTTTGCTGGAATGATCTGGTAAATTAATTTCATCTATGGTAAGAATTTTTAACCAGCTAGGAATAGATTTTTATACCATGAGCAAGATGTTACCTCTAAATTGTTTGTAATAATACATAAAATTTAGAAAAATATACGGATAATCCGCTTTAGTTTCTGGGTGGGGACACCCGCACCTCAATATCTTCGAGAGTTTGTAATAATAAACGCTTCGCTTGTAATTGCCATCCCCACTTTTGGATTCGGAAAGCCGCCACACTCCCCAACACACCTGCTAATAAAAGCACCGGTTGATTGACGGAAATTCCGAATAACAAACCTAACCCTGCAATACCCCAAAATGGTAAGGCTACTGCTTGCCTTTGTTCTTCCACCAGATTAGTAATAATACTAGGTTTCATAGTAGCTAATAGTTCAGCTTTAACTTGCCTCTGTTCCGCCATCGATACAGACAAACCGATTTTACGGCGCATTTTTTCAATTTTGCGGGCATCAGTACTGTATTGAGTTAGTTCATCTTCAGCCATTTGTAGTAGTCTTTCTAGTTGTGCCATTGTATGATCAATCTGGGATTGTGCTCTGGTAATGATCTCGAAAATTTAATTTTCTAACTATATTGTTGCATCTAATAGCACAATCTCAAGTATTAAGGATAAAATTAGACATGGGAAAAATATTTTAAGAATCACTGACAACCAAAGCGTCTACTTGAGAGGTAATACAGATGGTTACAGTATCTCAGAATACGGGGTCTCAATCTGATAAAGCGCGATCGCTCATTCTCTGGTTTGATGAAATTGGTATTAGTGATATACCCCTAGTGGGTGGGAAAAATGCCTCACTGGGAGAAATGATTCAACAACTGACACATCAAGGGGTAAACGTCCCCACGGGATTTGCTACCACCGCCTACGCTTATCGCTATTTCATCGCCTCAGCAGGGTTAGAAGCCAAATTACGTCAACTGTTTGCTGACTTGGATGTTGAGGATGTCACAAATTTAAAAGCACGAGGCAAAAAAGCCCGATTGCTAGTCATGGAAACACCGTTTCCTCAAGACTTACGGGATGCGATCGCCACCGCATATCTGAAATTATGTAAGAAATATCACCAAGACACAGATGTAGCAGTCCGTTCTAGCGCCACCGCCGAAGACCTTCCCGACGCTAGTTTTGCCGGACAGCAAGAAAGCTACTTAAATGTTGTCGGTGTAGAGGGAGTCCTAGCAGCTTGTCATCGTTGCTTTGCATCCCTATTTACAGATCGCGCCATTTCCTATCGCCACACCAAGGGATTTGACCACTTTAGCATTGCCCTCACCGTCGGCGTTCAAAAAATGGTACGTTCCGACCTAGCCACATCCGGGGTGATGTTCTCCATTGACACCGAAACCGGGTTTAAAGATGCAGCACTAATTAACGCCGCCTACGGTTTAGGAGAGAACGTAGTTCAAGGGACCGTCAACCCCGATGAATACTACGTATTTAAACCGACATTAAAAGCAGGTTTTCGCCCCATCATCGATAAGAAATTGGGCAGCAAAGAGCTAAAAATGATTTATGATGATGGCTCAAAACATACAAAAAATGTCCCAGTCCCGAAAACAGAACAAGGTAAATTTGCCCTCAGTGATAGCGAAATTCTCCAGCTGGCACATTGGGCTTGTTTAATAGAAGACCACTATACCCAAGCCAACGGTAATTACTCCCCCATGGATATTGAATGGGCTAAAGATGGTATTACTAATCAATTATTCATTGTCCAAGCCCGTCCCGAAACAGTCCAATCACAGAAAACAGGAAACCTATTACGCGGCTATCACTTCGTTAAAACCCATAAGGAAGCCAACCCCCCCCAACCTCTAGTGACTGGTCGCGCCATTGGCGAAGCCATTGCTCAAGGTAAAGTTAAGCTAATTTTAAATGTCAATAAGATTGAACAGTTTGAACCAGGAGACATATTAGTAACAGAGAGAACAGACCCAGACTGGGAACCAATTATGAAACGCGCCGGGGCGATTATTACTAATGCTGGTGGGCGCACCTGTCATGCGGCTATTATCGCGCGAGAATTGGGAGTACCCGCAATTGTGGGATGTGGCAATGCTACAGCCATATTAAAAACCAGTCAAGAAGTCACCATTTCTTGCGCCGAGGGTGATGAAGGTAGAGTTTATCATGGCTTGTTACCCTTTGAAATTAAAGAAGTTGCTTTAGAAAACTTACCCCGCACCCGTACCCAAATTTTAATGAATGTGGGTAACCCCCAAGAAGCATTAAGTTTATCTGCAATTCCCAACGACGGAGTTGGTTTAGCACGCACAGAATTTATTATTGCTAACCACATCCAAGTTCACCCTATGGCCTTGATTCACTATGAAAAGCTAGAGGATGAAGTCAAAACCAAAATTGATCAAATTACCGCCCTTTACGAAGACAAACCCCAGTATTTTGTCGATAAATTAGCCCAGGGTATAGGCAGAATTGCAGCAGCTTTTTATCCTAAGCCGGTAATTGTCAGAATGTCAGATTTCAAGACCAATGAATATGCTAATCTCTTAGGCGGTCAGCAGTTTGAACCCAAGGAAGAAAACCCCATGCTGGGTTGGCGCGGTGCATCACGTTACTATGACCCGGGTTATAGAGAAGCTTTTGCTCTAGAATGTCAAGCCATCAAGGGAGTACGTGATGATATGGGTTTGACTAATGTCATCCCCATGATTCCCTTCTGTCGCACTCCCGATGAGGGGCGTTTAGTGTTGGCGGAAATGGCAAAAAATCATCTCAAACAAGGTGCCAATGGCTTACAGGTTTATGTTATGTGTGAGTTACCTAGTAATGTGATTATGGCTGAGGAGTTTGCACAAGTTTTTGATGGCTTTTCCATCGGTTCCAATGACTTAACCCAGCTAACCCTAGGATTAGATAGAGATTCGGCATTAGTAGCACATTTGTTTGATGAACGCACCCCAGCAGTTAAGCAAATGGTGAAAATGGCTATACAATCCGCTAAAAAGCAGCAGCGTAAAATCGGCATTTGTGGACAAGCACCCAGCGATTACCCAGAATTTGCGCGGTTTTTAGTGGAAGAAGGAATTGATTCTATTAGTCTTAATCCCGATTCGGTTTTAAAGACGCTATTGGAGATAGCAAAGGTAGAGGAAAATATCTAAAATCGGCTTAACCAAATAAGTTTGCTTAAACACGTGGTAAATGTAATTTCAGTTAGATAACCACGTTAACAATTACTACAATAAATTTATGCCCACTGAAGATAAATGCTGTACCATTGTCCCCTACTTCCAAGTTAATAGTGGTAAGCTAGACGCTTTCAAGGATTTGTGTGAGCAGGTTGTCAAAAAAACTAGTGAGGAATCTAGGTGTCTCTATTATGGATTTAGTTTTGATCAAGACCAAGTTCACTGTCGTGAAGGGTATGAAGATGCAGAGGGACTGCTAACTCATCTTGATAATGTTGGTTACTTACTGGAAGAAGCCCTGAAAATTGCCCAGCTGACTCGTTTGGAAATTCACGGACCAGAAGCAGAACTAAGTAAACTCAGGGAACCTTTAGCCGACTTGAAGCCCCAGTTTTTTACTCTTGAGTATGGTTTTAGACGTTGACAAAGCCCTAAAGCTAATTAATGGGCTTTGTTGACGGAAATATCAACACTAAGCAGGGCAATATGGTTATTGTCCTGTTATAGTACACCCTAGCCAAAAGTCGGTGGCAAATGTTTCCGCGATGAATTTACAGATGTTGTCAAACATCATCAAATTCTATCATGGCTGGTATTCTTGCTGTAATTTTTGTACTACTTCTACAGATAATCCGGTAACTCGGGCGATCGCTTCTATTGTCATCCCTTCCCCTAGCAAGTTGAGGGCTATTTGCTTTTTACCTTCCTGTATACCCTGTTGTATACCCTCTTGTTTCCCTTCAGTTCTAATCAACTGATAAATCACTGATTCGCGCATAATATCCTGCCGTAATAAGCGTTGAATCACTTCTTGCTTCAATACTAACCCAGCTAAAACTGCTGTGGAT
>CAIWDD010000039.1 GCA_903911355.1 uncultured Nodularia sp. | reverse complement strand
TATTGGAGTTCAAGAATAACAAACCATCCCGAAGCCAATAAAAGAGTAGCGACACTACTTAAAAGGCAAAAGGGTAAATGTCCAGAATGTGGGCATTACTTTAGGGACGGTGATGTAATGGAAGTTGACCACATCCTACCCATCTCCAAAGGTGGAAAAGATGAATATAAAAACCTACAACTATTACACAGACATTGCCATGACAAGAAGACAGCCAGGGATGGAAGTCTTATAGGTGTTCATGACAAGAACCGTATCATTGAGGAGCCGTATGAGGTGAAAATCTCACGTACGGTTTTGTAGACGAGTCAGATGGGCGACTGTCCGGCTTAGTTTAATCTTAACAGGGGCTGATTTAAGCGATGCCATTTTTACAGAAGCTCTTTTGTTACGCTCCACCTTTACTGATGTGAATATCAATAGTGCGGATTTCACAGATGCAATTTTGGATAGAGCACAAATCAAAGAACTGTGTCACAAAGCCAGTGGTGTAAACTCTAAAACTGGCGTAGAAACTAGTTATTCTCTAGGATGTCGATGAAGCGTGTTGGTATAATTGGTGGTGGACAACTGGCCTGGATGATGGGGGGTGCGTCCAAAAAATTAGGATTAGAATTGGTAGTGCAAACTCCGAGTCTTAATGATCCTGCGGTTTCCACGGCTGAGGATGTTGTTTTAGCACCAGTTGATGATGCTATTTCCACAGAGCTTTTAGCACAAAAGACTGATGTCATCACATTTGAAAATGAATTTGTTGATTTGGATTCCTTATCTTTAATCCAAAACCAAGGTGTTTGTTTTCGCCCCAGGTTAGAAGCCTTAAGGCCTCTTTTAGATAAATATGATCAACGCTGCTACTTACAAGATTTGGGATTACCTGTCCCCCGATTTTTCGCTCTCGAACAACTAGACAATCTCTCATCTCAAATAGCAGACCTGGGTTTTCCTCTTGTTTTAAAATCCCGACGGCATGGTTATGATGGTCAAGGGACTTTCATTATTAATGATTTAGCATCTTTGGAGCAAAAGCTAAATTCTCTGATCACAACTAAAGATTTAAGTCAACCTCTATTTTTAATAGAAGAATTTGTCCCCTTTGAACGAGAATTAGCAATAATTGCGGCTCGTTCCACAGAAGGTGAGGTTGTAACTTACCCAGTGGTAGAAACCCAACAAGAGCAACAGGTATGTCGGCGAGTGATTGCACCGGCTGATATTACACCCAACCAAGCGGCAGAAATAGAAGCGATCGCCCATACTCTCTTAAATAACTTGGAAGTAGTGGGAGTATTTGGGATTGAACTATTTCTCACCCCCACAGGTAACGTCTTGGTCAATGAAATTGCCCCTCGTACCCATAATTCTGGGCATTTCTCTTTAGACGCTTGTGAAACATCTCAGTTTGAACAGCACTTGAGAGCAGTTTGTGGTTTACCTTTGGGCAATCCTGATTTACATTGTGCTAGTGCCGTCATGGTCAACCTGCTGGGGTATGAAATTTCCAGAAGCGACTACCAAACCCAGCGCCAAAAGTTAGCCGAGATTCCCCAAGCTTTCGTTCACTGGTACGGGAAAACAGAATCACGTCCTGGGCGCAAACTCGGACACGTCACCGTGTTATTAGATGACAAAAACCCAGATAACATGATTAATATAGCGAAAAATATAGAATCTATCTGGTATTTAGTTTAAATCTCACAAATATGGACAAATATCACAGTTGAGCAGTCTGTAGTTGCCCCTGAAGGGGTAAAAACTGACAAAGCTGGTGAAAGATATATTTGTCCATCCAACTACTCAGGCTCCCAGTCAAATTCACGAGAAAATTTTCATACTCAACACACAATCTGTTTGAGAAGGCTATAATAATGTAGTTGCACTACGACGTTGGTGACTGCCATCAAGTTTTTTGATCTATGTCTTTAAAGAAAAGGGAAGCTAACAAGTCTCGTGGCAGTAAACCGGGCATGTACCTGGAAACTTAAAACGAAGAACGTCGGCACCCACCTGGTTAAACCAGGTCATAAACTTAGGTAAAACGGCGTCGCGGTGAACTTAAAATTATTAGCTCCTCAAGTTAGCAAAAACTTAGGGGCTTTAATTTTATAAATCTGTATAATTTAATTCTGATTTAGCTATCATTCAGAGTTAGAATAGTAAAAATTATCTTAAATTGTGATTAAACCTACAAAAACTTGTTACAAGAACTAAAGCATAACATTTTTCCAGCCTCGGTTCTGCGACTAGATAATGGTCTAACACTGATCCATCAGGAACTTACTACTACCCCTGTAGTTGTGACTGACGTTTGGGTGCGAGCCGGAGCAATAGTGGAGCCAAAACCGTGGTACGGTATGGCTCATTTTTTAGAACACATGATTTTTAAAGGGACTGCGAGACTAGCCCCAGGAATTTTTGATCAGCACATTGAAACCAGGGGTGGTGTGAGTAATGCCGCCACAAGTTATGATTATGCTCACTACACCCTAACTACAGCCGCTTCTTACCTAGAAGATACTCTGCCGCACTTGGGAGAACTGCTCATTAATGCCGCGATCCCAGATGATGAATTTATCCGAGAACGGGATGTGGTGCTCGAAGAAATTCGCTCCTGCAATGATGATCCCGATGCGATAGGATTCCAAGCCCTCAATCAAAGCATCTACCAAAACCATCCTTACGGGCGTTCAGTCCTAGGTAGTGAGTTAGAACTAATGCAACACTCACCAGCAGCCATGCGTTGTTTTCATCGCGCACACTACCAACCGCAAAACATGACAGTAGTAGTTGTGGGGGGAATTTCTCAACAGCCAGCCTGGGAACTCGTAAATAAATCATTTGCTGAATTTGCCCCACCATTGGACTGTCCACAAGCTGAAGAAATAGTACAACCAGTAATCACCGGAATTCAGCGGCAAGAAATCTGTTTACCACGTCTAGAACAGGCCCGCCTAATTATGGCGTGGGTTGTGCCGGGAGTCAAGGAACTGCACACAGTCTATGGTTTAGATTTATTGGCAGTGTTACTCTCAGAAGGCCGCACTTCCCGACTGGTGCATCATTTACGAGAAGAATTGCAATTAGTCCAGGGAATTTATTGTAATTTCTCCTTACAAAGAGAATCGAGTTTATTTACCATTACTGCTTTTTTGAAAGTGGAAAACCTATATCAGGTGGAAAATCTGATTCTTCGTCATTTAAATGATTTGCAAACCATGGGCATTAGCGAGGGGGAACTCGCCCGCATACGTAGGCTAGTTTGTAATGAATACGCTTTTTCTACGGAAACACCAAATCAGTTGACAGGTCTTTACGGATACTACAACACTATTGCCCAAGCTGAATTAGCAGTAGCATATCCTCAGCATATTCAATCATTTAATACTCAAGAATTGCAAAAATTAGCTAAACAGTTGCTTTCACCTGATAATTATGCAGTTACTATACTTAAACCGGTTGCTGATTAGCATCCCCAGTCGCAAACAACTAACCACCTACCAATAATTAATACCTAAGAATTGTGAAACCTTGCCTATCTGCCTCTCCTGTTCACCGCACTGTATTGAATAACGGTATTGTAGTCATAGTTACAGAAAATCCTGCTGCGGATATTGTAGCGGCGCGGATGTTTGTCCGTGCTGGTAGTTGTTGCGAAAAGCCAGAGCAAGCGGGATTAGCCTATTTGGTCTCAGCAGTGATGACAAAGGGATGTGACGGACTTTCAACCTGGGAAGTTGCTGAGAAAGTAGAGTCTGTGGGAGCAAGCTTGAGTGCTGATGCGGCTACAGATTATTTTTTGTTGTCTTTGAAGACCGTAACATCAGATTTCTCTGATATCTTAGCATTGGCTGGGCGAATGTTGCGATCGCCTACATTTCCCGAATCCCAAGTAGAACTAGAAAAGCGTTTAGCACTGCAAAATATTCGCTCTCAAAAAGAACAGCCATTTACCATTGCCTTTAGCCAAATGCGCCAGGTGATCTATCAAAACCATCCCTATGCTATGTCAGTCTTAGGAGATGAAACCACAATGAGCAGCTTATCACGTGCTGACTTAGTAGACTATCACCAAACTTATTTCCGTCCCGATAATCTAGTTATTAGTATTGCAGGGCGAGTCACCTTAGCAGATGCTCTAACACTAGTACAACAAGTATTTGGCGATTGGGAAGTTCCTGCACAGGACATCCCATTACTTAATTTACCGGAAATTAACCCAGAACCCCAGCATCGACTACAGCCTTTAGAAACACAGCAATCCATAGTTATGTTGGGTTACTTGGGATCATCGGTAAGTTGTCCAGACTACCCCCCATTAAAATTGCTGTCTACTTACCTAGGTAATGGGCTTTCTAGTCGCTTGTTTGTGGAATTACGGGAAAAACGGGGTTTAGCCTACGAAGTCTCGGCATTTTATCCCACAAGGTTGTACCCGGGCTCATTTGTAGTCTATATGGGCACAGCCGCAGAAAATACCAGCATTGCTCTGGAAGGACTACGTACAGAAGTAGATTTACTCTGTAAAACAGAAATATCAGAAAGTGACCTGCAAGCGGCTAAAAACAAAATTCTGGGCCAGTACGCTTTGGGTAAACAAACTAACGGACAAATTGCCCAAATCTATGGCTGGTATGAAACACTGGGTTTAGGTCTGGATTTTGATCAAAAGTTTCAAGAATTAATTCTATCTGTGAGTGTTCAGGATGCGATCGCTTCTGCATGTAAATATTTACAGCAACCTTATATATCTGTAGTTGGTCAAGAGACAGCAATTAAGACTGTATTTCCCAGTGCCGAGTGTTAAGTGGTACAATTCCTTTTGTGTCACCTGTTTTTTGAACAGAAGGAAGTATAATATTACCGTCATAACTTTCTGGGAATATAGTCCATGCAAGTGAGGCTGACAACAAGTATCTGGAACTACTTTGAGTCACTAAAAGCATTTCGTGGCTTGAACAAAAATAAATTTTATTATTTACTGCTGTGTTCATCTACCTTGTTACTGTTTACCTCGGATACAGTCAGCGCAGTTGTGGTTACCACAAAAATTGCTCAAGCAACAAATAGAGTGGTAATTAGCCGTCCTACCCTCAAACTTGGTAGTCAAGGAGAACAAGTTACAGAACTACAGGCGGCTCTAAAACTTTTAGGCTTCTACTCAGGTGCAGTGGATGGTATTTACACAGAGAGGACAGCCACCGCCGTTTCTCAATTCAAACGAGCAGTTGAATTGATTCCAGATGGCATTGTTGACCCTATTACTTGGCAAAGACTATTCCCCCTGGAGCCAATAGTTATACCAACAATACCGGGAAATCAGCCCTCATCCAACTTGAGGCCAAATTTTCCCATTACCAACCAGATTCTACCCACCAGCACAGTTATTAATTCTACTCAGCCCATACCAGCCTCACCACCCCCAGGCGCAATACCTGGCGTTCAATATACCTCCCAAGGATTGCCAATTTTACGTCCAGGAATGCGTAATTCAGCAGTTAGACAGTTGCAAAAACAACTCAAACAGCTAGGTTTTTTCGCTGGCGATGTGGATGGAGATTTTGGCATAATGACGGCAGCAGCAGTAAAATCTGCACAACAACACTATGGTCTGGAGGCTGATGGTGTGGTAGGTGGTGCTACCTGGGAAGCACTATTACGAAGATAGTTAAATTCTAGGAAAAAGCAATGAGACATTTTTTGCTAACTTGGCTGGTTACTGCGGTGGCTTTGCTGATCACCGCTAATATTGTCCCGGGGTTATTCGTCAGGGATTTTGTCGCATCCCTGGTGGCTGTAGCGGTAATCGGATTAGTCAATGCTTTTATTCGACCAGTTTTAAACATTTTGGCGTTTCCCATTACCTTACTCACCTTTGGTTTGTTTACCTTTGTGATTAATGCCTTAACTCTTTGGCTAGCAAGTAACCTCACCCCCGGTTATGGTTTTGAAATTCAAGGTTTCTGGCCTGCTTTAGTCGGTTCGATTGTCTTAACTATTGTTTCTAGCTTAATTAACTATTTTCTCAGGGTAATTTTGTAGTGTCTCCTATTTTCAAAGGGTTTCCATTCGTCGATACGGCCAAGCTGGCCATAAGAAACCCCATAAAGAAGCTTTATGGAGTCCTAGTTATTTTGCTATTTCTCTGGGAGGTGTGCTGCTAAAAGTTTTAAAAGAGCATATTAAGAGTCAAGAAAAGCCCACTTAGAAGGACGTTGTTCTGTATCCCATTATTTCCGGTCAACGATCATTAGTCGCCACAGCTAGCGTTACCGACCCTGGTTCGGACTCTAACCGAAAAACTTGTTTAGGAACTAATAATCTAATTTCTAACTCTTCTTTTCTAGTGAAAGGTGGGGTAATATAAGAGGCTGCAAGAATAGCTGCAGCCTCAGCTACGCTCGAAGTTCCCACTGTTTTGGCGGCGATTTTGCTAGGGTGAGGGACAGATACAGTAGACAAAATATTGGACGGAAAGAGTTTTAAGGGAAAATTGCAAAGATGACACAGTTCTATTAAACCAACTTCTGAGGCTTTAGTATCGATGGTAGCAAGACCAGCAATGGTATTTTCCCGGAGTTGATTTTCTGCAAATACTTGTTGTATTGCTGTTGCTATCAAACGCGACGAAATACCCTTCTGACAACCAATTCCTACCCATAAATTGGGCAAATGTTGCTGTTGAATAATTGTGCCAATTATTGGGTCTATCTTCACAGTGGAGGATGTCTGTAAAATATCCACGGGGATCAACTATAAAATTGGCAGAATGGATTATACCACGAAACGGATCTTTATAATACTGTTATTCATGATTAAATCTTATATATTTAGCCTATCTAGCACAGTAGGAAACGCGAAAGTAGAAACATTTTGCCTGTTATACTTTAGTGTTCCAAGTATTTCTGACTTTGTTAATTATTAACAAAGTCAGTTTTGTTAATTATTAATTCTATTCTTGTGCGCCGGATTTTTCCAGACTCTGGGCTATATTCTGATACCCATTAAATTCCGCAATCATTAAAGCTGTATAACCGCCCCGGTTTTTCAGATTTATATCTGCCCCAGCTTGCAGTAGTATCTGTACAGCCTCTCCATATTCCCGAGAAACAGCCCACATCAATGCTGTTGCTCCTGCTAAGTCCTGAAAATTTACATTTGCACCTTTAGCCAGCAACAACTGCATTATTCCTGTATAGTTATGTTCTGCTGCCTTGATTAAAGCTGTTTTGCTATCATTTCCTAGACTATTAGCATCAGCACCGTGGTCTAGTAACACTTTTACTGTTTCCATATCTCCTTGGGATATTGCTAATATCAAAGGTATACCTAGACTTGTACTATTGATTTTTTGACTAGAACACAATAATATGTTAAGGATTTGGCTATGTCCTTGGAATGCGGCTACAGGTATTGGTGTATCACCCAGATGATTTGTGATTTGGGGGTCTGCACCTCGGTTTAGTAACAGCTCCACCACATCAATGTAACCTTCTACAACGGCTAGGTGTAGGGGAGTTTCACCGTCTTGATCTTGAAGATTAATTTCGGCACCTTGATCTAGCAAAGCAGAGGCGATCGCAGTGTGTCCTGCTGCTACTGCTGCTGATAACGCAGTAGCACCATGTTCATTTTGCTGATTCACATCAGATCCTGCTGCTAGCAATGCTTGCACAACTTCCAAATTTCCTAAGTCAGCGGCCATCATCAAAAGTGTCTCACCTTCTGGGTCTTGGATACTGACATCCGCACCATTTTGTGTTAATAGTCTTATTGCGTCTGTGTTAGAGGATCTAACAGCTAATTTTAAAGCAGTATCATGATCTTGGTCTGTGATATTTACCTCAGCGCCAGCAGCTAATAAGACCTGCATGATATTAACATCACCCTTAACTGTAGCCGCCATTAAAGCTGTACTACCATCTTCATTAATCGCATTGACATCAGCACCTCTAGAGATCAAAAGTTGCACAATGTCCAGTTGATGACTACTAGCAGCGAACATCAAAGCCGTCAAACCATAGCGTTTTCTGCGTAGGTTAATATTTGCTCCAGCATCTAATAGCGATCGCACAATTTCGGTGTAACCTGAATTGGCAGCAAACATTAATGGTGTAGTACCATAGTCATCGCTAACGTCAACCTGAGCACCGGTAGCTAACAGCTGGCACAGATGCCTAATATCGCCACTTTTAGCCGACTTTAGCAGCAATACATCCTTATGTTCCATAATCAATATCACGCACCCCGGCAGTTTTTGTGAATCTAGTCCCCCAATTTAGTCTGAAATTGTTTAACCACTTTGGCAAGAGGCAAACTGAAAAACAAGGCAATATATTTCACCCCTGGCAACTTGAAGTACAGAAATTAGAGTTATGCTAACTTTTATGAAGATTTAAGCATTGGGGGAGAACACCATGAATTTGGAACTGTCGCCGGAAGTAAAATATTGGCTAAACTTTTTCCACCCGCTAACCATGTGGGGGTTATTAGCACTATCCCTGTATGCTGCTTATCTGGGGCTACAAGTACAGCGTACCAGAAGCGCTCAAGGAGATGTAAAGAAAGAACTGATTAAAGGTAAATACAACATCAAACACTACCAAGTAGGGTCTGTACTGTTAGCTTTAATGGTAACAGGTGCTATTGGTGGTATGGCCGTTACCTACATCAATAACGGTAAGTTATTCGTAGGGCCGCATTTATTGGCTGGACTAGGAATGACAGGTCTAATTGCATTATCAGCTGCTTTATCTCCTTTCATGCAAAAAGGAGCTAATTGGGCGCGTATAACTCACATTACCCTCAATTTCGGGCTTTTAGGGCTTTTTACATGGCAGGCCATTACTGGCGTGCAAATTGTCCAGAGAATTCTTAGTAATGCTTAATCTTTAGCCATCAGCCAATAGTTATACTATTGGCTAATGAGTTTGAAGTTATTGGCTGGGATGAGAATTACCAGGAAAGGGAATTCCTAGGGATTGATGAAAGTCTTCCTGGACTCTGCGAGTTAGGCGCAGGGAGACTTGACGGACAATTTGGTTAAGTAGGCGATCGCCTGTAGATTTGACTAAAGACTGGGGTAGGCGTTGAATAAATTTGGGAAAGTGAAGATTAACCATCAAATCTAATTCCCATTCCACTCGTGTAATCTCACTAAAACCATTAGGTGAGTCATTATCAGTACTTTCTACCAACTGTAGCGATGCCTGATAGTCTACATCATAGCCAGGGGGATGGTAGTCAGGAACAGGAATTGTGCGAATCCTGTATATTCCCTGGTCTGGAGGTAACAGTTCTAAGCCAACTTTTGGCTCTACGTGATAACCAAAGGAGCCAAAGCGACCAATAATTAAAGCATAAGCATTTTCACTCAACGGTTCTACTTTCATTGGTTCAGCACAGCGGGAAAACCATGCACCATGAGCTTGCAGATACTCGGCAACTTTATGGGCCGGGCTATTCATTTCCATTGAGTCGCTATAATGACCGAAAAACTTAGTAAATGTCCCGACGGTGGTTTGTGTAAGTGTATCCCCAGATTCTGTTAAACTTGACGCTACTGGCAGAACTGTTTCTTTTATATCCCAAGATTGATATTCGCCGTTTGTCGAAAGCATCAATGTGTTCCCCTATAAATTAGCCTTTGTCTACCAATTCAGAGTTCCCAAGTTACTGGTATGGTTTAGTATTACCATTGTGGCTGAAAACTCCAGAATCTGTTATAAACTTCATAAAATCACTAATATTAAAGAACTGAATTTAACATAATTAGTTTCCCAGGATTGTATTTTTGTGAACATTGCTGATTTAATTACTTGGTTTGAAGCATGGGCAAATCCGACTTGGTGTGAAAGTTGGGATAATTGCGGTTGGCAAATTGAACCGGGGGTGTTAGATCAAAAAGCCCGTGTGTTGGTTTGTTTAACACCGACTTTGGCTGTAATGCAAGAAGCGATCGCTTTGAATGCTAATTTGATTTTTGCCCATCATCCTCTGATTTTTAGTCCTCCCAAGTCTTTATGTAGTGGTGAGGCCATAGGGGAAATAGCAAGATTAGCTTTTCGGTACAATATTGGTGTTTACAGTGCGCATACAAATTTTGATCAAGTACAAGATGGAACTGCCGATGTTTTAGCTCAAATTCTAGATTTGCACGAAGCCACTCCTATAGTAGCGACACAACCAGGATTAGGCTACGGGCGTGTTGGGTTACTCCAGCCATGTCTGACTTTACAGGAGTTACTCGCTACTATTCAAACTCGACTCGCTCCGCCTCATTTGATTTTCTCGCCCACTGCTGACTTACAACAAACTATTTCCCGAGTCGCAGTATTAGGAGGTTCGGGGGCTAGTTTTATTTCGGCTGTAGTGAAAACTCATGCTCAAGTTTATCTGACTGCTGATTGTAAGTTCCATCAGTTCCAGGAAAGTCGCGATCGCAATCTCATTCTCATTGATGCGGGACATTATGCTACTGAACGCCCAGCCTGCGATCGCTTAGTGCAACGATTTCTCTCCTTAAATCTAGATTGGGTGCAATTAAGCCGCCAGGATGAGGACTTTCGTCAGTTTTTATAGTATTTCGGTCTATCATTGTTTGAGGAAATATCGGGTATGATGCACACCGACCTGGAAGTTTTCACAGATTCAAATTAAAACTGTTTGCCAATTGTTGTAGAAAAGCATTAAGGTGGACAAGATAATGAGTTAAGATCAAATACATAGGAATAAATATAAAGCAAAGTTCCTGGATTTCCCACCAATGCCAACTACTACAAGTAAGCAAATCAAACAACCGCGTTCAACGCTTAATTTGGAGTATTTTTTCTTACATAACTCAAGAGATACTCACCAGAAAATATTAGCTTGGTTAGGAGAATTTAGGTATTGGAGAAAATTGCTATGGAGATCTCAATAGTTGGTGGCGAATTGTCAGAAAATTCTCCCTTAATGCTGATGCAGCCCAAGGGATAAGGAGTGCAGCCGTTGCACCATTAAAGGTTATACCTTTATCAAGATAAGAACTATTACGCATTTTTACATCGGTAGATTGTAGTAGGTTCTGTCAGACGGTAAAACCCAAATTTCACAGGTTTAACTACGTTGTTTAAAAAGGTAGAAGCAGTACATGCTACACCGCAAGATCTATCAACTGTGTTGCGACGGGCGCGAGGTATGTGTATTCTTGCGGGACCAGCAACGCTGGATTGAACGCGCCCGCATCCTCGATATAGAGGGGGACTTAGTGACTCTACGGTATGAAACAGACGAGGAAGACGAGGTTTGCGCCTGGGAGGAGATGGTTCGTTTAGAAAGCATTGGCTCTGTAAGCCAAAAGTTAGCCTCAGTACCACGGGGTAATATAGAGTTTCTGATGACAGAAGATTGTCCCGAATCAGAGCGTATCCATAAACATTCTCCCGAATCTAATCCTGAGTAGAGACGCAATGATTCTTCAATGTTACCAAACGTGATGTGTAAACCCCCCGTTTTCCCAACGGGGGATACAAGCTAAAGGATGAATTTATTCATCCTTAAAATTTTGTATTCTGTTGGCTCTAGTCCTATGGTATTAGGCGTTTCTACACTGGTAGATTTTAGGAGGTTTTAGCCAACGGTTCAAAAGCAGGGCAATATCCCTCAAGGGTGACTTTGAAGTTATGTAACACTGATGCGGGATTCCAACACCTTTGTCCTCTTTGGTGTCGGCAAGTGCCACAACAATCTATATCACACCAAGCCTGGCGATCGCTATTTTGGTGCAGTACTTCTCTAGCAGACAATCCTCGCAATACTAGTTCTTCACCCTGCCAACGAGCTTCTATTAAACCAGTATCGGCAAACTGTTGCCAACGGGGATCATGTGTAATCGCATCGGGTAAGGTGACAGTAATGACTGTTCCTAATTCTGTAAGTTCCCCTTCATAATTGCTTTCTGGGGGTGCTGGTTGTAAAAATGTGTCTCCAATTGGTAGTTGTACAAAAGTGCCAGCAGATGGAGAATGGACATGATAACGGTTTTGTAGTTCTTCCAATCCAGTTAAATCTGCTAAGTATGTCGGCGAACCATGCACAAAAACAACGTGCTGGGGACGCAAATTATGAATTAGTTGAGTAGTCCCAGGCCCGTCACTATGCTGGGCCAGAAGATAGGTTTCGTCCTGGGTGGGTGCTGAATATTTTGTATTAAGTTTTATATCAATCTTTTCTGGTAACAGAATCATCCAAGGGCCTGTTTCCCTTTGGCAGTATTGGTTTAAATTAGCTGTAGAGTCAGTCAGGACAATACAGGGAGACTTACCCACAGTAGCCCGATGTTCTGGCTGCAAACGCCGGACTCGGGGGCGCACTCGATCATCCCAGAACAAGGGTTGATGGCGAGCAAAGTTCTGCACTGATGGAGGTAAGTGGGGCAGTATTTCCAGGTAAGCATCGCAACCAGTAGCCACAGCACCATCCACCCAAATATCTATATTTCGTCCGGTGAAGTGATGATGAGAACGTAATAGCATCAACAGTTCTTGGCCCAAACCTAAAGCCGGTGTGGGCAGAAGCACAGAATGACCATGGGCGATCGCCCGATTAATCCGCTCTGCCAATTGATTTTCCTGGTGGCGACGGTGGGGGTGACGGGATGTGCCATAAGTGCCTTCAATAATCAATACATTTAAGTCTAATCCCCGTAACTCTTCTAAGCGCAAACCTTCCACCAGGCGTGAGTTTGATAAGAAATAATCCCCCGTATACAGTAGTTTATAAGAGCGCTCCTTTGTTGTGTATGTGAGCAAAATTACTACTGCTCCCGGTAAATGTCCGGCTGGAAATAATTCCACTACCAGACCTTCTTGGATTTCCACAGGCGATCGCAACGGTAAGGCATGACAGAACTGAGGAATTGTCTTGGTATCTTGGTCTAGCCAATTTAACGGTAGTAACTTGGTTGTTACCTCACTAGCATAGATAGGTAACAGAGGAAAAGTTTGATGTAAGTCTAGCAATCCTCGGGCGTGGTCTGGGTGGGCATGACTGACCAACACTAAATCCGCTGGGATTGCCGACTTAGCTGAAGAGGTGAGTAACGATGAAGTGTCCTCTAATCCACAATCTAGTAGAATCCGGTGTCGACCCATTCGTACTAATAAACAAACACCCTCATCATGATGCTGGACACTATAGGGCAAACAGTCTAAATCGTTAGCCTTCTCCTGAGCATCAACGCGAGAGGAAGCCCACAGATTATCCCTCATGGTCTCCTGCCCTCTGACCTCATATTTGGGTTTGCCACTCCCCTGACCCGTAGCCTGCATGGTTTATCCATAGAGGAAGGGTAGCCCAACTGACCCGCTCATTTTGCCTTTAGAGATTATTCTTAATGTGCAGAGCCATTACCATGATAGTTGTCCGAATCATAAAATCCATTCTTAGTGCCAAAGAACAGGCACGCAAAAGTGAATATAACTGTCAATCCCACTAAAATCAGCTTCACATCCATTTGTTTGCTGTTCCTCACTCAAGACTTTTTTATGGTAATAGAATGCTTGGGAAATCCGGCTGAATCACCAGAAAATCTTTACTATGCTTTTAGGGATTGATCCATAAGTAAATTTAGTACAATCACTGAGATTATATAACTTTTTTTGCCACTTGCCCATCCATATCATCAGCCAGACATCCACATTCTATAAATTTTCACAAGATTGCACTAACCGCTATTTTCTTAGCTTCGTTGTAGAAGTTGAACCCAATATGACTGTTGCCAAAAACCAAAGCATAGGTATTGATTTGGGTCTGAAGACTTTTGCTACAATGAGCGATGGAGAAAAAGTTTTATAATCATGACTTATCAAACATCCTCTAAGAACATAGAAATGGTCGGCATGGGGCATCGGCACGACCTAAAACAGACAGGGAGTGACTGTAAGACTGTTTCGGCCGCGAGTTACTGTGAACTGTCAAGAATCATCGACCTTCAAGGTCGGTGAGTATGTCAAAAAAAATAAAAATTCATCAATATGTCTAATATAGTTGTTCAAATGTTCACCATTGGTTTAGTTGCCGGTTTAACTGGTGGTATGTTCGGTCTGGGGGGTGGTGCAATTATGGTACCAGCTATGGTGTTATTGGTTGGTCTAGATCAGAAATTTGCCACTGGTACTTCTATTGCTGCTCAAATTTTGCCCATTGGCATTTTAGGGGCAATAGTTTACTATCGCAACGGCAACATGAATCTTAAATATGCTGCAATTGTCGCCATTGGACTCATAGTTGGTAATTTATTTGGAGCATTATTTGCTAATCAGCCATTTATTAGCGGTGAGCTCATCAAGAAGTTATATGGGATTTTTTTACTACTCCTTGCTATCAGATACTTAGTGGGAACTTAGCAATCATAAATAGTCATTGACACTCCCACAGCTAAAACCGATGGCTGAAATTTTTATCACTTTTCGTTTAACGCAAGAGGAAAAGGAATTGCTTAAAGAATATTGCGAGCAACAAGGTAGAACTCAAACAGACATTTTACGCGAACTGGTTAGAGGTCTAAGACGGCGGCTAAAGTCGCCACCCATTCATCCCGCCCCTTAAGGAGGCAACAGACTGAAAATTTCTGGGATTTTCAGGCTGTTGCTGGTGAGCTTTGGTGCTTTTATTGCTGTAACGAGTAGGGTTTGAAACTGACTCAGGAATGAGCAATAGCCCCTGGGCTAAAACAGCTATTTATTGGGCTGCTTGAGTGGGGAAAGCACCGGTTCGCACGGCTAAGTTAATATTTTGCCCATTGCGCCGCAATCCTAAGCGCACATCTCCCCCAACTTGAGCATTTTCCACTGCTTTCTGGATACTGCTGGCTTCTGTGACTGATTTACCGTTGAGTTGTTGGATGACATCCCCTGCACGTAAGCCGGCTTTAGCAGCAGGTGAGTTAGGCATGACGCGCATAATTAATACACCTTTATCTTCATTTACCATCACACCGCTATTGGGGTCTGAGTTTAGGCGTTCTTTGATTTGAGGTGTTAAGTCTACCATCTGAATTCCTAGATAAGGATGCTCTACCTTACCCGCGCTAATTAGTTGCTTTGCAATCCTTTGGGCTGTGTTAATGGGAATGGCAAAACCTAGTCCTTGAGCTCTTTGGATAATGGCTGTGTTCATCCCAATTACCTGACCACGGGCATTTAACAACGGTCCACCGGAGTTACCAGGATTAATGGCTGCATCGGTTTGAATAAATTCTACTCGCTTATCAGGTGCACCAATTTGATTACTGCTGCGACCGGTGGCGCTAATGATGCCTGTGGTGACGGTATTATCTAATCCTAAGGGATTGCCAATGGCGATCGCCCATTCGCCCGGTTGCAGTTGCTCTGAGTTCCCCAGTTCCACAGTCGGCAGATTGTTAGACTCAATTTTGACAACAGCGACATCTGTTAATTCGTCGCTTCCCAAAACTTTACCTTCAAAGCTCCGCCCATCCTTAAGTATAACTCTCACGGTATCCGCACCAGCTACCACATGAGCATTGGTGAGAATACTACCATCTTTACTGATGAGAAAACCCGAACCAGTACCTCGCTCTACGCGGTTTTGTTGTTCTGGTAGTTGAGAACCGAAGAATTGGCGGAAAAATGGATCGTTAAATGCGGCTGGTAGGCGGTCGGTGACTGTTCGAGATGCTTCAATTCTCACTACAGCAGGCCCTACCTTCTGCACCACCTGGGTAATGAAGTTGGAACCCGCCGCAGTTGGTGATGGGATGGCAGCATTGACTCGACTTACTCCTAGGTTTGATGTCGTCTCAGATATTTGCTGAGGGTTTCCAGCTACATAACCACCGGCGAATGTCATCCCTGATCCCAGTAGCACCAATGATAAAGAAGTAACTACCTTTTTCCATGGCACTTGATTTTGGTACTTGGTATGAGTTGGTTCGGCTGAAATGATATTTAACGGAGAATCTTGATCATGTACTTGCTTATTCATGGCTGGCTGTCAAAATATTCAGATGTATTACTAATAATGTAGATATTATTTTTGAGGCTTTTGTTGCAAATGTTTTACTTAATTGCGAATATTAGTCACCTATACAAATTTGACTTCTCCCCCGGTTGAAACCTAGGGGATTCTAAACTGATGTTGCTACGCCGGATAAAATCATAGCCCGCAAAGTTTAGAATATAATCTATTTAATCAGAGAATTGCCAGAACTGAAAAAACTACCTGCTTTGTAGACACCGACCTATTTTGTAGTGTCAATAGGTCAAGTCAGTACGGAGGTAGTTAAAAACTATATTGAAAGTCAGGGGGGAAAATAAGAAACACCCCGGGTTAAAACCCGTCGTCTCGCGTTTCATCCTCTCGTTAAAAGGTAGGGGTGATCAGGGCGGGTTATTTTGATAGGGATACCATGCTGGGCTTAGGTGTTGATTAATCACCTTTAACCAGACAACGCACGGCCTGCTCGATATTTTCTTGTTTAATTAATGGTTCTCCTACTATAACCGCATGTGTACCAGCCTCAGCCATCAAACATAAATCAGCCTTTGTATATAGTCCAGACTCGCTGATAACTATTACACCTAAGTTTTGTAACTGCGATCGCCTAGCTGCTAGTAATTGTTGCGTAATACTCAAATCAATGGTAAAATCTTCTAGGCTTTGGTTGTTAATTACAACTAAACGAATGTCATCCAGCTTTAGTACTCGGTCTAGTTCATTCAAGTTATGAACTTCTACTAAAGCATTCATCCCTAAATAGTGAATTACTCTGAGAAAGTCTTGCAATTCCCGATCTGTGAGAATAGCTGCTATTAATAGTACAGCGTCTGCTCCTGCCCCTCGTGCTAGATAAATTTGGCACGGGTCAATCATAAAATCTTTGCACAACAAAGGCAATGCTACCCTCTGGCGGATAGCACGCAAGTTTTCCCAACTACCACGAAAGAATGCAGTTTCAGTGAACACTGATATACAAGCTGCACCACCTCGCTCATAAGCTTTGGCGATCGCTATGGGATCAAAATCTGTACGGATATTACCATACAATGGTGATGCTTTCTGGATTTCTGCAATTAGTCCAGGTTTGTCAGGATTTTGTTGTAAAGCAGTCAAGAAATCTCGCACCGTTGGCGCAGCCGTTAACTGGCGTTGCAAAGAAGCCAAGGACATCTGTTGGTGCATTTGCGCTACTTCTTGCTTTTTATGCCACACAATCTCTCTGAGAATCGGTTGCAGACGGCTATTAACAGTAGTCACTGGGTAAATCATTAGGTACTATGTATCTGGAGATAGGATGACTCAGAAAATATCAAGTTGGAAATCTACTTCCTACTGTTTTCAGAGTCGAATCAAGTTTGACTTAATGTCGAAAACCTCTTTCTTCTCAGTGTCTTTCGAGTTAGATTTTTCAGCTAGACAATTATTTTTTAGTAGTCGAATGTAGGTGCGGTAAGGGATGTAGTCTATAGGATTGTAACCGGAAAACCGCAAAATTAATACACAGGCCCATGAATATTTTCCAGCAATAATTGCTTTGATAATTTGTTCAATTTGTTCTGTATTAATTTTCTTGGCGGTTTGGCTGTGACAATTATTATTGATTTGATGCATACCTTTCCCTCTTAGTTAATTTGGAGTCCTATCATCTAGATCCACATTTGATTGATGATGTCAAGTGAAATCTAAAATCGCGGCGCTGAAGTACTGAGAGCATTCATGGTAGTTTGATCTAATGTCTTGCAGTTAGAGCAGTTTTTACTATCTCTATAAAAAGGTTGATATCACACAAGGATGATATGTCAAAAGCATTAAATTTAAGGGGTGAAAAATAGGGGTGGATTTAACTAGTGAGCATTTTTATATGTCTCATAGTGATCTAGTTAAACTATCCCCTACAGATAAACCGTGTTGCAGAAGCAGCTTCTGTATTAAGCGTACTCAATTTCTAGCCATAGATATATGAACAATTTTTAGATAGACTTATCTCTTCTTTCGCTTTTATGATTTATTAGTCTGCTTAATTATTATCCTTAGCATTGAAATGATATTCCAAGCTCAGAAATTCTATGCCCTGGGTTTTACTCAAACAATAAATAAGATAATATTATAGTTGTCTATTTTGCTAATTTGTGATATTGTACTGTGATTTTTAATCATATCCTATCTTATGGCATAACATTAAGTATCATATGTTGCTATCAGTCAATACATTTACTCTTGGGGAAGTTGAATTTATCTTGCTTTTCATGATTAACAACTTTAGTAAGAGAATTATTTGTTACTCAACATTTATGTAAAAAAATATTTTGTGATGATCTACACATTAAATATTTACAATTTTTATAACCTTGGATAGATATTCTGAGAAGACCCCCATAAATGTAAAACTGAAGTGTATCTGATGACAGATGAATGAGAAGATTATTTTATATTTCAATATTTCTATGGTTAGATATACCCACCCGGAAAATAACGAAAATTAAATTTATAAATAGCTTAACCATCTATTGCAAAAGATATAGGAGAGATAGATATAGCGTTTACCATGACAGCTTGATCAGAAAAGTAATTGATTATGATCAATTACTCAAATACATTTTTTATGACAAGAATTACTTCTGAAGAATAACTGGTTGAAAAAAATAAATTTTAATAACCCTTTATTTCTATAATCTATAAATAATAAATATATTTTTTCTATTTTAGCAATGTAAAATATAATTATAAATATCCTTGTCTCGAATTGCATTAACACGCAGGGTTAATCATGAGCTTTGAAAATATCCTTTTATTAAGCTGTTAATAGTTTTATTACCACTTGAGAAAAATAGCAAATACAAACATGATGAATAGATATGGAAAGTACTAAGGTAGTAGGGGGACTATGTACAACTCGACTGACAAATTAAACAAAACTCAGGAGCATTTAGAAAAAGAAGTCACTGAACTAAAGAAAAAGGAGGAGCACCTGCAAAAATCCCTTCTTCTACTGCGTTCTACTCTAGAATCCACTGCTCATGGTATTGTTGCAGTCAGTCTCAAAGGAGAGATTGTCAGCTTTAATCAGAAATTTGTGGAAATGTGGCAAATACCCAACTCTCTGATCAAGTCCCAGCAATATGTTCAGTATCAAGCTTTTTTTGAGAACCAATTGAAAGACCCAGAAGCCTATTACCAGATTATAGGTCAGGTATGCAGTGAATATGACCTGGAAACCTACGGTATGTTGGAGTTAAAAGATGGCAGGGTTTTAGCTCAATATTCTCAGCCTCAGTGGCTGGAGGGTGAAATTATTGGTAGAGTATGGAGCATTTGGGATGTGACGGAATCCCAGCGGAAACCAGAATTCCCGCGGTTAAATACAGAATCAGACCAGAGTCAGACTTTAGAACAAATAAAACAACTAACTCAACTGCAAGGGGATTTCATCTCTAGGTTATGCCATCAATTTCGCACTCCCTTAAATATTGTTTTATTCTCTAATAGCTTGCTCAAAAGGCATATTAGCGACTGGAATGAAGAGAAAATACAACCATTACTTGATCATGTTCAAACAGGTGTAGAACAGATTACCAAGATTTTAGATGATGTCTTGTTATTGGCGAAGGTACAAACAGCTGAACTTAACTATCATACCAAACCATTGAATTTAGTTGAGTTCTGTAATCAGTTAATTGCGCAAATGCAGACAAGTGGTAGCCATAAACGCATAAATTTACTACCCCAAGGTGGTTATTTAACAGCCTGTATAGATAAAAAACTGATCGAGCCGATGATCATGAACTTGCTGGATAATGCTATGAAATATTCTTCCAGTGATAGCGTGGTTGAACTTAAACTATTCTGTCAGCATGGGAACGTAGTCTTCGAGGTGAAAGATAGGGGTATTGGCATTCCACTTGCAGATAGACAGCGATTATTTGAGCCATTTTATCGTGGTAGCAATATTCATCAGCCTGGTACTGGGCTAGGATTATTTATTGTCAAAACCCTTGTGGACTTACACAGGGGTACTATTGTTGTGGAAAGTGAAGTTGATGTCAGTACAACATTTAAGATTATGTTACCAGTAGTAACATCCCAGTTATGAGTTTAGTGGACAGTTTGCTGATTGTTCCTTGCTACAAATCCTATTAATAGAGAAATGACACAGGAATCTACGAAAACAATTCTCATAATTGAAGATGATGCTACTACCCGTAATCTTTATTTAATGGGTCTTGAGGCGGTCGGTTTTAATACTATAGGTGCTGAAAATGGTTTGGTTGGTATTGAAAAAACACAAACCCATTTTCCTGATTTGGTGGTTTGCGATATTGTTATGCCGGGTATGGATGGTTATAGCGTTCTTTATACCATGCGTCAAGATCCTGTGACTGCGATTATTCCGTTTATTTTTCTGACTGGTAGCGACAATAAGACAGATGTTCGTAAGGGTATGGAGTTGGGAGCTGATGACTATATTACTAAACCTTCTACTTTGGAAGAATTACACAAAGCGATCGCTATCCGATTAGAAAAGCAATCTCTTTTGCGTTGCTGGTATGCAACTGAATCTCAGCAAATGCCAGAACCGGTAGGTAATAATACAAACCGACCTGTCAAATCTAACTCAATTTTTCCAGCCGTTCCCCATCTCAAAGAAGTTTTCGACTACATTGAAGCTAACTATCATCGAGGGATTACCTTATCTAACGTAGCTGATGCCGTTGGTTACTCAGCAGCATACTTAACCACTACAGTGGCGAAAAGAACAGGTGAAACTGTTAATGGCTGGATTGTCAAACGCCGCATGGCGGCGGCCCGTCCTTTATTGATGGATACTGATCAGACAATAGAGCAGATTGCTACAGCACTAGGCTACCAAAATGCTTGTCATTTCTCCCGGCAATTTCGCCAGCATCATGGTGTATCGCCCAAAAATTGGAGAAATCAGAACCAGGTTTCTCAAATTCCTAGTAGTGATAAAATGCTTGGTATTGACCCTGATTACCAAAAATATGCAGCTTTGGGTCTAGGTTAACTCTTTTTGGGTTTTGTCAACTGCTGTAACAATAATTGCATTGCCAACGCCAACAAACCAATTGCAACTATGGCAAATATCCCAGATCCCAAGGCAACTACACCGACGACTAAAGTACGGACAGCAGAGCCAATATTTACGACCATGGGGTTATCCGAATGGATAGGTTTAGTGGCGAAAGTTGTCGCTATGGATATCATTAGCGAATACATAGCATATCCGAGTCCTCCAGAAAACACCGCTCCTGTGATGCAACGTAAAGGAGTTGGTGGAACCTGATTTTCAGCTTCTGCTTGTGTTACTTTTGGGTCACTCATATGTTCTTTGTGTCTTACTATCTTGGTGTAAATTTCTACTTTACTCAACCCATTGATGATGTCACCTGAATGCCATGTATCACAGTCTGAGTCACAAATAATTCTAAGTCCTCATCGGGAACTGCAGCCCTTATCTGTAGCTTAACTGCTTGTGCTTGTTCTTCAGACTCCACTAGGGCAAAAACTGTGGGGCCAGAACCAGACATCATGGTTGCTAAAACGCCTTGTTGAGCGGCAAATAGTTCTCGCAGTTGTGAGACTTGAGGATAAGCTGGTAAAACTACACGTTCTAAGTCATTGTGTAGTTTTTGGGCAATTTCTCCTATATCTTTATTCAAGATACCTTTAACTATTGGTGCAGAATGCACTGCAGCCGCCCGTGCTGCTAAATTTTCAGTGTCTCTGAGATAAGAACTACCAAATTCTTGGCGATAGGTTTTGTATGCCCAGGCTGTAGAAACTTCTAAGCTGCGATATTTGGCTAATACTATATATATGGTATCCAAATTTGGTAAGGGAGAAAGTTGCTCGCCTCTACCTGTGGCGATCACTGTTCCCCCCGCAACGCAAAACGGGACATCTGAACCAAGAGTAGCACCCAGTTCTTCTAATTCTGATTTTGTTAGTCCCAGGTTCCACAGTAAATCTATCCCCACTAACACGGCTGCAGCATTTGTGGAACCTCCGGCTAATCCAGCAGCTACGGGAATATGCTTGTTAATGGTAATTTCTACGCCCCCATATTCAGCTAAGGCTTGAGGAAATTGCGTCGCCATGAGTGCTGCTGCTCGGTAGGCTAGGTTACTTTTATCTGTAGGTACTTGTGGGTGGTTGCAATTGACTCTAATCGTTTGATTGCTAAGGGACTGTACATTGATTTCGTCTGCAAGTCCGATACTTTGGAGTATCATCGCTAACTCATGATAGCCGTCAGGCCGGTCGCTGATGATTTCCAGATACAAGTTGATTTTGGCGGGAGCAATTAGAGTGTATGAACGCATTTTGACTGCTGAATTTTAGTTATTCAATACCATATCTTTGTGACGAGCCGCGCTGAACTTGTTTGTTTGTGTCCTTGATGTTCTCTGTCTTTGCTTACACAGAACTGGTAGCATTTGTCAATAAGTTGGCTAAAGTTACCCACTGCTGAACACTCAGGTCTTCGGCTCGAACTTGGGGATTTATTTCTAATTGTTCCAGTAAGTGGCTCAGGCGATCGCGTTCTACAATGGATTGCAAATTATTTCTTAACATTTTGCGTTTGGCACCAAATCCGAGTTTTACTAGATTTTCTAATTTGTGGGGGTCAATTGCTGGGGTTTCTATCTGTCGGGGACTCAACCGCACTACTGCTGAGTCTACTTTTGGTGGTGGGTAAAATGCACCTGCGGGAACGGTACAAATGAATTCACAATCAGCTAAATACTGTACCCGCACACTTAAGGCTCCAAAGGTTCTGGAACCAGGTTTAGCATACAATCTTTCTGCTACTTCCTTTTGTACGAGTAGCACTATGGAATCATAAGGTTCTGGGTTGGGGTGGGCTATAGTACCTAGCAACTTCTCGATGATTGGCCCTGTGATGTTGTAGGGAATATTGGCTACTACTTTATTAGGGTTGTGAAAATTGGTAAATGATGCTAAATGGGATGGTAGGTCTAAGATCAGAAAGTCACCTTGCAATAGTAAGAAGTTGTCCTTTTTACCCAGTTGTTTGGCTAGCTGTTTGCACAGGTCAAGGTCTATTTCTACTGCTATGAGAGATTGCACGTGGGGTAGTAAACGACGAGTGAGAATACCGGTACCCGGCCCTATTTCTAAGATGCGATCGCTCTGACGACATTCTGCTGCTTTAATAATTGCATCCAGAGCCTTTTCACTTTTGAGCCAATGTTGGGCAAAGGACTTACGCGGTCTAATCATTAATTTTCCTGAGTATATCTGGTTTTGATATTTTTTTATTGTAGATACCTAAATTATCATGTTAGACACACCAGGACCCGAATCCTCAAGGTGAGATATGTTGAGACTCTCTGGGACTAATGAATTATTTTTGGACAACAAAAAACCCTGGTGAAACTAACCAGGGTGAGAAGGAGAAGTCGAATTGACGATGAAAGATACCGATACGAAAATCAAAAAATCTTAGCTAACGCCCAAGGAAACCAAAATTAAGGTAGTGACAAGTAATGTAGCAAATGCAGCTTGGACAGTATATTGACGTTGCTGCTCTTGGCTGGGGTAGGTGGCGCAGTATATTTGGGGTTCTTTGGCATAGTTATTGAGAATACCTTTTTCGTTAATAGTTGTGTACATAGTTTTTTGTGTTTGTTACTTTATGTAACCAAATTTAACAGTATTATTACAATTTGTCAAGTATGATTGACAAATAATATTATATTTGTATGTAGAGTTATGCTGCTCAGTTGGTGCGAACTGACAAGTCAGCCCAAGGGCGATCGCTGTAAAAGTCCGTCTCTTGAGTATTGGGTTTATCCAAGGCTAGGGGAACTATTAGGGATGTCCCCTGACAGATGATCAGCAAAAGGGTCTAAAGGGAATAGGAAGAATATATATAGTTGGGTTCATGGATTAACCACTGATATATATGGAATAAATAGCGTTGCTGAGTAAAAATCGGGATGATTGGGGTTAGGGAATTGGTATGAAATGCTCCACTACAGGAACATCCGAGAAAAAACCAGGTCATTTTGACATTTCACATTCCCATAGAGCAACATTGAAAAACTCAGATCCCGCAGAAGTCGCTCGGAGCAAGGGAAAGAAGCCGGAGGATGTGAGCTAAAAAAAAAGTTTGTCCAACCCCTTGACGAAACTAGATGGAATAGATATATTAGATAAGTGGCAAGGCGAGAGCCGAAGACACCTGAACCGAGAAAACAAAATACTTTGAAAGTTAAAGAATAACCAATCCTCGTCAAGAAGATTTAGTTTGGGTAGAGAAACCCAAGGTTAATC
>CAIWDD010000038.1 GCA_903911355.1 uncultured Nodularia sp. | reverse complement strand
GGCAATGGTTTCAACGCTTGAAAATTTCCCTACTCTTGACAAAATGTACCTTATTATTCTTGATAAAACCCTTATTTTATTGAGAATCATCAACGGAGGATTAAGGTTTGGGGGTTTGCGAGCGATCGCTCTCACGAATGTGAAGAAAGATCCGGGTAATGGATAGCCTTACAAGGGGAGGGTTAGGGTGGGGTAAAACAATATTTGATACACTAGCCATACCTTTTAAAACATCCTCTAAGGCCAAGTGGCTTCCGTGCGTTTTTTGCGATTTTCTTGTGATCATTGGCAACTCCCCGCCGTAAAACGGCGGAGATTCTTCCTTTGTCTGATGACAAAATGTCACGAGAATTTCACACCAATAAAAGATTGACAAACGCTGTAAACATGATATAATTAACAGCGTTGACGATTAAGGCAACTATTATGGGCTGGGTATAAGGGATTAAATAAGCCATTAATAGTAATCAAGTTGTCGTTCTGGTTGGGTTCTGACAAAATTCGATGGATCGTACAGGTAGCGGCTAGCTTCCTCTTCTAGGCGGTGAATCAGTATAGGTTCAATAGCGTTGCTTTGTCGCAGTGCGGCTAGATACCCATCCAAATACATCCGCATATCGTCCGTCCGATAACCGCGATTCCATAGCTCGACGAAGGCGTCAGTCACTCTTTGGTAATAGCGGATGGTTTGTGTGTCTTGGAGCATAACTGCTATGTTAATCTCTTTAGAATGAGAATTGTAAACGATTCACGCTCAAATGTGAAGTGTTACTTTCACATTTCTCGCTTCAAATCAATGACGCGATATCTAGTTGAGGCTAGATCATCCCCCCAGAAGGTAATCCCATGGTATTCCATAAAATTTAGAACCCGATAGTTTTATAAGCTATTTTTATAATTACTTGGGGTAAGTTTTCATATTCAATAGCGGATGCAGTCATGTAGTTTTAACAGATTTAATCCGAAAACACCAAAAACTTAGGTATAGGTTAACTTAATCTCACCCTGTTTAGGGTTTGTGGGTAAAATACACCCCTCCATGGGAGGATATTCATAGAAAAACACATTTTTTCCAGTGTAACAAAAATTTAAGAATAAATTAAAGAATATAACTAACTTAGCTTTGGGTAAGGCATGAGTTTAGTATTGTACTACCTTGAGGATGAAAAAATCTAAAATTAATCCCAATGTAAGTAACGAAGAATACAAAACCTTGGACATGGGCTTGTTACTTTGAAATTCATCAACGCTAAGGGGTATTGCCGCTGTGGGTTCGGTTTGTATTGAAATCGTTGAGGGAAATCCCCATCTAAGGTCGTTGCTGGGATGGCACTTGCAACAGTTGGAATATCGTGTCCATCAAGCCGCCAGCATTTATCAAGCAAGGGAATTATTTTTAAGCCAACAACCAACATTGGTAATTCTAGATGCTGATTTACCCGATGGTGATGGTATTGAATTTTGTCGCTGGCTGCATTTCCAACAAGAATCTTTAATTTTGATGCTATCAGCTCGTACTAATGAGGCTGATATTGTAGCAGGTTTAAAGTCCGGGGCTGATGACTATCTTAGTAAACCTTTTGGAATGCAGGAGTTTTTGGCTAGAGTAGAGGCAATAATTCGCCGCAAACGCACACCTATTGCACCAGCTTATTTAGATTATGGCAGTTTGCAAATTGATTTGGTACAGCGCCGGGTGCGTTTCCAAGGTGAGTTTATTGATTTAACGCCTCAAGAGTTTAGTTTACTCTACGTTTTGGCACAGGCTGGGGGAGTAGCTCTGAGTCGTGCAGAATTACTACGTCGTGCTTGGCCTGATGCAATTGATAACCCCCGCACCATTGATACTCATGTTTTGTCGTTACGCAAAAAAGTGGAACTTGATCCTCGTCAACCTAGTTTGATTCAAACTATCCGCAATGTGGGATATAGATTTAACATGGAAAGTTTAAAATCCAATGTTCCGCAACCGCCAACTAAGTTAACCAAGGAAAGATTCACTCAGTCACGCTCTACAGTTATTAGTCAACGTTCTTAATGGGATTAAATCCATTCTTGGGTTGCTTGGGTTTCCGATTCTGTCAACTGTTTTTTTAGGTTAATCCAATTGATTTCAGATGCTGTTTGATTTGTCAATAACTGACCTTGCTCTAAGTATAATAATCGGGTGCAGAATACCCGGGCTAAGTCAAGCTGGTTATTTACCATCAAAATTGTTGTTTGATGAGTTTGATTTAGCTGAATTAAGACTTGCATGAGATTGGCTGCTGTACCAGCATCCAAAGCAGAGGTGGGTTCATCTAATAATAAAACTTGTGGTTGGATAACTAAAGCACGGGCGATCGCTACTAGTTGTCGCTGTCCGGTAGAAAGTTGTAATTCTGTCCTTGTTAACCATTCAGTGGGAATGTGGAGTTGTTCTATCCAATGGTTAATTCTGGGTTGAATTTTTGCTTGAGACCAACCACGCAAAAATAAAGGATAAGCTAAAGCCTCCCCCACTGTCATTCCTAACAGTTTTGATTCTTGTAATCCCAGTGTGATCTCCTGGCGTAGCTGTATAGTAGGAATTTGGCTATATTCCTGATTTCCGAGATAAATTTTACCTCTAGTAGGTTCACACAGGCGGTTGATTAGCCGCAACAAGGAGGTTTTACCAGCACCTGATGTACCGACAATGGCAATGCGATCGCCTGGAAACACCCCAAAGGAGATATCCTGTAGTATGGGGTATCCCTGAAGTTGGGGTTTAAGCTTGGCAAACAAGTTAACCTGTTCTAGCCTGATTTGGGTGGTGTGGCGGTGATTTTGCAAGTTCAATAACTAATGACCAATGACTAAGGCTGTATTGATAGTCCAAGCATCTACCAATAACAGCAGCAACGTGAATACTAACAAAACTACATACATCCACGGTTGAGCTAAGGTGCGAACATCTGTAGTATCAATTCCGGTTGTGGCTTCTACCATTTTCACCAAGCGGGAAAATCCAGCTACGCGCATGGGTAATAAATAAGCTTTTCCATCCCGACTGAGAAAATAATAAACTAGTCCCCCTTGACCAGTGGAGCGGGGTTTTAATTCTTTCACATCTGACCAAGATAAAATCCATCCTTGACGAAAGAAGCTAGGAACCCAGGTGGGGTAGGTAACTTGAATCCCCTGGTCATCTACAATTACTCGCTCTGTCAATACCGCATATAAACCTACAAAGCCAATGCTGATTCCTACCCACAATAATACTGGGGGTATGGCCGCGGCTGTTACCTGGGATAAAAACGGTAATGGGATGGTGAGTGCTATGTATAGGCTTAATAGTGTCAGCCGAATTAACGGAGACAGACGAAAAACCGACGTTGAGTTGTTGGCTGATGTTGTGTTCACGGCTGAATTAAGGTATAATAGTTCTTTAAGCGAAGCTCGAATCAAGATTGGGGGGGACATCTTGAATACGCCCCGGTCCCACAGCCTTTATTGCCTCCGTGAGGGAAATATCGCCAGTGTATAGGGCTTTACCCACAATTACGCCTTTTACTCCCTGTGTTTCTAAACCCAAGAGACTCAATAAATCGCTCACAGAACTGACTCCACCAGAGGCGATGATGGGGATAGAAATTTCTTGTGCTAGTTCTCGTAAGGCTGCTAAATTGGGGCCTGTGAGTGTACCATCACGGTGGATATCTGTGTAGATGATGGCTGCTGCACCCAGTTCTTGCATTTGCACAGCTAGCTGGGTGGCTAAAACTTCCGAGGTTTCTAACCAACCGCGAGTTGCTACTAGTCCGTTACGAGCATCAATACCAATGATAATCTTTTCGGGAAATTCTGTACAGAGTTCTTGTACTAGTTGGGGTTGTTCTACGGCTATGGTTCCCAGAATTGCCCACTCTACTCCTAAATTAAATACTTGTTGAACGCTAGTGCGATCGCGTAACCCTCCACCAATTTCAATGGGTACAGACACTGCTTCAGCAATGGCTGCAATAGCTTTCAAGTTAACTACCTTACCAGCTTTAGCGCCATCTAAGTCAACTAAATGTAATCTGGTTGCGCCTTGGTCAACCCACTGTTTAGCAATATCCACCGGGTTCTCGCTAAAAACTTGCGACTGCGAGTAGTCTCCCTGATAAAGTCTAACACAGCGTCCTTCTAGTAAGTCAATTGCTGGTATTACTTCCATTTATCTATGTCTATAAATTATTAATGGTATTGGCATTTTTGCCGAGTGTTATCTGCTGATGGCGTTAATTTTTCATTTTTAATTCTCTCACCGCTTGGGCAAAACCTATAACTAGCAGAATGTTAGCAAGGGTTAAAAAAACTTCCGCACCTCCATGTAACCAATCCACATTAGCCAAGGAAACCCCATAATGTAATTGCGAGTAAATTCCCGCTGGGATGGTAATCGCAACAAACACCAGGGTTCCGTAAAATCCATAAAGGGCTAAACGCGGCGTTTGGGGAGTACGGCGAATAAACCACAAAAAACCCAAGTAGGGAAACAAGGAAAGAGCAAATAGGGTTTCTTTAGAAATCATGACTTTGATTCGGTAAGTTGGGTAGGGACAGTCTCAGTTTTCTCCTGTGACATAGTAGAACGCCAGATTAAAACTGCAGCAGCCCAAAGTGTAAAATTACCAATTAAGGTCATAGCAGCTTGCAGGGTTACCAGCCATTCTAAAGATGCTGCATTATCAAAATAATGCCAGGTACAGGCACACATCGCACTCACTAAAGCTGGTAACATGGCCAGAGATAATCCCCACCATGTGCGATTACCGCTGAGTTCTCCATAGGTCCAGATTAACCAAATGGCGACCATCCACTCAATAACGCTAGAAACATGAATAATCCAGGTGGGAATAGAAAGAGCGTGCATAAGTAATTAAGAACTAAGTAATTTCAAATGACAAAGATGCGGGCGTTATTGTCTGGGTATTATGGTAAAGGTAATGGTGGTGACGAGGCTTTATTGGCTACCCTTGTGCAAATGTTACCACCTCATGTTACACCTGTGGTGCTTTCTGGCAATCCAGAGGAAACGCGCCATAGCTATCATGTAGAATCTCACAATCGCATGGCTATTTTGCCTGTATTCCAAGCCCTCCGCTCCAGTGATATTTTCATTTGGGGAGGTGGAAGTTTAATTCAAGATGTCACCAGTACCATGAGTCCATTTTATTATGGGGGCTTAATGGTATTGGCTCAGAAAATGGGTTTAAAAACTGTTGCTTGGGCTCAAGGTATAGGACCGTTACTACGTCCACAAACTCGCTGGTTAGCACAATACTCCTTCGGACATTGTAACACAGTTACTGTGCGCGATCGCGCCAGTGCCGCCTTATTAGCGGATTGGCAAATCCCTTGTTTAGTCGCCCCTGACCCAGTGTGGGCTTTGCAAAGTAAGCCTGTACCAGGGCTTGAGGATTTACCAGCGCCGAGAGTAGCTGTAACTTTAAGAAACCACCCCCAACTCACGGAAAAACGTTTGGCTAACTTGACTCGCGCTTTAGTCGAGTTTCAAAAAGCTACCCAAGCTTTTATTTTATTGTTGCCATTTCACAAGAGTGAAGATTTACCAATTGCAAAAGCCATTCAACCCCAATTACCAGATGTGAGCCAAATTCTGCTTTTAGAAGATCCGCAATTATTAAAAGGTGTTTATCAAGGTGTGGACATGGCTATTGGGATGCGTCTACACAGCTTAATCATGGCTGCGGCTGAAGGTTGTCGCTGCTTTGCTCTCAGTTATGACCCCAAAGTTAATCGTCTCATGGAAGAATTACAAATGCCAGGGTGGGATTTAGCCACTTTACCAGATGACCCCAAGGTCATTACCAGAACTTGGCTACAACATTATGACCATGGTATTCCCCTATCATCTGAGCAAATTCAGTCTTTAGTAGATCGCGCTCTCATCCACCGCCACATCTTGACTAATGTATGAGTCTAGCTACCTATTAAAAAACCTGCCAGTCTTTAATCAAAAACTAGCAGGTTAGGTCTTGTGTTTATCGGAGCGGCGGGATTCGAACCCACGACCTCCACTACCCCAAAGTGGCGCGCTACCAAGCTGCGCTACGCCCCGACTCAGAATTATCATTCTACTCCAAATCTCTGGAATAATCAAGGGGTGAATTTAAAAAACTTTTAGCATCCCAGCTGCTTGCAATAACTCCGGCACTGCGACACTATCCCATTTACCTTCTACACCCCGTCCCGTATTCAGGATGAGGCGTAAACTGTAGCTTTGGGGATAGCCTTCTACCTCCATCCATAATAAATCACTTTCGGCTTCACAGGCAATTTTCTCTTCATCCATTAATTCCGCCGCCAGTTGTTTCATTGTGTCTGCTAGCTGTGCCAATAGTCGGCAAAAATCATTTAACTCGGCTTCGGTTAATTCTATTGCCCAATCATCTGTACCTACTAATCCTTTGAATGTCGCTGCGTTGGGCTTCCAGCCAATTCGCCAACCAGCACCGCTTTTAATCAGATGTTCCATAGATTAATTGTTTTGAAAATCCCCGGGTCTATGGCCACGCCATGTCAGCTATCAGACCGGGGAATGTCAAGATAAGATTAATATCCTGATTTCTCATCGCCAATGATATCTTCCTGGGTCAGTTCATCGGACATTTCAATAATTGCCCTCAGTACTGGCTTCATCATGATATCATCCGATGGGCTGTCAAAATCTTCATAACGCCGACGCTTGGCACGGTTTGCCACCTGAACTGTAATGCGGTAGCGATTGGAAGCCGCACTAATCAAATCTTCAGCACGGTACATGATTTGAGACTGGGTAGTCTCGAACTTGGAACGCTTTAGCATAGTCAGTGGTTCATGAGGTCATTACCCAGTTTAGCAGTACTAACAGTTCACTGGTTGGGATTTTAAGAGTTGAATTACCAGTAACCTCAATGGTTGCGGAAAGTTAACCCAGAATGCAGCCAGTGCGTCCAGGAACAGTTAAGGAAAACTGCTCACCACACCACTCAAATTCCGCCGCACCATATACAACCTGGTTGGGTTGAGTCGGCAAACTGGTAATATCTAATTTTGCTGTTGTCTTTGCAGTCCCTGCGTTAACGGCAATGATGAGTGTGTCTGTGTCTAAAGTCCGGGCAAAAATATACAGTTCTCCCCGGGCGAAGATAACTTCGTAGTCCCCCGTGCGTAAGGCCGGGTGTTTGTGGCGTAAAGCAATTAATTGGCGGTGAATGTTGAGGATTTCTTGATTCCAATCAGCTTCTAAGGGAAAACCACGTCTTGAGTCAGGGTCAACACCTCCGGGTAAACCCACTTCGTCACCATAATAGATACTAGGCGCACCGGGAAAGGTGAGTAATAGTAAAGTGGCTAATTCCACAGTAGCTCGGTCGCCGCCTGCAATGGTAATTAATCTGGCTGTATCATGACTACCTAATAAATTAAGTTGGGTGAGTTGGATTTCCCAAGGGTAAAGTTGGAGTAATTCCTGAATTTTGCTCCCGTATTCAGCAGCGAATAAAGGTGGGTAGGGTTGATACTCGCGGCTTTGTACCTGTTCTAAAACTACGCGATCGCCCGCGGTAAAGGCAATGGTCGGGACGGCGAATAGGTAATTCATCACGCCATCAAATTGGGTACCATCGAGCCATTCCCGGGAATCTCCCCAAACTTCCCCGACAATATAAGCTTGGGGATTAATGGCTTTGATGCGATGGCGGAATTCTTGCCAAAACCCTGGTGTTTTGATTTCAAATGGTACATCTAAACGCCAACCATCAATGCCAAATCTCAGCCAATATTCGCCAATTTCCATGATGTATTCCCGTACCTCAGGATTATCATGATTAAACTGGGGCAAAGCCCGATTACCTCCCCAACTCTCGTAATTTGCCGGTAAATCTCCTGTATAAGCCGCCAGGGGCCAATCTGTAATTTTGAACCAATCCACCCAAGGGGAATGAGGGCCATTTTCTAAAATATCGTGGAAAAAGAAAAACCCCCGACTAGCATGGTTAAACACCCCATCCAGCACAACTTTAATATTCCGTTGATGGGCGGCCTCTAGTAGTTCCTTAAATGCTTGATTACCCCCCAACAATGGATCAACCTGATAATAATCGTGGGTATGATAGCGGTGATTACTGGCTGATTGAAAAATGGGAGTAAAATAAATAGCGTTAATTCCTAAATCCTGGATATAGTCTAACTGCTCAATAATCCCCCATAGGTCACCACCTTTGTAACCCTGGAGTGTGGGGATAGCTTCCCAATCTTCCCAACGGGGATTATGCAACAGTCCTTTGTGAGGCTGTTTGCTTCTGGCGAAGCGGTCTGGAAAGATTTGGTAAAAAACAGCGTGCTTAACCCAGTCTGGTGTTTGAATTTCCATGAATTATTTTTTTATACTTGACGCTTTCTCTCCAATGATAGGTAATGACCAGGCAAAAATTTGATAGTTTGATTGTAGGTTGGGTCAAAAATTGCCAGCCCCTTTAAAACTTTGACCGAATACCATGAAACTGTTGTGGGAGCAACTATAGTTACTGCTTTTAGTCTGTGACTTAAGATACTTATCTCGCATCAGCATAAAGAATTTGAATAACTTATAACACTGAATTGAGTATCAATTGAATGTGTCATATTTTATCAACATTAATCTACGCCGAGAGGAAATAAAACCTTGTTTTTAAGACTTTTTGAGTATGCAATCAATCACACCAATATTACCCTGATTCCGTAGACTTAGTAATATATAATATTTACTTACTAAGTAATTCATTCATTACGAAGAGAATTGTGTCAAGTTAACTAATTATGAATCTGTGATCCCCCCTTACCAGCAGTCTCACACAGTCCTAAACTTAAGGTGATATTAAAAAGGCAGTCGGGAGAAACTCTGTGAAAAAAGTATTAGCAATCATTCTCGGTGGTGGTGCGGGGACTCGTCTTTATCCCCTAACGAAACTACGTGCCAAACCAGCAGTACCCGTGGCAGGAAAGTATCGTTTAATAGATATTCCTGTCAGTAATTGTATAAACTCAGAAATCTACAAAATCTATGTGCTGACACAATTTAACTCAACCTCCCTGAATCGCCATATAGCCCGTACCTATAATTTTACTGGCTTCAACGAGGGGTTTGTGGAAGTACTAGCGGCACAGCAAACCCCAGAAAACCCCAACTGGTTCCAAGGTACCGCCGATGCTGTGCGTCAGTACCTATGGCAATTGGAAGAATGGGATGCGGAAGATTATTTGATTCTCTCCGGAGACCATCTATACCGCATGGATTACCGCCAGTTTATCCAGCGCCATAAAGAAACCAATGCTGATATTACCCTTTCAGTTATCCCCATAGATAAAAGCCGGGCTTCGGACTTTGGTTTAATGAAAATCGACCAGTCCGGTAGGGTGATTGACTTTAGCGAAAAGCCCAAGGGCGAAGCATTAGATAAGATGCAGGTCGATACTACAGTGCTGGGATTATCACCAGACCAAGCCGAATTACAACCCTACATCGCCTCCATGGGGATTTATGTCTTTAAAAAAGATGTTCTGATCAAGTTGTTGAAAGAATCTTTGGAAAGGACTGATTTCGGCAAAGAAATTATTCCTGATGCCAGTAAAGATTACAATGTTCAAGCGTACTTATTTGATGATTACTGGGAAGATATTGGTACAATTGATGCTTTTTATCATGCCAATTTAGCATTAACTAAACAACCTTTACCACCCTTTAGCTTCTACGATGAAGAAGCACCAATTTACACTCGCGCTCGTTATTTACCCCCAAGTAAACTGTTAAATTGCACAGTCACAGAGTCGATTATTGGCGAGGGTTGTATTCTCAAAGATTGTCGGATTCAGCATTCAGTTTTAGGAGTGCGATCGCGCATTGAATCTGGCTGTGTAATCGAAGAATCTCTCCTCATGGGGGCAGACTTTTATCAACCTTTTGTAGAACGTCAATGTAACTTAGATAAAGGAAACATTCCCGTAGGTATTGGCACAGACACGATTATTCGCCGTGCTATCGTTGATAAGAATGCCCGTATCGGTCATGATGTAAAAATCATCAATAAAGATAACGTGCAAGAAGCAGAACGGGAAAATCAAGGCTTTTACATCCGCAGTGGCATTATTGTAGTGATGAAAAATGCTGTAATTCCTGACGGAACAATAATTTAGTGATTGGTCATTGGTCATTAGTCATGGGTCATAAATAATTGCTCAATACTAATTGACCACTGACAACGGATGCAGAAAAAGTGACACAAATATTTGTACTAATTGGTCTTCCTGGTAGTGGAAAGTCAACTTTGGCGCAACAATTAATGGCACAAAGCCCCCAGATGCAGCTGATTTCAACGGATGCGATTCGGGGGCAACTTTTTGGTTCGGAAGCAACTCAGGGTCCGTGGCCGCTGATTTGGGGAGAAATAGAACGGCAATTCCAACAAGCAGTAACCGCCAATCAGACAACTATCTTCGATGCTACCAACGCTCGAAGACGCCAGCGCGGTGAAATTATCGCTTTAGCCCGGGGGGTCGGTTTTACCCACATTACAGGATTATGGGTGAGAACCCCTGTTTGGCTGTGTTTAGCACGCAATCAAAAGCGTCAGCGTCAGGTTCCCGAAGAAATCATTTTCAGAATGTATCGTCAAATCCGGGATGCGCCCCCTAGTCTAGAAGAAGGAATAGACCGGCTGATTTATTTTCTCTAAAAGCAGAGAGTACGGAAATTGCCCTGCTGGAGTGAGCGGGAACCACACTTGAATTACCTTAATGTCTGTTAATTTAAAATCAGAGTTTTTTATCTTGGGGATTTTCCCCAGGAAGAAACCAATTTCACACTTTACGAAAAAAACATAAAAAAAATACTTTATAGGAGGCTGGTAGATGGCTGCAACCGATTTCAAAGACTATTACGCAATTTTGGGAATCAGTAAAACCGCCAGTCCAGAAGAAATTAAACAAGCCTTTCGGAAATTAGCTCGTAAATATCACCCTGATGTCAACCCAGGTAACAAGCAAGCAGAGGCCAATTTTAAAGAAGTCAATGAAGCCTACGAAGTTTTGTCAGATGTTGATAAGCGCAAGAAGTACGACCAATTTGGTCAATACTGGAAACAAGTGGGACAAGGGTTCCCTAACGGTGGTCCGGGTGTGGATATGGGTGGTTTTGACTTCAGTCAATACGGGAGTTTTGATGAATTTGTCAACGAGTTATTAGGGCGTTTTGGTGGGCCTAGCCCCCGTGGTGGAAGGCCTGGCTACTCTTATCGTACTTCCACGGGCAGACCCAGCGGTTATGGTGGCTTTAATGATTTTGGTTTTCAAGATGTTGGTAGGGGTGGAGGTCAAGATTCAGAAGCTGCAATTACTTTAACTTTTGCCGAGGCCTTTGCTGGTGTGCAGAAACGCTTTAGTTTAGGTAACGAAACTATTGAAGTTCGCATCCCATCGGGTGCTAAAACTGGGACTCGCCTGCGGGTGCGGGGTAAAGGTCAATTGAACCCCATGACTCAACAACGGGGCGATTTATATTTAAAGGTTGAACTTCAACCACATTCGTTCTTCCAGTTTGAAGGTGATAATCTCCTGTGTGAAGTTCCCATCACCCCAGATGAAGCCACCTTGGGAGCCTCCATTGATGTCCCCACTCCCGATGGCTCTGTAAATGTCAAGTTACCCGCGGGGGTGCGTTCTGGTCAATCCCTGCGGTTGCGGGGGAAAGGTTGGCCTTTAGCTAAGGGGGGACGTGGTGATCAGTTGGTAAAAGTGGCGATTGTTCCTCCCAAGGATCTCAGTTCACAAGAACGAGAATACTATGAGAAAATTCGGGCTATACGTACCTATAATCCCCGGAGTCATCTACAGCAGTTTAAGTTTTGAGCTTTGATAGGTAGGGGCGTTCGGGCGGAACGTCTCCAAGATAGATATACCCGTCTGAATTACCGAAACAATACTGGAGCAACTAGTGGACGAATTAGGCATTATATTGGTGGGTAAGGGCGACCCATTCGTTTAATCGTTCACGGTCTATCACCTCAAAGCCGGCTGTATTTAAGGCTTTGGTGACATTTTCTTCATGATCTGTGGTGAACCCCGATGTAATTAGTAGCCCGGCTGGGGTTTTAGTCTGACGTAGCGATCGCCTAAAATCATCTGCAAGGGCAATATGTACCCGTGCGAAAATATTGGCAACTATTAGGTCAAATGTCTGTTTTACTGCAATTGCTGACCCATCATGTACAGTGTTTCCACCCATCCAATGGCCTAGTTTACAGCCAGACCCTAGACTACCGGACATTACCTTGACTTGTTCCTCTACTCCATTGAGAATTACTGTTTCCTGAGTTGCTTTTACAGCTATGCTGTCATTGTCTAAAGCTAAGACATTAGCTCCCAGTTTCGCCATAGCTACGCTCAAAATCCCTGAACCTGACCCAAAGTCTAGCACCTGCATTTGAGGGGTTATGTATCGTTCTAGCAGTCGGAGACTGAGAATGGTTGTGGGATGCAAACCGCTACCGAAGGCGAGGGTTTTCTGTATTTTCAGGGGAATTTTCTCTGGTATTTCAGACTGAGTGGCTGTGTTGGAAGTAACTATGATAAATTTATCGCCTATTTGATGTAGAGGTGCTTGTGGCCCATCTGTGATTTTTTTTTCAACCAGAGTAGTCTCAATGGCTGTGGTCATTCCAGTCCGATACAAAGGAGCAAGCAGATTCTCAATATTTTCTAAACCTACTCGCCCGCTGAAATCGTAGGGTAAATATAAGCGAATTGTCAATCTCCAATGGGAATTAGCCGCAGTTGCTTCGGTATATTCAGTAATGTAAATATTATTAATATCAATACTTTCACTTATGAGAGTACAAAACCAATCTACGCCCTCATGGGTTGTATTCACTTTTAATTCTATCCAAGACATTATTTTGAGATGATTTTTTGTTTTCGACTGACCCAGGACGCAAACCCAATACCAGTGACAAAATAATAAATAAAGCTAGGGGCAGAAAAACAGCGGTGAGAAAATTTTCTTGCATCTGTATTGGTAAGGATCAAACTACATCCGGATTATACATTGCTCACGGGTGCTTAGATGAGGAAACTTTTCTCAATAAGTTGGCTGGGTGAAGCAAGAATCCCACGTGATTCTATCCGTGGGAGTGTCAAGAGATGTCTATTGAGTTGATATCGTTAATACCTGGGGCGGTGTAGCATCTGGGGGATAGATCAAGTCTACTTCTACCAATCTGCGATCGCCCGGTGGCATATTTAATAGTACCAGAGGCTCTCCAGGTTGACCCCGCCTTTGGACTAAATGGGTAAACTGAGTTCTGGCGTGACCTCGGTCATCTGTATAACGTAAACGTACTGACCCCCGAAAGAATACTTGGGTTGCTGTGGTTGTGAAGAAGCGTAAGCCCTGTTTTAGCAAATTCTCTTCTTTGATTGGCGTTTGTAGAGATACAGCAACTCTTTGAGTATTTTCAGTATTATTATGCAGGGGAAAATGTAAACTATATTGAATACCATAGTTGCCATGAGCGCGATAGGCGGTATCAGGATAACGCACCAACATGGGGGCTGCTTGAATTTGAGTAGTTCCTAAAGTACCGCCGTGCAAACTACTTATAGGATAGGAAAATGCTTGCCCACTTTTGGGAATTGTCAAATATCTAGCTTCTGCATGATCTAAAACTAAAGATTTCCACTGAGAACCTTGAGCCACTCCGGCGACACGCCCATAAATTTGGGGTTGTTTAGTTGCTTCTAGGGGTGTGGGGACTCTATCCCGTGGGGTTGATAATTCTCCATTTTTGAGTAAATTTCCCCACTCCTGTAAAGTAGGCTCACCCTCAGTACCATCGGGATTTTGACGCGCAAATAAAGCCATACTAGCGGCATAAACTTTGCCACTACTGTGTAACCGCATTAAGGTAGAGCGGCCATTTAAAGGTGGTGTCAGTTCCTTGACGGGAATAGGGAGATTTAATAACATCTGATTTTCCCCTGGGGGAATGACAATTTGGGGTGGGAAAATTTCTTGCCGCCTTCCTCTTAAGATATCAGATACAGCGCGATCGCCTGGTCCGGCAAAAATCTGACCTAAGATATTCTGACTCACAGATGGTAACTGAATAAATGGTGCATCTGGCTGACTCAAATAACTTGCTGCTTGCAAAATATTGACTGTTACTGGTTCAGTTCCGGGGTTATGCAACATGATCCCCAGATAGAGCGATCGTAAATCCTCTGGTGGTTCAGCCTTAGCAACATGGTGGGCAAAAACATCAAATCGCCCTTGAAACGGATAATTTAAATGTGCTGCTGGCGTTTTCTTGTCATCTGCGGGAAAAGTAGAAAGTAAAATTCCTTCTTTTAATACCAATTCTGGACTATTACTATTAAATACAGGCACAGTATCCAGGGTTCCCGGTAAAGGACGCACTTCTTGAAGCTGTATTGCTTCTGGCGCGGGTGCGGTAGTAGGTGTTGATTGGGCGATTATAGAACTGAGTAAAAAATCAAACATAAAAACCAGAGAAATATTGACCTTAGAGACGCTAACGACTTGATAAAAGTGCCAAATTGTGAATAATTAATAAGAAATCAGCCAATATGACCGGCAAATTATCTGGATTTAACGCTGGAACATGGACAAAAATACATGGTGTTGCCAGTTGATTTTGGCACAAGTAATGTAAAACTGAATAGTAAAGACTCTCACAAACAAATTTACCGCAGTCGTGGCTAATCTCAACTACTGTTGTACCTCCTACTATTTTCTCTAAATTAACAGTTGTCTGCAAAAGACTTTCCCCACAGCTAGCAACCGCTTCCAGACTTAGTTTTGTCCGGCTAGCAGCCATACCACAACAAATAATGTAATTGGGTTGGAGTTGAGAAATTTTTTGCCTGACTTGGGAACTGGCCAGATCTGCATCCACAGGTAAACGCCGTAAAAATTTTAAATCATGAGGAAAGGCGTGAACTTTGATCACTTCCATTAATAAATCATCAGAAGAATTTGACTGTTGCTCACTCAACCAAATCTCAAAAGAAGTTAATAGTATTCTTTTCCGCATAAGAAATATTATTTAGAATAGAAACACCCTCCATAATAAACTTACAAGGAGCAGGTCAATGCCAGTCATTGCAGTCGTAGATTACGATATGGGAAATTTGCACTCAGTCTGCAAAGGTTTAGAAAAAGTAGGAGCAACTCCTCAGATTACTCATACTGCTAAAGATTTAGAACTGGCGGATGCAGTTGTATTACCGGGTGTGGGAGCATTTGACCCCGCAGTACAACACCTGCGATCGCTCGGCTTAGAACAACCCATTAAAGATACGATCTCGTCTGGTAAACCCTTCTTAGGTATCTGTTTGGGATTGCAAATTTTATTTGAATCCAGTGCGGAAGGAACCCAACCAGGGCTAGGAATTATCCCCGGAAAGGTGCGCCGATTTCAACCGGAACCAGGGATTACTATTCCTCATATGGGATGGAACCAACTAGAGTTCACCCAACCAAACAGCCTTTTGTGGGAGCATTTACCAGCCAGTCCCTGGGTATATTTCGTTCATTCTTACTATGTTGACCCCAGTGACCCCCAAGTACGTGCGGCCACTGTGACTCACGGTTCTCAAACCATCACAGCCGCCATCGCCCATGAAAACCTGACAGCAGTGCAATTCCACCCGGAAAAATCTTCTAATATCGGGTTGCAAATCCTGTCTAATTTTGTTGCACAAGTCCGCGAAAAAATTGCTGCATAATCCAACTGTAACTTTGAGATTTTGTCGTTTGTTGTTTGTCCTTTGTCATGATTTTTCCCTTGACTGTTGACTTATGACTTATGACTTATGACCTATGACCTATGAACAATGACACTGAGAATTTACGGGAATCGCCAAATTAAAACTTTACCAGGGCAAGCTACCAGACCCACGAGTGCGCGGGTCAGGGAGGCAGTATTCAACATTTGGCAAGGGGAAATTGTAGATTGTCGCTGGCTAGATGTGTGTACTGGTAGTGGTTCCATGGGTGCAGAAGCTTTGTGTAGAGGAGCCAGTTTAGTAGTAGGAATCGAAAAATCTAGCCGAGCCTGTGCCATCATTCAGCAAAACTGGCAACAGGTGAGCCGTAGTGAACAAAAATGGCAAGTTTTGCGAGGTGATGTCATTCAGCAGTTAAAAAAGTTATCAGGGAAACAATTTGAGAAGATTTACTTTGATCCGCCTTATGCTAGTGGATTATATGAGCCAGTTTTAGCAGCGATCGCTGATGACAATTTATTAGCTGTGAATGGTGAAATAGCTGTAGAACACAATCCCCAAGGTTGGAAGCCTCCAATCATTAGCAATTGGGAAATTTGCCGCCAAAAGGTTTACGGTAATACAGCGCTAACTTTTTATACAAATGTTAAAATTAATGCAATCCTTTAAAATTATATGCTATTTAAATATCTTTCAGTATAAGATATAAATAACTTTATACAAAAATAGAGATACGAGGAATCGCATCTCTACTGATAAATATTAACCGCCCAACTCGGTGGGGCGCTTGTATTGCCTATAGGCAGCGTAAAATAGCCCGGAAAGGGTGACAAAAATCAGACCAAGGACAATACCTGAGAGCAGGGGTTCAACCACTTTAAATCTCCTGTTAGCAAATGTTTGATATAGGATGCTGCTGTTCATTCTATCAAATTGAGGATGAATCCCGCCCTCGACAATGTTTTTAGTCCATAAATCATCAGGAAAAAATTATATTTAGTGCTTGCAGACACCATCAAGAAATTTTAAGCTATGTGTAGGAAATGCAAAACTTTTAGTAACCTCGACTTCTACGGCAAACTTTTTGGATAACCAGATTACCAAACCCGAAACTCAAATACAGTGGATCGCCTTGTTAGCTCTGGCGATACTACTAGCAGCTCCTTTGGGCATTTTTGGTGTGCAAATGGTTCGAGCTTCTGATCCTTATGTGAAGAATGTCCTTTCCCTCAAAGGAAACCCAGTTCAAGGAAATGCTATCTTTCAGATCAACTGTGCTGGTTGTCATGGAATAGAAGCGGACGGACTAGTAGGACCTAGTTTACAAGGGGTTTCAAAGCGCAAATCACCATCCCAGCTAATTCACCAAGTAATTAGTGGCGAAACACCTCCAATGCCAAAATTTCAACCTAGCGCTCACGAAATGGCAGACCTATTGAATTATTTGGAGAGTCTATAGTCAGATTGCGCGGATAATCCTAGACTTGGCGGCTGTCTTCGTGCTCCCACTGCTTGAAGCTGTGGGATTATTGGTTAAATGAGGTAAAATTAGCTACGATTTCCGGACAATTCGATATAAAATATCAAACTTAAAATCCAAAATTACAATGACAAAGCTAACTCCTAATTCTAGTTTTAGTGTTACCCTCCGGTTGCAAATTCCCAATCGTGTGGGAATGTTAGCATCAATTACCCAGGCCATCGCCATCAGCGGTGGTAATCTGGGACAAATTGATTTAATCGAACAAACACGCCATGAGTCTATCCGTGATATTACTGTAGATGCGGCTAGTACCGAACACGCTGAGACTATTGTGCAAGCGGTGAAAGGATTACCAGATATTCAGGTGCTAAGTGTTTACGATCGCACATTTAACCTGCACCGTGGGGGCAAAATTAGCATTACCAGTCGCATTCCCCTGACGAGTGTTTCGGATTTAGCTATGGCCTACACCCCAGGAGTAGGTCGCATTTGTACTGCGATCGCCCAAGCTCCCGAAGAAGTTTACAATTTAACTATCAAACAAAATACTGTAGCTATTGTGACTGATGGTAGTGCAGTTTTGGGTTTGGGAAATCTCGGACCATCTGCGGCTTTACCAGTGATGGAAGGTAAAGCGATGCTGTTTAAAGAATTCGCTGGTCTTGATGCTTTTCCTATCTGTCTTGATACCCAAGATACAGATGAAATTGTGCGGACGGTGAAAAACCTCGCGCCGGTTTTTGGCGGTGTTAATTTAGAGGACATTGCTGCTCCTCGTTGCTTTGAAATTGAACAGAGATTACGAGCAGAATTAGATATCCCGGTGTTTCATGATGACCAACATGGTACAGCCATTGTCACCTTAGCAGCCTTGTTTAACGCTTTAAAACTGGTAAACAAGTCCATTGCACAAATCCGCATTGTGATTAATGGTGCGGGAGCTGCTGGGGTAGCCATCGCTCGGTTACTTCGCAAAGCTGGAGCCGAAAAAATTTGGATGTGCGACTCTAAAGGAATTCTCTCGACTAACCGCACTGATTTGACCCCAGAGAAGCAGGAATTTGCCGTTAAAGCTCAGGGGACTTTAGCAGGTGCAATGCAGGGCGCAGACGTGTTTATCGGTGTGAGCGCCCCGGGTGTATTGACAGTGGAAATGGTGCAAGCAATGGCTAAAGACCCCATTGTTTTTGCTATGGCTAATCCCATTCCCGAAATTCAGCCAGAACTAGTAAGTAAACTTGTAGCTGTGATGGCCACCGGTCGGAGTGACTACCCGAATCAAATTAATAATGTTTTGGCTTTTCCGGGGGTATTTCGTGGTGCTTTAGATTGTCGCGCCCGGTCTATTACTACCAGTATGTATTTAGAAGCAGCTAGTGCGATCGCATCTTTAGTTAAACCCTCAGACTTGCATCGGGAACATATTATCCCCTCAGTCTTTGATAAACGCGTTGCTCCTGCTGTTGCTGCTGCTGTCCAACAAGCAGCTCGTCAAGAAGGAATTGCTAAAAGTTAATATGACTTGCAGGACATTGCAAGTAGATAGTTGACTTCTCCGTTAACCTAAAGGCTAGGGGATTCTAAACTGTTGCTAGACCGGAGGGCTAAAGCCGCTTCCCTCCGCTTTTGAGTTTTGGTTTCCCAGAAGCGAAATCTGGTAGGTACGGTCAATAATGCTCTACAGACCTTGACTAGGCATAAACCTGATAATAAGTTGCATAACAAAGGCGATCGCGTGTCTTGGCCGATGAGCGATTGCCTGAGTGTAAACCTGTAGAAAAAGGTTAACTTCATATTTACCTACGTCTAGGAATCATCCGGTTGAGAAAGTGATCCAGACTTTGTTCTGCTAGAGCAGCAATAGTGAGCGAGGGATTAGAGCAGGCTGTTGAACCGGGAATGAATGAACCATCAACAACAAACAAGTTAGGATAACCAAAGACCTGCCCACGACTGTTGCATACTCGCCCAATTGTAGCCCCACCAAGCGGGTGTGCTGTGTTACTGTAGTCAGGCGGTGCTGCCAAATTTGTCCCATTGGCTTGGTTGAGTCGGTTGTAAGTATGCTGCAGAGCCTGAGCATTTTTCTGACTATCGGCTGAGTTGTTAGGCCAGAACAAATCTGATGACTGAGTAGCTGTGTTGTAGGTAAGATAGCCTTCGGGCTTGGAAATTGCCTGACCAAGAACAGGAAGAATACCTTGTGGTACAAAAGGAATCCCTTGAAATGGCTCAAGTATGAGTGGTGCGATAGGATTGTCAAGATCCTCAATTGATATCACCCCAGGGGATCCCTGTGTTGGATTTGTCTGACTAACGTTAATCATCAAAGCACTTGAATCCGAATTCGTACCCCAAGACTTCCCGACCTGATTATTGAGACGGCGCAAAGTACCATTTGTTTTAGCACGCAGCAATAGTTCAGTAGTGCCAATCGAACCTGCCGCCAAAAATAGATAGCGACAAACAAAGGATTTTTGGACAAGCACTTCTCCTTGCTCATTAATTTGATTGCAAACAACTCGATAACGCCCACGATCTGCTTCCCCAATTGTAGTAACTATATGTAAAGGTCGAATTTCAACATTACCAGTCGCCTCTGCCATACTCAGGTAGTTGCGATCTAAGCTGTTTTTGGCACCACTATTCGTACCATAGTAAATTTGACCATTAATAACCGAAGCAACCTTTTGACCAGCAATTTCCTGACGAACAATGTCCCAATCAAATGCAACATCAATCTTACGTGCATTTAAACCTGCTTTGGCTGCTTGATCCATGAGGATGCGGCTTGCCAAGTAGTATTCAGTTTGCAGAATATCGTGTGGGATGGGAGATGCTTTGAGGATGGAAAGCACCCGTGGGTAATAAATCCGATCCAGTTTGGTGTAGTTAAGAGTGCGTGGAAAGACTTTGTAGAATAGTTCTTCAGTTGGCTGATAAGTAATACCAGCGTAGACAAGGGAACTACCTCCAACACCTACTCCTTGATAGGCATTGATCCCATTACCTCTCTTGATGTCGAGAACGCCAGTATATACATCAATGGGGATTCCTGGAACTGGTGGTGGGGGGAAAATTGTACTGGAACTTAGCCAGGTAGAACGTCCATCTGGGTTATCTGTTGTAGAGAAAGTATCACCTGCGTCAGTGATTTGCCATCGTCGTCCCCGTTCCAATAGGATGGTTTCAATTCCTGCTTCGCCAAGCCGCAATGATGCCACTGCACCGCCAAAACCACTACCAATTACTATCGCCTCAACATACTCGTCAACACCACCAGCAGAAGTGCGAATAGTGGATACACCTATGCTGACCGCCGCCGCCGCCGATGCCTGAAGAAATCGACGACGATTTAACATTTGGGGCATACTTTATTTCCTATGTTTCGCTTACCATGTTTGCGTGGTTGTAAATCCTAGGCAGTTATTCAGTGACTTAACGATTTCTAGTAGTTACAGCCAGAAATTTTTAATTTGGGAAATTTTAATTGATTTACAACAATCATTGATACAAATATCAGATTAATATTCAGTACGCAATAGTGCTTATTTCAGGAAAATTTTGGGGACTTTTTAGTAAAGAAAAGGTTAAGTTTCGGTAATATAGCAACCGCCAAGGTAATTTAAGCATAAACTATAAGTAGTCCCTTTTCATGTGAAGCGATCGCTTGCTATAGGTATATGCCCAAGCCGTACAGTTACGACCTTCGTCAAAAAGTAATCCAAGGGATTGAACTCGATGGCTTGAAGAAAACTGAAGCCAGTCAAATGTTTAATATTAGTCGCAACACCATCACCCTATGGTTGAAGCGAAAAACCGAAACGGGCGACTTCCAAGCCTTGCCTAATCAGCGTCCTGGGAATGGTCACAAAATCACCGATTGGGAAAAATTTCGTGAGTTCGCCTCCGTACATGGCGATAAAACCCAAGTAGAGATGGCCTCACTTTGGCCTGAAGAAATTAGCGCTCGCACAATCTCAAGAGCTTTGAAAAAAATTGGTTTTACGCGAAAAAAAAGACTTATGGCTACCGTGAGCGCGATGAGGTCAAACGACAGGCTTTCGTAGCGCAGTTGTCTAAGTTACTTGTGGAGAAGATTGTATACCTCGATGAGTCAGGAATGGACAACCCAGACCAGTATGATTATGGTTGGAACTCAAAAGGACAGCGCTTCCATGCACTTAAATCAGGTCGTCGTGAAGGTCGGGTGAACATAATTGCCGCGCTGTGTAACCATAAGCTGATAGCTCCTTTCACTGTTGAGGGTGCGTGTAATCGAATAGTATTTGAGACTTGGCTTGAAGCTTGTTTGCTTCCCACACTCAAACCAGGACAGGTTGTGGTGATGGATAATGCCACATTTCATAAAGGTGGGCGCATTCAACAACTG
>CAIWDD010000037.1 GCA_903911355.1 uncultured Nodularia sp. | reverse complement strand
TTTGAAATGGTTCTACTAACCCACTCAAATCAAGGGACTTCTCTTCTATAGTATGACCTAATTGTGCTAATAATTCTACTGTTTGCATTACCCCTTGCTGACAGTTAGCATCAGCTGGTCCCAGAGGGGGAATACTGGTACTAAAGGCGATGCGTAAATTACCGACTTTCTCCGTGGTAGCGGCGAGGAAGGAAGTTTGAGGATCTGGTAACCAGTAAGGATCACCTGTGACATAGCCGGACATGACATCTAAAAGGGCGGCTGCATCTGCTACTGTCCGGGCGAGGGGTCCATTAGTACCAAGTCCAGCTACGGGACTTCCTACGGGTGCATGGGTGACTCTACCCCGTGATGGTTTTATACCAACTAAACCACAGCAAGCCGCAGGACCGCGAATAGAGCCGCCACCGTCGGAACCTTGGGCTATAGCACATAACCCCGCTGCTACCGCTGCCGCAGCACCGCCACTGGAACCGCCGGGGGTGTATTCTAAATTCCAGGGGTTTCTCGCTGGGGGAAATCCTGTAGGTTCGGTGTAAGGAAATGAACCTAGTTCTGAGGTGGCGGTTTTACCCAGGATAATAAATCCAGCTTGTTTAATGCGAGTGACTACGCCATCATCATAGTTAGGGATGTTTTGTAATAAAGCAGGACTCCCATAGGTACAGCGTACACCAGCCACGGCGTTTAGGTCTTTAATGGAAATGGGGACACCGAAAAATGGCGGTAGTTCTGAGGTGGTTGTTAATATTTCTGTTTTAGCCTGAGCATCGGCGATCGCTTGTTCTGCTGTGACTGTAAAATAACTTCCCAGTTGGGGGTTAAACTGCTCAATGCGGTTTAAATATAACTCTACTAATTCCAGGGGTGATACATCCCGACCACGAATCAGCTTGGCTAATTCTAGGGCTGGGGTAAAAGCTAAATCATTGTTATTCATATTTTGATTAATTAAAATATATCTTGATAAGAGTATATTTAGCTACACATTGAGTTATATAACCTCCAAGTTTGTATTAGGGACAAAAGTCCCCAAAACTATGTATGTTAAACTTGGGTGCGGTCTGTTAAAATCTCGTAACCTGTTTCTGTCACTAAAACCGTATGTTCAAACTGGGCTGATAGAGAATTATCTACAGTTACAGCAGTCCACCTGTCAGACAATATTCTAGTATGCTTAGAACCTGCATTTAAAATTGGTTCAATTGCCAAAGTCATTCCTGCGCGCAGTTTCACATTTGGCATTTCCCGGGTACGGTAGTTAAAAACTGAAGGTTCTTCGTGTAAATTCCGACCTACACCATGCCCTGTAAATCCTTCCACCACACTAAAACCATTACCTTTTACATGGTCTTCTATAGCCCCAGCTAAGTCAAGTAAATAAGCACCCGCCTTTACCTGTTCAATACCCTTATAGAGTGCTTCTTCTGCAACGCGGATGAGTTTAGCAGCATCTGGGGTCACATCTCCCACGGCGATGGTAATACAAGAATCACCATGAAAACCTTCGTAATAAGCACCGGTATCTACTTTTAACACATCCCCGGTTTGAATTACTTTCTTAGTACTGGGGATACCATGAACAACTTCATGATTAATACTGGCACAAATGGAACCGGTAAAGCCATGATAGCCCTTAAAGCTGGGTGTAGCGCCCATTTCCCGGATGCGGTTTTCAGCGTAAGCATCCAAATCAGCTGTAGTCATACCCGGCTTGACCATCTCAGAAATTTCTTTGAGTACGGTAGCTACAATTTTAGCTGATTGCCGCATGATTTCAAGTTCCCGGGGGGATTTAATTTCAATTCCCCGGTGTTGTTTTGGTGAGGTTTGCGGCTGAGTTTTTTGGGAGAGCAGGTTACTGAGAATGTTCATGGAGAGTTTAATAATTACTGATCACTAACTGATATGGCTATAAATTTAAGTTACCTTATTTTTACCAAGCCTGGTTTCCGATTCCTGTCATCAGTTACTGTATATCAATTTCTCCTGTCATTCCTGCTTCTGTATGTCCGGCTACAGAACAGTTTAAGCTATATTTTCCGGGTTTGATGGGCACAAAGAACCATTCCGCTTTTGCACCGGGTTTGAGTTCTAGTTCATGAATTGCGCCTTTGACTTCTACTTTGCCAGCTTCGACTTTTTGCGTCCAGATACCATCAGCAAAATCTTTGGCTGTGAAATAATGTTTTAGTTCGCTGGGATTATTTAGGTGTAATAGATAGCGTTTACCAGGGACAAATTCTAAATGATCTGGTTCAAATTTGAGTTCATTAGCGGAATTACCTAAACTAAT
>CAIWDD010000036.1 GCA_903911355.1 uncultured Nodularia sp. | reverse complement strand
GTTGATGATTCTCAATAAAATAAGGGTTTTATCAAAAATAATAAGGTACATTTTGTCAAGAGTAGGGAAATTTTCAACCGTTGAAACCATTGCCACATAAATGTTTCAAGATTGTTAAGAAAGATGTGAGTAATGAATAGTTCACTACACTTCTTCCTAGCTGCTTGGCCTGTAATCGGTATCTGGTTTACCGCACTGGGTGTAAGCACCATGGCTTTCAACTTGAACGGTTTCAACTACAACCAATCAGTAATTGATTCTCAAGGTCGCGTCATCGCTACCTGGGCTGATGTGATCAACCGCGCTAACCTGGGTATGGAAGTAATGCACGAGCGTAACGCTCACAACTTCCCCTTAGACTTAGCTGCTGGTGAAGTTGCTCCTGTTGCTTTGACTGCTCCTGCAATCAACGGTTAAGAGATTCAGGTTCAGAAACTTAAATAATACTGTCTCTGATTGATCAAAGCGCCCATCCGGTAGGAAGGGCGCTTTTGGTTTTGGTAGAGTAGTATTGACCCCTCACCTTACAAAAGGTTGGGGTATATGGCTTACAGCAGCGCTTCGCCTAAATGCTGTTGTAATGCACTAGTTAACTATTACGGAAGTTCAATCAAAATAGCTGAAATAGTGATTCTAATGTATTGAACCTCGGTCGCTTGCTGGGTAAGGGTTTCAGGAGTTTTGTTAGTATGCTAAAGTCCATTTCAGCCGTTAAGTTTGTTGAACCTGGCTAACGCCACGCTATCGCTATCGGAAAGTGCCTCTAGACTTCTTACTGGGACTGTGTTTAAAATGGAGGGGTTCCCACTCGCTGGGGACACTAATTGAATGGAAACTATCGTTCATCACTCACAAAAATATATCAAATAACCTGTCCCCACTCGCTGGGGACACTAATTGAATGGAAACGAAAAATTCTGCTAGCTCTATTCTGTTGAGAATCATCAACGGAGGATTAAGGTTTGGGGGTTTGCGAGCGATCGCCCTCACGAATGTTAAGAAAGATCCGGGTAATGGATAGCATTAAAAAACCGGGGTCATCAGGCCCCGGTCTTTTAGGTCTGCGTCGTTTCGTTTCGACTCAACAGCCGTCTGGTCCACAGAAATGTCTTCCGTACAGTACCTCTGCTTCACAGATATAGATAATGCCCGCATAATCGGTAAAAAATGTAATTGCGACCTTATCTGCGATATTCTCCGCCATCTCCCGTGTTTCGGTGAGTACCTCGAACTTCACATTAGAATCAGTGTCAGCAGTGTTGGGTTTACCTGTAGAACGGACGTTGCGACTACCTTTACCACCAGTATCCACCACTGTATAACCAGTCGCTCCGCATTCTTCAATGATCTTGGCGATCTTTTTCATCAGAACCTTTTCCGTGACGATGACGAGCTTGTTGGCACGCTTGGACATATTGCTTACCTCCTTACTTACGTAAATTGATATTATATACTAAGTTGCTTAGTCTGCCGGGTCAAGGGAGCGCTAACAGACAAGGACCCTTCTGGGATTAGCCACCTATTGCTTGGGCAAGACCGATAAAGAAAGGGATACAAAGGCCGATGGCAATTGGCGTACCGACTGCTGTGGACGCGCCTATATAAGCTGATGGATTAGCGGAAGGAATACCGGCTCGCAATGTAGGAGGACCTGAGATGTCTGAACTAGAGGCAGCGATAACAGCCAGGACGACGACACCGCCCATGCTAAATCCTGTTGCGTAGTGGGCAATCATACCTAAACCGAAGGCGATTAAACCATGTATAAATGGTGCGATCACACTATACACAACGTACCATTGAGCTACCTTACGCAGTTCGCCAACCCTTGACCAAGCCTCTATACCCATTACCAGCATCAAGATGGAGAGCAAGCCACGAAAAGCAGGATCATAGAAGCTTTTATAGACGCTTTCTGGTCTGGTGAACAGGCCAAGAGCGAGACCTAACAACATTGCTGATAAGGCAGGACCCCGGAGGCTTTCCTCGATGATTGGCCATATTTTGACTTTATTATCACCGGGATCTTTCTGTTGGCTGAGATACTCTTGCCGAGTGCTGGGATAATCACCAGCCGCAACGGGCTGTTTGCTGAAAGACTCCTGCATGGCAGAGTCGGATGCTTCTTTACGCTTCTTCTTGTTGATGTAAATATTGGCTACCACAATCGCAGTTACTAGCGCCGGGATGTCCATGAAGGGATAGAGTGCGCCAGCCCATGCTTCAAATGGGATTTTTTGTTCTTCCAGTAGTGTCAGGGCAGCAGCCATAGTAGAGCCACTCACCGCACCAAACAACCCACCAGTAGCGATCGCATCTACTGTTTTGACCTTAGGCAGCTTGGCCAATGTAAAGCGGGCGATGAATACAATCACAATCCCTGTGATTACAGAAAACAATGCCGGTAAAAATACTTCCGTCAGATTGGAGTTGCGGATCGCAATTCCACCAGTCAGACCGATTTTGGTCAGCAGCATGAAGACGATGATCGAACAAACCGCTTCTGGAATTACCAATTCGCTACCAAGGGCGGCAATGATCATCCCACCAATCAAAAAGGCGAGTGTTGGGGACTGCAACTGCTTAATAAAGTCAGTGAAAAATAAGGACAAAAAATCCATGAATACCTCCTTGTAACTCCTCTAACGAGGAGCATTTTTGTGGATGAACTAAATGAACTTTAAAGAGTTAGGTAAGGTAGGAGTGAGGGGCTTCACCCATTAAATCTAAGCACAATACCTGTCTTCATCTGTCAATAAATCTACTTGGCCAACAATAATGCAACCATGTTAATTTGGCATTAATAATCTTGGGTACCAATTCAAAATTTAGATACCCAGCTTATTTGTATGCAAAAATATTTGGTATTGGCTTTTTGCTGATACAAGCCGAAAACTTGAAACAGAACCATCTACCCAGTTTTATTTTTGCAGTTGCAACTGGGGAGCAACTGTTTGATTACAAATAGCATACCGCCTTTAGGTGGAAAAAATTAATCGAAAGACAGGAATTATTAAAAAAATATTATATGGCTTATATAAGCAAAACCTTATATCTATCCCGAAAATTTGCTGTATTAGTCAATTTATAATTTTTTTCTATGAAAACCATTATTTATCTATGAGGTATTGACAGTCTTAGAGGATGTTTGGAAAGTATTAAACAGGTAATTTTTATATTAGGGAACAGGGAACATTGGAAGGATTGGGAAGGATTGGGGAACGCACCGAAACAATAAAATCCAGTCTCCTCCCCTGACAAGGCTATCCATTACCCGGATCTTTCTTAATATTCGTGAGAGCGATCGCCCGCAAACCCCCAAACCTTAATCCTCCGTTGATGATTCTCAATAAAATAAGGGTTTTATCAAAAATAATAAGGTACATTTTGTCAAGAGTAGGGAAATTTTCAACCGTTGAAACCATTGCCACATAAATGTTTCAAGATTGTTAAGAAAGATGTGAGTAATGAATAGCCTTGTAAGGGGAGGGTTAGGGAGGGGTAAAACAATATTTGATACACTAATCATACCTTTTAAAACATCCTCTAAGATGATAGAAAAACAAGCATCCCTAATACAAAAACTGCGGCAACTATATCATTTGTTACCTTTAGTACGGAAAAGACAAATGTTATGGTTACTAGTGCTGATGGTAGTGACGGCGGGAAGCGAGGTAGTGAGCTTGGGGGCTGTGTTACCATTCCTAGGGGCATTGAGTAATGCCGAGGGTGTGCTGCAAAATCCGAATTTACAACCCATCTGGCTCCATTTAGGGGTAACTAAGACTTTTCAACTGGTGGCGTGGTTAGGGGGGAGCTTTGCAACGGCGGTAGTCTTGGCTAATGGGTTGCGACTGCTGACATTTAGTCGGCAGTTATGGTTTGCGGCAATGGTGTCCAGTGATTTGAGTTGTGAAGTGTATCGTCGTACCCTGTTACAACCTTACAGTTTTCATGTGCGTCATAGTAGTAATGAATTAATTGCCGATATTACCCAGGATCTTCAGAGTGTGAGTTCATACGTTTTACCAGCTGTTCTGAATCTGGTGGTTAATAGTATGATTGTACTATCACTGGTGCTGTCAATTGTGGCAATTAATCTGGGAGTTGCCCTATGTACGGCGGCAGTTTTGGGGATAACTTATGTTATTTTGCTGCGGATCACTCGTCGCGCACTGGCCCGCAATAGCGAGATCATCAGTAGTCAAAGTCGGTTTGTGGTGAAATATCTCCAAGAGGGATTAGGAGGGATTCGGGATGTATTGATCGAGAGTAATCAGGGGATGTTTGTCACCCGCTACGATCAGGCCTATCGTCCCACCCGTGTGGCGGCGGCAAATAATGCCTTCATTGGTGTGTCGCCCCGGTTTTTAATAGAGGCTGTGGCTATGGTCACCATTGCCCTCATGGCTGTGTCCATGGCCTATGATCAGCAGCAGTTGGCTCAAGTAGTACCGACATTGGGGGCTTTGACGTTGGCAGCCAATCGGTTATTGCCGGCATTGCAGGCTAACTTTACCGCCTTGGTCAATATACGTGGGAATCAGGAATCTCTGCAAAATGTATTGCAGAGATTGTCTATGCCTGTGTCTCCGGTTGCCGTGGGACTTGGGGTGGGTCAACCTCTAGACAATGAGTTGCGGTTACAGGGGGTGTGGTTTCGTTATACAGAATCTACACCCTGGGTATTACAAAACCTATGCTTGCAGATTAAGGCTAATACTACAGTTGGTTTTGTGGGTACTACCGGTAGTGGTAAGAGTACCACTGCGGATATGATTTTGGGTCTATTACAGCCAGAACGGGGGGAAGTGTTGGTGGATGGCGCAGCCTTGACAGGGGAACGGTTACACCGTTGGCAGCGTACCATTGCCCATGTACCCCAGAGTATTTTTCTCAGTGATGCTACTGTGGCAGAGAATATCGCCTTTGGGGTTCCCCGCAGTGAAATTGATCTCGATCGGGTGCAGCAAGCGGCACGATTAGCTCAGATTGCCGAGTTCATTGAAAGCCGCCCAGAAGGTTATGGGGAAATAGTGGGAGAACGAGGGATTCGTTTGTCCGGGGGTCAACGACAGCGTATTGGCATTGCTAGGGCATTGTATAAGCGGGCATCGGTGATTGTGTTAGATGAGGCGACCAGTGCCTTGGATAATGAGACAGAACGGGAGGTAATGGCGGCTATTGAGGGGTTAAGCCATCAACTGACGGTTATTTTAATTGCCCATCGGTTGACGACGGTACAGAAATGCGATCGCATTTTTCATTTGGATCAGGGACAGGTAGTGGCACAGGGAACTTATGAGGAGTTATTGGCTAATAGTCCCAGTTTTCGGACTATGGCTTTGAGTGGTGTCCGACATTAATGAGTTATTACCAGGACTTACACAAGTATTAATCTAATCTAAAGGCAATATAAGGCAATATATTTTCATGAAAATTACTCAATCTAGATCAATCCTGGTGACCGGTGGTACTGGTTCCTTTGGGAAAAAATTTGTAGAAATGTTACTGGCAAGTTTCCCTGATATTCATCGACTGGTGATATATTCCCGGGATGAGTTGAAGCAGTATGAAATGGCGCTCCAGTTTTCCCCTGATCAGTATCCAGGATTACGGTATTTTTTAGGAGATGTTAGGGATGAGCAACGGTTAACCCGTGCTTGCGAGGGTGTAGATATTGTGGTTCATGCTGCGGCACTCAAGCAAGTACCCACGGCGGAATATAATCCCATGGAGTGTATTAAAACTAATGTTTTGGGCGCTCAAAATGTGATTACAGCGGCCTTAGATACGGGGGTAAAGCGGGTGGTAGCCCTATCAACAGATAAAGCTGCAGCGCCGATTAATTTGTATGGAGCCACAAAACTCTGCTCCGATAAGTTATTTATTGCTGCCAATAATATTAAAGGCAAAAGGGACATTTCCTTTAGTGTGGTGCGTTATGGCAATGTGATGGGGTCGAGGGGTTCGGTGATTCCCTTTTTCTTACAGCAGCGCCATGGGGGAGTATTACCCATTACTGACCCCCAAATGACTCGCTTTAATATCACTCTGGAGGAAGGAGTAAAAATGGTGCTGTGGAGTATTGAGAACGGGAGGGGAAGTGAAATTTTCGTCCCCAAAATTCCTTCCTACAGAATTACCGCTGTAGCCACAGCCATTGCTCCCCAAGCTGAACAAAGGGTAGTAGGGATTAGACCGGGGGAGAAAATCCACGAGGAGATGATTACCAGTAGTGATAGTTATAACACCTGGGATTTAGGTTACTATTACGCGATTTTACCCAGTGAAGTTGGTGATAGGTTAGAGAATTATTACTGCCAAACTGGGGCGGTGAAGGTTCCCCAGGGATTTAGTTATAATTCTGGTAGTAATGAGACTTTTTTAACTGTGGAGGAACTCCGAGAGTTAATCAAACAGCACGTTGACCCGGAGTTTACTTAATGATGACTTTTGTTACCATCGGCATTAAGTGATATGGTATTCTTGCTACTCAACTTATGAACTTTTAAAATACAAACATCATGGAGTTCATCCCCTACGGTCGCCAAAGTATCAGTGAGGCAGATATTGCTGCTGTGGTGCAAGTATTACAAAGTGACTGGCTCACCCAAGGGCCCATGGTTCCCGCCTTTGAACAGGGGGTGGCTGTAGCTTGTGGCGCCAGTTATGGTGTGGCGGTTAATAGTGCGACTTCGGCTTTACATATTGCTTGTTTGGCTTTGGGATTGGGTCCGGGCGATCGCCTGTGGACTGTACCAAATACCTTTGTAGCTAGTGCTAATTGTGGGCGCTATTGTGGGGCGGAGGTGGATTTTGTCGATATTGACCCGGATACTTATAATTTGAGTGTAGGGGCGCTGCGCCAGAAATTGCAGATAGCCCAAGCACAGGGAAGTTTACCTAAAGTAGTTGTTCCCGTACATTTTGCGGGTCAGTCCTGTGACATGGCGGCAATTTATGCTCTGAGTCAAGAATATAATTTCCGCATTATTGAAGATGCTTCCCATGCTGTAGGGGGTGAATATCAAGGGCAACCGGTGGGCAATTGTCGGTATAGTGATATTACGGTTTTTAGCTTTCACCCAGTCAAAATTATTACGACAGGTGAAGGGGGAATGGCTGTAACCAATGACCCAGAAATAGCTGCAAAAATGGCACGACTGCGCACCCACGGTATTACCCGTGACCCCCAATTATTATCAGGGCAATTACGGGGTAGTTGGGTATACGAGCAGGTGGAATTGGGTTTTAACTACCGGATGACTGATTTACAGGCGGCTTTGGGGTTATCGCAATTGCAGAGATTACCAGAGTTTATTGCCCGTCGTCGTCAATTGGCGGCACAATATGATCAGATGTTGGCAGATATGCCTGTGATTTTACCATGGCAACACCCTGATAGTCTGTCGGCTTGGCATTTGTATGTAGTTCAGGTGGAAGCCACAGCCTTAAACCGGGAGGAGTTGTTTACCGCTTTGCGTGAGGGGGGGATTGGGGTACAGATTCATTATATACCCGTACATCTCCAGCCCTATTATCGGGGCTTGGGTTTTCAGGCGGGGGATTTTCCCGTGGCGGAGTCCTACTATGGGCGGGCGATTAGTTTACCTATGTATGCTGGTTTAAGTGATGGTGATCAGGGTCGGGTGGTGGAGCTATTAGGGAGAGCCACAGCATAAATTCTCTGTTTGTGGGGGCAAATTAGCAACCCAGAGAATAAATTCTCTGTCTAAAAGCTGAAGTCGGTTGAAACCGACTAGAATGGTGGTGAGGTTGGCTGTTTGTTGACTGTTGGAGGAGAATTTGAGCTAAATGAATATTCCCATTGTCACATCTGAGGCAATTAACGGTGTCAATAGGTATTTGCACCTCACAGGTGTTAGTTGGGTGCAATTTAAAAACCTGGAAAGTGCCTTTAGTTCCATTCCCGGGGTGCGTTTAATATATTTAGATGGGGGATTGGAAATCGTGATTTTGGGAAGTGAGCATGAATATTATAAGCGCACCATTAGCTTATTATTAGAAGCTTATATGAGGTCTGAGAATATTAGATTTTATAGTCAAGGTAGTGCAACATTAGGAAGTCAAGAAGTTAACGCCCAGAAAGAACCTGATGAGTCTTACAGTTTTAATGCTCAAAAAGCCACCCCTGATTTAGTTATAGAGGTAATTGTCACCAGTGGAGGTATTAATACTTTAGAAATGTATCAAAGAATTGGTATTCCTGAAGTTTGGTTATGGGAGGATGGTAACTTAAAAGTCTATGAGTTGACAGGAGAATGTCAAGGATATAAGAAGATACAAACAAGTAATTTACTTCCTAATTTAGATTTAGATTTGTTAAGGAAATATATTACATATTATGATCAATATGATGCTGTTACTGAATTCTTAGCAGCTATGGGTAAAGGGCAGTGTCAGTCATAAAAGGGGAGCCTGATCGATCGCCGAATCATCAGCAGTGCGGGATTTCCGGGGTTATAGTTGGCGGTGGATGGCTTATTAACTGATACAATGCAGCAGGTTTTGACAGTGAGCGGGGGATAGATGGTGAGGAACATCAAGGTTTTGTCAGAAGTTTGGTCAACTAGGAAGGTGGGGGCGCTTTGATGTTATGGTGATTTTACGGATATAAAGATAGATTATGAACATAGCTGTAATTCCAGCCAGGGGCGGAAGTAAGCGTATTCCTCGCAAAAATATTAGAGACTTTTGTGGTAAGCCCATGATTGCTTGGCCGATTACCGCGGCTCAAGCTTCTGGCCTATTTACACATATCATTGTTTCTACGGATGATCAAGAGATTGCATCTGTGGCTCAACAGTGGGGGGCGGAAGTTCCTTTTGTGCGTCCGGCTGATTTATCAGATGATTTCACGGGAACTACCCCGGTAGTAGCTCATGCAGTGGCTTGGTGTTTAGAACAGGGATGGCCGTTACAGGCTGTTTGTTGTATTTATGCCACTGCTCCTTTAATTCAGGTAGAGGACTTACACAAAGGGCTGGAGTTACTACAATTCAACTCTGAGGGATATGTATTTAGTGTCACTTCCTTTACCTCAACTATTCAACGGGCTTTTAGGATTAATACATCTGGCAAAACGGCAATGTTTTATCCTGAATATTTCAACGCTCGTAGTCAGGATATAGAACCAGCTTACCATGATGCTGGTCAGTTTTATTGGGCAAAACCACAAACTTGGCTGACAAAAAACTCTGGTTTTGATGGAGGGTTACCTGTAATTTTACCTCGTTGGCGTGTTCAAGATATTGACACATTGGAAGATTGGCAACGAGCAGAATATATCTGTAAGTTTTTGGATAAAGAAATGAATTTTATTTAGAATAAATTCTGGAGTATAAACATGACTGCATATAAAACAGATCAAGAAAAATTCTGGGCAGGTGATTTTGGTACGGAATATATTCAACGGAACCAAGGCGATCAGTTACTTGCCTCCAACTTGGCCTTTTTTTCCAAGGCACTTTACGCAGCCAAAGGCATACAGAACTGCATAGAATTTGGTGCTAACATTGGCATGAATCTAAAAGCTCTCAAGTTACTTTATCCAAGCATTGATTTGCATGGGATTGAGATTAATCAACAAGCTGCGAGATATCTAGCTAATGTCATTCCGGCTGATCATGTATATTCAGGATCAATACTTGAATTTTCCGATCTGCGTCAATGGGATCTTGTTCTCATTAAAGGAGTTCTCATTCATACCAACCCAGAACAACTACCAATTGTCTATACCAAGTTGGTCAATGCAACGGGTCGCTATTTACTAATCGCAGAATATTATAACCCTTCGCCGGTTGCTATTCCTTATCGAGGTCACTCAGATCGCTTGTTTAAGCGAGATTTTGCCGGTGAAGTCCTAGATCAACATCCTGAATTAAGGCTTGTTGATTATGGCTTTGTTTATCGTCGCGATCCTAACTTTCCTCAGGATGATATTACTTGGTTTTTAATCGAGAAAAATTAAGGAATTATTAAGCAGGTATTTTTATGTTGAGTTATTGTAAACGCTGTGTAATGCCATCTACCAAGCCAGATTTATTTCTAGACGAAGAAGGTATCTGTAATGCTTGCCGTAGCTATGAACGGCGCAAGGAAGTGGACTGGGAAGCCCGCTATCAAGAGCTAATTATGTTATTGAGCAAATATCGTCGTAAAGATGGTAGCAATTGGGATTGCATTGTTCCGGTCAGTGGTGGTAAAGACAGTACCTATCAAGTTGTACGGATGTTACAACTTGGGTTAAATCCGCTTTGCGTGACATCAACAACGTGTGATCTCTCATCTATTGGTCGGCAGAACATCGAAAACCTTAAGCGTCTGGGAGTAGATTATATTGAGGTGACGCCAAATCCTTTGATCAGGGCTAAACTAAATCGCATAGGCTTGACTCTGGTCGGAGACATATCCTGGCCAGAACATGTGGGGATTTTTACTATTCCAGTGCGTGCTGCGGTTCAGTTTAATGTTCCTTTGATCGTTTGGGGTGAAAATCCACAAAATGAGTATGGTGGACCGGCAGCAGCCGCAGAAAATAATGTACTTACCCGTCGGTGGTTGGAGGAATTTGGTGGTTTGTTGGGAATGCGGGTTTCCGATTTGATTGGTCAAGAGGGTATTGAAGCCAAGCATCTGATTCACTACACCTATCCAACTGATGAAGAACTCGCTCGGGTAGGTGTGACAGGTTTGTTTCTCGGTCACTATCTCCCTTGGGATGGTTTATCCAATGCGTTAATTGCCATAGCAAATGGCTTTACCACTTACTCTAAGGTGGTTGAAGGATCTATGGTCAACTACGAAAATCTGGACAATTACCAAACAGGTATTCATGATTACTTCAAGTTTCTAAAGTTTGGCTTTGGTCGCGCCACCGACCTCGCTTGTCTACATATTCGTAGAGGCCGCCTAACTCGTCAAGATGGCTTAGATGCTGTAAGGCGTCAAGATGGCAAATTTCCCTGGGAATATTTAGGTAAACCGCTTGAGGAAATACTGCGTCCGCTAGATATGACTGTTTCTGAATTTATTACTGTTTGTGACAGATTTACAAATAAAAAAATATTTAAACGAGATGTTTCAGGGGCTCTGATTAAAGATAGTGATGGAAGCCTAACTAAAATCAATTATGACAACCCGTAAAAATTTTTTGAGGTACCCAATAGTAATTATGGAAGCCTGTTGAAAATCAGTTATGACAACTTATGAAAGTGGGAATTATTGACTATGGAGTTGGCAATCTAGGATCTATTGCACGGGCTCTCGAACAACTGCGAGTATCACCAGTGCTGGTTGATCGTGCAATTGATATTCATGCAAACGATGCTCTTATTCTGCCTGGTGTTGGCAATTTCACTGATTGTATGCAGATTTTGCAACAAGGAGGTTGGGTGAATGCAATTAAAGAAGAAGTTAACAACTATAACCGTCCTTTATTAGGAATTTGTCTTGGTATGCAACTGTTGGCTAACTTCGGTTTGGAGGGTGCATTAGATTCAAACATTGGAACAGAAGGTTTGGGATTGATCCCTGGACGGGTTGTAAGTCTTACATCTCAAGGCTGTTCTCTGCGGGTTCCCCATGTAGGCTGGAATAGTATTACTAAGCTAGTAGACTCGAAACCATGTCTTTTAGATGGTATTATTGATGGCACAGACTTTTACTTTGTACACAGCTATGTCTTTATAGCGGATGAACAAAAGAATATACTGGCAAAGGCTGAATATGATATTTCATTTACGGCAGCGGTAGGAGTAGGAAGAGTTTGGGGTACCCAATTCCACCCGGAGAAAAGTTCTCGTGCGGGGATGCAACTTCTACGTAATTTTATTTATAGTCAGCGATGCTAAAGGTGCGCGTCATACCGACCCTGTTATGGAAACAGTTCGGACTGGTTAAAGGAACTCGATTTGATAGTTGGCGAAGAGTTGGTCCGGTTTTACCTGCGATAAAAGTGTATAATCAGCGTGATGTTGATGAACTAGTATTGGTGGATATTACAGCCAATACTACGGGTGAACCTCCTGATTTTGAATCCATTGCCGATTTTAGTCAGGAATGCTTTGTACCCTTTGCAGTCGGTGGTGGAGTTACTAATATTGATCAAGTTCAAAAGTTACTCCGTTCTGGGGCTGATAAAATTGTAGTTAATACAGCCGCCTATAGTTCACCGTCGTTAGTAACAGATATTGCTGGTCGGTACGGTACACAATGTGTCGTAGGGAGTGTTGATGCAAAGCGTAATCTTATGGGTGGTTGGACTTGCTTCAGTCATTCCGGTTCTCGTGATACCGGTCGCAAAGTCGTTGATTGGGCTCGAGAACTTGAAGATCGTGGTGCGGGTGAAATATTAATTACGTCCATCGATAATGATGGCATGATGGAAGGCTACGATCTTGGTCTCATTGAGATTGTCAGCCTGTCGGTTAATATACCCGTCATTGCTTCTGGCGGTGCTGGTAACTATCAACATATGATCGAAGCGGTCAAACAGTCCGGTGCTTCTGCAGTCGCGGCTGCAAGTATGTTTCATTTTACAGAACAGACCCCTGGGGGTGCAAAAGAGGCTATGAGACAGGCTGGTATCCCGGTTCGTCTGAACTTTGCGCCAGTCCAGTAATAACAGTAGTTCACAATAAGTAGTTAAGCTAGAATATGGCTATGGTGATTCCCTCCCTCAGAGGTTGTTTGATAAGTTTTCATCTGTAATTTTCATCACATCTTTACGCCATTGAATTCATTAAATCCAGTCCCCTCCCCTTACAAGGGGAGGGTTAGGGTGGGGTGAAACAATATTTGGTACACTAATCATAACTTTCCAAACATCCTCTCATGAGCTTTGGGTACGTGATGCCGATGGTATAGTTATCCCTGTCCCCCATCATGGCGGTAAAAATATCAAGAAAGGTACAGTTAGGGCAATTATCCGAGAATGAGGTATTTCTGTGCAAGAGTTTACGGAAGTTGAATAGGTTGATACCTTTAAACTAAAATATGCACAACTCTATATTAATTGTAGCCGCCCACCCAGATGATGAAGTATTGGGGTGTGGAGGGGCGATCGCCTCTTACACAGCCCAAGGTGTGCCAGTACAGGTTATATTTGTGGCAGATGGCATTTCCTCCCGAATCACCCATGACACAGCAGAACTAAAGCGCCGTCACACAGCAGCGAGAAAAGCAGGGGATTGTTTAGGTATTTACTCGGTCAGCTTTAGTGACTTCCCAGACAACCAATTAGATACAGTCCCCTTATTATCAATAGTTCAAACCATTGAACAGGCGATCGCCCAATATCAACCAGATACCATCTTTACCCACCACGCCGGGGATGTAAATATCGACCATCAAAGAGTACATCAAGCCGTAGTCACAGCTTGTCGTCCCCAACCCCAACACCCAGTTAAAACCCTGTTGTTTTTTGAAGTACCTTCCAGCACAGAATGGCAACCCCCTGGTTCAGCACCGAGTTTTCACCCTAACTGGTTTATAGATATTTCCCAGACCTTAGCAGTGAAACAGCAAGCCTTGGCATTGTATCAAGAAGAACTGCGCCCCTTTCCCCATCCCCGCTCACAACAAGCAGTCACAGCCTTAGCCCAGTGGCGGGGTGCAACGGTGGGAGTAGCAGCAGCAGAGGCTTTTATTTTAGGGAGACATTTGGGATGAGGTCTGTGCCGTCAACTGGTTACCTGTGGAGACAGATTCGTTTATAATGAAACTACTCAGCCCTCAACATTGGATAAATTTTCTGTCTTTATTACCGGGGACAATTTTAACATTTTTAACCATTACAGTTGCCTTTCTGCGATTCTATGACGAACAAGACTTCAGCGTCCTCGGATACATTACCCAGCCCAGAGTCTGGAGCAACCGACTCACCTTGGCGGCCCTCGTGGTGGCAATGGTTAATTTCGGCATTGAGTGGAACCGTCGAAATCGAGAAACAGACCGCCTGGCTGAAGCAGAGCAACGAAGAATTGAGGAAACGGCACGAGTTGAGAATGAGCGAACTGAGGAAAGAAACCGAGCAACTGCACAAAGAGAACGAGCGGCTCACCAAGCTAGAATCCAAAATAGATGGGTTGTTCTCCAAATACAACATCAACTCAATCCCACAGAACAAACCCAATCAGCCTTAGGGGATTTTGCAGCTTTCTTGCAGGAGTATGGGGAATAAATGGTTTTACGAGCTATTTTTGTCCCAACAAGGGATGTTGGCTGAGTTAATAATGCCCCCAATCGACCCTAACTGGTCGTTTACCGCCTGGTGTTGAAAATAATGAACAATCTTCAAATCTTGTAGATGTGAAAATAGTAATTAGGGTAGATTCCTCCCAGAACATGGGGTCTGGTCACTTAGTGCGTTGTCGGACTTTGGCGAAAGCACTACAGCGCAGGGGTGCACAGGTAAAATTTATTTGTCGTGACCATCCAGGTAACTTAATCCATTTGCTGACCCGTTCCGCCTTTCCTGTTACCGTTTTACCAGCACCACCATTAGTGGATGTGACAGCAGAAGACTATGGTTTATGGTTAGGAGTTGACCCACAAACAGATGCAGTGGAAACTATAGCGGCTTTGGGGGGAGAAATTCCCCATTGGTTGATTGTAGACCACTATGGATTAGGTCGCCCTTGGGAAGAACAACTGCGCCCCCATGTGGGTAAAATTTTAGTTATAGATGATTTAGCTAATCGTCCCCATGATTGTGATGTTTTACTCGACCAAAATTACCATTTTCCGGGAGTCAACCGTTATCAGGGGTTAGTCGCCGATGATTGTCGGTTACTTTTGGGTTGTCGTTATGCTCTATTGCGTCCAGAATATCTGGAATTTCGCCAGACCTTACTACCCCATACTGGTAAGGTAGAGCGGGTGCTGATTTTCTTTGGTGGTACTGACCCCCAGAATATTACTGGTAAGGTGATATCCGCCCTATCTGCTGGGGAATTTGCCTCCCTATATGTGGATGTAGTAGTAGGTTCTAGTAATCCCCATCGGTTATCATTACAACAGGAAGTTAACCAGCGTCCCCAGACAACCCTTTATGAAAACCTTCCTCACTTAGCACAGTTAATGGCTCGTGCAGATTTAGCTATAGGAGCAGGGGGAACAACTACCTGGGAAAGACTGTGTTTAGGTTTACCAACTTTAGTAATTAGTATTGCGGATAATCAAGTCCCAGCTTGTCAGGCTTTGGCTAGGGAAGAAGCTATTATTTATTTAGGCACTGGTGAGCAAGTTCAGGTCAAAGATATAGCAGAGGCGATCGCTTTGGTGCTGGGAAATCCTCCTACTGTGGTCAAAATGTCTGACCAGGGTAAGCAGTATGTGGATGGACTGGGAGCACACAGAGTAGGAGAATATTTATATCCTACTCCTAAAAATCAACTACGATTGCGATCGGCAAAATTAACAGATCAGTGGCTTTATTATACTTGGGTAAATGAGCCAGAAGTGCGTCGTCAATCTTTACAATCAGACCATATTAGTTGGGAAGAACATCAAAGTTGGTTTCACCGCAAGTTAGCTGATAGTCATTGTTATTTGGGGGTTTTAGAAGCTAATAATTTACCTGTAGGACAAATTCGTTTTGAACTTCAAGATCATGAAGCGGTAATTGACTATTCCCTAGATGTTTTAGTTCGGGGTCGCGGTTGGGCTACCTCCTTAGTAAAACTGGGAATACAAGCTTTAGAGTCTTTTACACCTAAATACTTAAGAGCAGATGTAAAAATTAATAATGCAGCTTCAAAAGCGGTGTTTTTGCGGTTGGGTTTTAGAGAGGAGCCGCAATCAATCAATCAATCAATCAATCAATCAATCAGCAGCTTTCGCTTACCATTCTCTCCGACTCCCAAAGTTGGTTAAACGAGTATATTATAGAACTAGTAATCAACTGGCTAGAACAAGGATATTTAGTACAGTGGACACATGAAATTACCGACTTACAAGGAGGGGATTTATGTTTTTACCTCAGTTGTGGTCAAATTATTCCCCCTTCTATCCTGTCAAGATTTCACCATAATTTAGTAGTCCACGAAAGTGATTTACCCCAAGGTAAAGGTTGGTCACCATTGACATGGCAAATTTTGGAGGGGAAAAATGATATTGCTGTTACCCTGTTTGCAGCAGTGGAGCAGGTAGACAGTGGGGATATTTACTTACAAGAATGGTTACATTTTCAAGGTAATGAAACCATAGATGAGTTACGCTACGCCCAAGCTCAAGCCACTTTAAATTTATCTCAGCAGTTTGTCAGGGAATATCCAGGTATTTTAAAACAAGCTCGACCCCAAGTGGGTGAGTGCTCATTTTATCCCCGACGTCGCCCCCAAGATAGCGAATTAAACCCTCACCTTTCTTTGGGTGAGCAGTTTAATTTATTACGGGTAGTGGATAATGAGCGCTATCCGGCATTTTTTACCTGGGGGGGTAAGTTGTATGTGCTCAAGATTTATTGACGGTTGACGGTTGACGGTTGACTGTAATAAGAGGCGATCGGCTTGCAGCAGCGCTTCGCGATCGCCATTCATACAAAAAAACATACTTATAACTTATAACTTATAACCAACAGTGGCGAAAAAAGCAGATATAGGGGGAAAAAGATTAATCAGTCTCGCACCTAACACCTGGGTAAAATGGATTACCCAGCGCAGTGACTTACAAGTACAAGACATCCTCAACACAGAATTTCAGTGGATAGAGCGAGAAAGTGACGTTTTACTCAAGGTTTTATCCCCAGAAATAGGAGAATTTTTACTCCT
>CAIWDD010000035.1 GCA_903911355.1 uncultured Nodularia sp. | reverse complement strand
TCCGTGTGTCCATTCTGTGTACCTTTAGAGTGATGCTCTGCGCCGGGTTTATCGGAAGTGCTTAACGGTCTATGAAAGATTAGCCGTTTCCTTATCCTTTACCTTTTGGTTCCAGCCTGTCAGCCTGATTTGGCTGGTTCAAAATCACGACGCTTCAAACACATCTTTGTTGACTACTCATGGGTACTCTGCTCGACGTATACCAGGTTAGGCTCCCAGTAGGAACGCCTTTTCTCCCTGCTTTACGGATTGATGGCTAGTCGCTACCGTAAGGAAGATGCTGTCACCCTTGCACCTAGGGGGTGGGATTCTCACCCACATGAACACACAGTTATAAGAATCTGGTTTTACCCAGTCTCACCTTCCGTCCCTGAGCATTTCTACTCATTTAGGAAGAACGAATCGCACAATCATTTGATAAGTATACCAGCGTCGCGCCTGCCCACTACTGCCGCCAGACTTGGAGATGAAAAAAAACAGTTTGCCTTGCTCAGACAAACTGCACCAGAAAATATTTACATTCAGCAACACAGACTAGAACATACCCATGCCGCCCATGCCGCCCATGCCGCCCATGCCGCCCATACCGCCCATGTCAGGAGCAGGACCTGCGGGTTTCTTCTCTGGTTTTTCGGCGACAATAGCTTCAGTAGTCAAGACCATAGCGGCAATAGAAGCAGCATTTTGCAAAGCTGAACGGACAACTTTCGCAGGATCGATGATGCCGGCAGCAATCAAATCCTCAAATTTGCCAGTAGCAGCATTGTAACCAATATTGCCATCGCTTTCCTTGACTTGAGAGACGATCACAGAACCCTCTTCGCCGGCATTATCTACTATCTGACGTAAGGGAGCTTCTAATGCGCGTTTGATAATATCCGCGGCAATTTTTTCTTCTTCGTGAAGGGTTGCTTTGATGGCGTCTATTTTCTTAGTCAAGTTGATTAGGGTTGTACCACCACCGGGAACTATCCCTTCTTCTACAGCAGCTTTAGTGGCGTTGAGCGCGTCTTCAATCCGTAGTTTGCGGTCTTTGAGTTCGGTTTCTGTGGCTGCACCCACTTTAATCACTGCGACACCGCCTGCTAGCTTGGCAATGCGTTCTTGGAGTTTTTCGCGATCGTAGTCAGAATCGGTTTCTGCCAATTGCTTACGAATTTGAGCAACTCGGGTTTGTACCTCTGGTTTGGTCTCACCACCTGCCACAATTGTGGTGCTTTCCTTGTCAATGGTGATTTTGCGGGCAGTTCCGAGCATTTCTAAAGTAGCAGTGTCTAGACTTAAACCGATTTCCTCAGAAATCATCTGTCCATCGGTGAGAATCGCAATATCTTGTAACAACGCTTTGCGGCGATCGCCAAATCCGGGTGCTTTGATAGCAGCCACAGCCAGGACACCGCGAGCTTTATTGACTACTAAAGTTGCTAAAGCGTCTCCTTCTAAGTCTTCGGCAATAATCAGCAAGGGTTGGCCCAGACGGGCTACTTTTTCCAACACAGGAACTAAATCCTGGATGCTGCTGATTTTCTTGTCGGTAATCAGGATGCGGGCGTTTTCAAATTCTACGATTTGCCTGTCGTTATTGGTAATGAAGTAGGGAGAAATATAACCGCGGTCAATCTGCATCCCTTCCACTACTTCCAGTTCGGTAGTCAGGGATTTAGATTCTTCCACAGTGATCACACCGTCTTTGGTGACCTTTTCCATGGCTTCGGCAATCATTGCGCCCACTTGTTCATCATTACCGGAGGAAACAGTGGCCACTTGGGCGATCGCACTTCCTTCTACTGGTTTTGCCACCTTGGCAATTTCTTGCACCAACACTTCAATAGTTTTGTCGATCCCCCGCTTCAAGCTCATGGGGTTAGTACCTGCGGCGACGTTCTTTAAACCTTCTCTAATCATCGCCTGTGCTAAAACTGTGGCGGTAGTGGTTCCATCACCAGCGATATCCTTGGTTTTGGATGCCACTTCTTGAATCAGTCTGGCACCGGTGTTTTCTAAAGGATCTTCTAATTCAACTTCTTTGGCAACTGTGATCCCATCATTAACGATTTGGGGCGCGCCAAATTTTTTTTCTAAAAGGACGTTACGACCTCTAGGTCCCAGGGTGATTTTTACCGCGTCAGCTATGGCGTTAACGCCTTTCTCTAGGGCTCGCCGTGACTCTTCATCAAATGAAATAATTTTTGCCATGTTTTATCTCTCTAGTCCTTCCATTAGACAATTTAGCACTCACTAGACCAGAGTGCTAATCACCAAACAGTTCAGATTATAAATGCAAATTCCCAAAATTGAGTAATATTACAGTTGATACTCATATAGGACAATGGCAGTAATGCTTGAATTGGGGGATGAATCTAGACAACTTTTTTAAGTCCCTCGGCATTGCCGACCCTAGCGGTTCCGGCTGGTTGGCAGTAGTATTTACGTTTCTTTTGGCTTGGCTGGTCACCTGGCGTTTGATTCCCACAATACGCAAATTTGCCTTGCGGGTAGGTTGGGCTGACCAACCAAATGCACGACGACTCAACCAGCAGCCTTTACCCAATGCGGGTGGTTTAGCTATTTATGCGGGAGTGATTGCCGCTATGGTACTAGCTAGCCTGTTACGACCTATTGCCCTGCAAAGCGTCTTGGCTCAAGTCCTAACCATTTTACTAGGAGGTTCCATCCTAGTGCTTGTTGGATTTATTGATGATCAGTTCGGTTTGCCGCCCTCTGTGCGCCTGTGGGCACAGATTGTCACGGCATTGTTGCTGTATGCCAACGGCATCAGCATTGATGTTGGATTCAACACGCCCATAGACTCGCTATTTTCTATGGCGATAACGGTACTTTGGGTAGTAGGTATTACTAACGCCATCAATTTGATGGACGGTATGGATGGATTGGCTGGAGGAGTGAGTTTTATCACTGCCATGAGTTTGTTAGGGGTTGCTGCCCAATTTCCCAATCGGGCGGCTGCTATTTTAGTGCTGGCAGCTTTAGGGGGTGGAGCTTTGGGCTTTTTGCGCCATAACTTCCACCCCTCAAGGATTATCATGGGTGATGCTGGTGCATACTTTTTTGGTTATGTCCTAGCTGCAACTAGTATTTTAGGTAACCTGCAACAAAATACAATTTTTGCCCTCGGACCGACGATTTTATTTCTCATATTGCCAGTTTTGGATACTACACAGGTGTTCATCCGCAGGTTATTGGCAGGAAAAAACCCTCTCAGTACCCCCGGTAAGGACCACATACACCACCGCTTACTCGCCTGGGGATTTTCCCAAGGCCATGCTGCCTTGACTCTGTGGAGTATCACTTTAGTTTTTAACTTGCTGGCCATGAGAATACAAGGCATGACTCTGGTGGTGATATTGACCACTGCCATTAGTATTGTCATGCTCTTGAGCTTTACCATCTGGCAAAGAACCTGGAGTCACTCATGATTACATTACCATGCCGCCATCAACGTTAAAGACTTGTCCAGTAATGTAAGCAGCCGCAGGATCAGCAGCGAGGAACCGCACCATACCAGCTATTTCTTCTGGTTGACCGTAGCGACCCAGAGGGATATATTTCAAAATATCTTCGGTGTTGCTAAGTTTACTAGTCATGTCTGTGGCAATAAAACCAGGAGCAACGGCATTAACTGTGATCCCGCGAGAAGCGAGTTCTTTGGCGACGGTTTTAGTAAAGCCGATGACCCCTGCTTTGGCGGCGCTATAGTTGGCTTGACCAGGGTTACCCATTTGTCCAGCTACGGAGGCAATATTAATAATGCGTCCAGAACGTTGTTTGAGCATGATTTTACTGGCGGCGCGTGTGCATAAGAACACACCTGTAAGGTTGAGGTCAATTACTGCTTGCCAATCTTCTGGCTTCATGCGTAAAAGCAGTGTGTCGCGAGTAATACCGGCGTTATTGACAATAATATCAAGGCGTTGAAAGTTTTCTATGGTGGCGTTAAATAATGCCTCCACTTGCTCAACCTTGGATACATCAGCTTTTAGGGCAATAGCCTGACCTCCGGCGGCATTAATTTCTGCGGCTACGGTGTCGGCAGCACCGCTAGAACTAGCATAATTAACTACTATACTCGCTCCTTGTTTAGCTAGTTCTAAAGCGATCGCTCGTCCAATCCCCCGTGAAGCCCCTGTGACAATTGCAACTTTTCCCTGTAAAGTTTCCATAAATTATTCCTTTTGCTTTTCAAATAACCGCGCTAATAATCTTATGGTGATTTGTGCTTATAATTGCAGGATTTTAGATTTAATTGCTTGCTGATCCGGATATCTATACCTTTGGGGAGATGGGGAAATTGAGCAACAATAAAAACAAAATGATGATATGCCGATTCTTTAAGGTACACATTACCATTAAAAGCAATCAATAAAGATTTGGTGTGTGTCACATGGCTACAAAAAAACAATTCAACAGTTTTGAAGAGATGTTATCTGGTTCTGATGTACCAGTATTAGTGGATTTTTATGCTGATTGGTGTGGCCCCTGTCAGATGATGGTGCCAATTTTAGAGAAAGTTAATGCTCAATTACAAAATCGGTTGCGTGTTGTAAAAATTGACACGGAAAAGTATACAGTGCTAGCAAGTCAGTACCAAATTACTGCCTTACCAACATTGCTACTATTTAAGCAAGGTCGGCCAGTGGAGAGAATCGAGGGAGTGATGCAGGCAGAACAACTAGTGCAACATCTGCAAAATTTCATTTAAAACAGATTAAGTGATAGAGACGCATAATTATGCGTCTCTAGATATTAAAAAACATTAATTTTTAGTCATTAAATGTTAAGATATAAAACATGGATTGCATGCAGAAACATTCTATGTAAGGTTACTTAAAATCTGATTTAGCTGTTAATGCTATTACATCCGTATATTCCCGCTGAATAGGCATTTAAGTGGGGAAAAACGTACTATAGGTTACCTTCTTAGCGCAATATTATGTAACTTTCATGTGAATTGGGAACATACAAAACCATGAAATAGGATGAAAATTGGGTAGACCTCCCCATATAAAAACGGGTGCTTTTACCCTATTCGCAAGGGCGATCTATTGAGGAAGATGGAAATGTAGGATGGGCGGTAATCCCAAGCAGCAACTATGGAATATTTATATTACCTGGCAAATGCCAGTATAACCCTGAGAATTGTACAACATCTCCACACCAGACCTCAGGTGCCAGTTTCTTTCGTCACCGTAATTCATCAAATTGATGGGTGGGTGGTGAGAATAAAATTAAAAGAGGAAGTTTCGCCCCAGGAGGATGGGGACTTTCGAGCTTTTCTCAATGAATTAGGAATTAGGTATACACCACCAATGCGGGTGCAAATGGCACTTTGGAGTTTACAAGGGGGACAATGTCCCGTAGAGGTAATGCGCCGCTACCAAGTGGCCATAGTTTCTCATGGTAACCCTGAGAAAGAAGAAATTGAAGCCTTCCGACAACAATTTGTGCGAGGATTGGGTTACTGTCCGGAAACACTAGCGTGATTGTTAATTCCGGACAATCAGCCATCAGCAGAACAATCAAAAGCTGCTCGGAGATATTCTTGCAAATAAAATTGGTATCCATCTGCGGATAAACTAGCTAAAGGTTCTGAGGTCAATGTCATTCCAGTCCGCTGTTTTGAGATTTGCTGACGGTGGACAATGGCAACATCAAAGCGACATGGGCAGTCAGCCTTGTGAGGATACTCCGCTAAAAATATTTTGGCCGTGCGCCAAATTTTAGCTTGCTTTTGTGGGGTGATGGCACTTTTACCGCCTGCATCCCAACTCCTGGGACTACGGGTTTTGACTTCGACAAATGCTAGTTGGGGTAATTGGTGAACAAACAGATGACCTTCACTACCTAGCTGTTGCTCCTGAAACTGGGCAATAATGTCGATTTCCCCCCAGCGGCTGCAAAAACGACGATGCAAAATAGTCCAGCCCCTAGACTGTAACCATTGTGCTACTAGGTCTTCTCCTAATTCACCAATATCGGGATAATGAGAGAAAGGAGGTTTAGCCATTGGTTAAAAATATGATGAATAATAGATTAAGTAAGGAAAATTGGGCCAGCATACTCGGTGTATTGCTTGGGGTCGTGGTGGGCATGATAATAATTGTAGGGTATACGCCAACAGCTTTAGCCCTGGAATATAACAAAGAGATTTTGATAGAGTCTGACTTTTCCGGACGTGATTTAACAGACTCTAGTTTTACTAAAGCTAATCTGCGCCAGAGTAACTTTAGCCATACTAATTTGCGTGGTGTCAGCTTTTTTGCAGCGAATTTAGAATCGGCAAATTTGGAGAGTGCTGATCTGTCCTTCGCTACTTTAGATTCAGCTCGACTGATTAAAGCTAATTTGACCAATGCGATTTTAGAAGGTGCGTTTGCCTCTAACGCTAGGTTTGACGGTGCGATTATTGATGGTGCTGATTTTACTGATGTTCTGCTGCGTCCGGATGAGGAGAAAAAATTGTGTCAACTTGCCAAAGGTATTAATCCCGTAACAGGAAGAGATACACGGGAGACATTGTTTTGTGAGTAATTCGCTTTTCAAAAGTTAAAACTCGGTGGTTCTGTGATATGAGAACATAAGAAATTATAAATATGTCACCAGACAATTCATGCAGTTTTAATTAAAATGGCACAACATCAGAAGTCAACAGTCGTGATTACTGGCGCTTCCTCTGGGGTGGGTTTGCAAGCCGCGAGAGCGCTTTCCCAAAGGGGATGGTATGTAGTGATGGCCTGTCGGGATTTATCCAAGGCGGAAAATGCTGCTAAGTCTTTGGGAATAGATCCGGACAGCTACACAGTCATGCATATTGACTTAGCCTCTTTAGATAGTGTTCGGGAATTTGTCAAGGACTTTCGCGCCAGTGGTAGGTCTTTGGATGCTTTGGTTTGCAATGGGGCAATTTATATGCCTTTAATCAAGGAGCCATTGCGCAGTCCAGAGGGATTTGAACTGACTGTGGCCACAAATCACCTTGGTCATTTCCTTTTGTGTAATTTGCTTTTGGAAGACCTGAAAAATTCCCCATCTACGGAGCCGAGGTTGGTGATTTTGGGAACCGTTACCCATAACCCCAAGGAGTTGGGAGGAAAAATTCCACCGCGTCCAGATTTGGGCGACTTAAAGGGTTTTGCCCAAGGGTTTAAAGATCCAGTCACCATGATTGACGGTAAGAAGTTTGAACCCGTGAAGGCTTACAAGGATAGCAAGGTATGTAATGTGTTGACTATGAGGGAGCTACATCGGCGTTATCATGAGTCACACGGTATCACTTTTAGCTCGCTTTATCCCGGTTGTGTGGCGACGACTGCTCTGTTTAGAAATCATTATCCTTTGTTTCAGAAGATTTTCCCAGTTTTCCAAAAGTACATTACTGGGGGCTTTGTGTCTGAGGAGGAGGCTGGCGATCGCGTGGCAGAAGTGGTGAGCGATCCTGCATATAATCAGTCTGGTGCTTATTGGAGCTGGGGAAATCGACAAAAGAAAAACCGTAAGTCATTTCTACAAGAGGTTTCTAATGAAGCCAGTGATGATGACAAGGCTGAACGTCTGTGGGATTTAAGCGCCAAGTTGGTAGGACTAGCTTAGGCTTTTGCTAAGTTGAATCACAGATGAACTTTGTTCATCTGTGGTTTTTTATTGCCATGGGTAAAATTTATTCAGTATGGTGAGCAGATATAGGATAAAATCTCCACCCATAGGCAATTTTCAGGATGAAATTAAAGTAAATCTGTAATGGAAAATTGGCGTTGACTCTCTAATTCCTGTAGTCGGATTTTTTCCTTGTAGAAAGATTGGTAATCTGATTCTGCTCCGGTTTTTTGCCACAGTTCTAAGAAGTAACGATAGCGTTTTTCTGTAAATACTCTCTCCATCGCAGCCATTGCTGCTTGGACTACTTGGGGTGTCCGGAGGATGTCTTTCTGAGTTTTTTCAGTCAGATGAAATAAATGGGAAATTACCTCAATTGGTTCTGATAATTCTAAATATTTATTTTGTAACCTTGATATTAAATCTAATTCATCTCCGGTTAATTCCAAAATTTTTTGCCATAATAATCGATGGTGGGAAAGGCTAAATTCTAAATTCCTGGCTTCTAAAGTCTGGAAAATAGCTTGGCGCTGTTCGGGACAGTGGAGATAAATTCTTAATAGTAAAGACTCTGCTAATTCTAAAAGACTTTTATCCCCTGAAATGGGAGAGGGGGTAGGTTTGGGACTATACCATTTTTTATCAGGGGGTAAAGGTTTATTTGTGATGACTCTGGTGGGCGCAATTTGAGTTAAGAGATTTTCCACCCGTAGGGGTATGAGTCTGGTGTCACCTAAGCTGAGGATTTCCGCACAGTGAGAGATGTAATAATTTCTTGTATCATTATTATGTATATCTTTAAGTAATTTAACTATTTGCTGGCTAACCTGCTGAAAGTCGGCAGCTTGTTTTAAGTCTCGATTGTGAATAATTTGCTGAATCTGCCAATCCAGCCATAGTGGGGCGGTTGCTAGCAGTTTTATATACTCTTCTGGTGTATGAGTATATAAGTATTCGTCAGCATCTTTACCATCGGGAATATTGAGAATCTTCAGCTGTACTTCACCTTTATATGCTAGTGCGGCTATTTCCCCAATGGCGCGTTCAGTAGCGATATTACCGGCTTTGTCAGCATCAAAGTTGAGTATTAATTCTTTAGATTCGGTATAGCGTAACATTGACCGCACTTGTTCTATACTTAAGGCTGTACCCAGGGAAGCCACAACATTAGTAATACCAGCAGCATGGAGAGCGATCGCATCAAAATATCCTTCCACTACCACAGCTTGATCAGATTGGGAAATTCCAGTTTTAGCTTGATCAAGGGCGAACAAAGTTTTACCCTTATTAAAAAGCTCGGTGTCTGGGGAATTTAAATACTTTGGCTGCTCATCAGATAGGGTTCTAGCACCAAAAGCAATTATCCGCCCTTGAACATCGCGGATGGGAATCATCAAGCGATCGCGGAACACATCATAATAACCGCCTCCTCCCTGACGCGGCTTAATTAATCCCGCTTTCTCTAATAATTGTACTGGGTAGTGTTTATCTTCCACTAGATAGCGATGTAAAGTTTCCCACCCTGATGGTGCATAACCTAAACCAAACCGCTGAATTGTTTCCTCTTGGAGTTGGCGATCGCGTAGTAAATATTGATATGCTTTTTCTCCCTGACTCTGTCTGAGAGCGTGTTGATAAAACTGTGCCGCAGAAGCAAGAACCTCATACAACTTTTCACGTAAAGAAATGTGACGTTGTAATTCTTGACGTTGTTCTGGGGCGAGAGTTTGGATAGGTACTTGATAACGTCGTGCTAAATCTAACACTACTTCCGCAAAGGACTGTTTGCCCAAGTCCATTAAAAACTTGATAGAATTTCCCCCAGCTTGACAGCCGAAACAATAATACATTTGCTTAGTTTGACTGACTGTGAAACTGGGGGTTTTTTCATCGTGGAAGGGACACAAGCCCACAAAATCCTTACCACGCTTGCGTAAAACCACGTACTGTGAAACAATATCAACAATGTCAGCACGCTGTTTAATTTCCTCAATTGTATCTGGGTGCAAACGGGGAATTTGCATTTTAGTTCATTATTTTGTAGTCACTAATAGGTATTATATTGTTACTCCAAAACTAACAATCATGTGTAAAATTCTTTACACTGAATTTTGATAACACACAGTAACTAAAGAATGGGACGTATTTTTATTTCCGCTGCTGGAGGTAAAGCAGCAAAAGGTTTATATACAGGCTCCATAGCAGGTAGTATGAACGAAACCAGAGAAATGATTTTGCTGCGGGATTTAATAGTCACAGAATTACGCGCGCAAAGTTGTAACGTTTTAGCGGTTCCCGATGACCTGAGCGCCACTGAGAGTGTTGCTTGGATTAATTCCCGTAGCTGTCCGGGTGATGTCGCCCTAGAAATTCATGCTCAAGCTGCTATAAGTCCCAGTCTCCAGGGTGCGGGTGTCCACTACATTGCTGATAACCGAGAGCGTCAAAGTCATGGGGAATTATTATTACTCAAGCTTTTAGGGCGTGTCACGCGGTTAGCAAATTGGGGAGTTAAGCCAGATACAGAAAGCTCCTTGGGGAGTTTGCCATTTTGTCGCCAGATTATCATTCCTTCTTTATTGATGCAAGTTGGCTTTCTCAGCAGTCCAGAAGATCGCTTATTGTTACAAAATTATCGCCGTGATTTTGCCTTGGGAATTGCTGAGGGTTTAATATCTTGGAGTCGGCTAATTGACCGCAGTCCTGTAAATGCTATTGTATCTGATTATCCAGTTATTGACATTCATATTAATGGGCAAAAATATGGGGAGAAAGGAATATTAGTTAATGGTAATTGCTACATTCCGATTAACATAGTAGATCAACTACAAATTGATTTATTAAAGTTAACAGATGTTCACCGCATTAGTTACCATAGAATAGTTTATATTAAAGCTGTGGATTTAAGAGAATTTCACGTTGAAATTACATGGGATACCACAATTAATCTAGTTACTTTACGCTCAAATTTATTAATTTGCCTTGATCAACTAGACCGCATTATGTCAAGGGGTAACACATCGGAAGTAGAGTTACAATTATTCCTGAAAAGCAACCATGAAAAAGCTTTAGTAAATTTTTCACAGATAGCCCAATTGTATCGAGAAGAGGGTAAGATGGAGGGTGTGAACTATGACATTGCTTTCTGCCAAATGTGCTTAGAAACTGAATTTTTACGTTTTGGGGGCGATGTCAGACCTGAGCAAAATAACTTTGCTGGTTTGGGTTGTATTGGTGGTAGTGTTGAAGCTGCGTCTTTTCCTAGCGCCAGAATTGGTGTGAGAGCGCATATTCAACACTTAAAAGCCTATGGAAGTCTTGAACCTTTAGTAAACGAAGTGGTAGACCCACGATTTCGCTTTATCACCCGGGGAATTGCGCCATCAATTTATCAACTTTCTGGGCGGTGGTCAGCAGATTTAGATTATGGTACAAAAATATTAGCAATCATGAAACGCTTATATACTTCAGCACAGATTTTGTGATGTCACTGATATTAAAGGATTAAATAGCTGCGCCAATTCCCTTGTGACTCCTGATTTTGTTGCTGGGGAAGTAGTAAGCGCCAGCTCTTACCTTCTTGCTGAATTTGCAAATAAATTTCAAAAGGTTGTTGGTGTTGTGTTAACTGTCTTTTGGGAAGGTGCAAAATTAAATCGTAGGTTCCCCGGACGCGGAAAGCTGGTAGGTTTTCAATGGTTAGGGGTTGTTCCTGGCGAATTTTTAAATGTTTGATTTCAAAATCGGATAAGTCTAAATCCAGTTTTTGGTTGAGTTGCTGCTGAGTTTGTCCTACCTGGAGTGCGATCGCTTTTTGGACTAACTCAGTAGTCGGTAATAGTCCGATGGTACCACACCCTGTCAATAACGCCAGTAAAATACCCGTCACCAAAAGCCGTATCATATTAAATGCATATACAATCTGTCAGCGATAGTATACAGGAATTTCCCTGGTTAAGGTCTAACAGCTTTAGCGACAAACAATTTCTGAAACACTTGTAGCCTTTGCTGGGGAGGTTCTGGGGTGATGCTACCCCACAAACTTTCCCAGTAAAAAAACGAAATACCGGTAAAATTGCGATCGCGTACCGTTTTCACCTGTTCTTGAATTTGGGAAATCTTCATAGGACTAGTAGAGGTTCCGGTTAGAATACCAATACTTACCGGTATCCGAGTCCGAGCAAATTTTACTGCTGGTTGTTCTAATTCAGTAATAAAACTCTTTTGATTATTGCGATATACCTGCAATATTAACTCATCTACTAAACCTCTTCTTACCCAACTTTCCCAGTCTTGTAAATAGTATTTATAGGCAAAAGCCTGTGAATTTGGGGATAGAGATATGACCGCATTAGGTTTAATTGCTTTCACACTTTGATGAACTTTTACCATAAAATCAGTAATCTTATTAGCGCGCCAACGCATCCATTCTGGATTAAACGGGTCACTAGGAGGACTTTTACCTTGATGTTCTTGGCGATAGAGATCAACTGTGAAAGCATCATAACCAAATTCTACAGGCATACCAAAATGATCATCTAATTGAATGCCATCCACATGATAAATGCTGACAACTTCCTGAATTAAACCTAACATAAACTGCTGCACTTCTGGATGCAGAGCATTTAACCAAGCTTGCTGATGTCCTGAATTATCATTTATTTCCTCTAAAGGAACTTCGTTAGTAGATTTTATCCCTTCCTTTCCCATGGTTAACCAATCAGGATAACCCTTGGCTAATTGTGAATGAGGTGGGGTCATAAAACCATATTCAAACCAAGGAATCACACTTAAATTTTGAGGTCTAGCCAGTTGAATAATTTTTGCTAAAACATCCTGTCCGCCGTGCATGATATTTAGTAAAGTATCAGCATCAGAGCCTGTTACACTTTTAGCTAACTTACTCTTATAGAAAGTATGGCCTCGATTCCACACCACGGGGTAAATAGTATTAAAGTTTAGCGCAGATAATTGTGTAACAGCGTGGTCAATTCCCCAGGGCAAAAATAAAACGCCACTAGCAACATTAGTTAGCCAAACCCCTCGTAGTTCTGTTGTTATTGGTAAGCTTTTCTCCGATTGAGATCCAGTTAGTAAAGGAAAAGAAAATACTGTGTAGGCGATTACAAATCCCCAACACAGTAAGTAAAAAAAACTACGTTTATTCGACCTATTCATTTATGGGCTTGACTTTGTTTTTTACTGAGAAACAGTTTTATATACAATATACATATTTAACTAACATTTCTCAGGATTATGTGATGATATCCTCAATACAAAACTCACCCTAACTCAAAGCAAAATTAAAATTGTTCCACGCTGGGAAACTGCTTGATATTTACTGAATTTGCGGCTTCCCCACAAGTGCGGGGGGTAGGAAATATTTTACCAGGATTTGCTAAACCTTGGGGATTAAATACCTGCCTGACCCATTGCATAGTTTCCAAGTCAGCCGGGGTAAACATATCTGGCATATAGCATTTTTTATCAGCACCAATACCATGTTCACCGGAAATACTGCCACCGACTTTAACACAAAGCTTCAGAATTTCTCCCCCTACTTCTTCTACCTTTTCCAGGGATCCTGGTATAGAATTATCATACAGAATCAAAGGGTGTAAATTTCCATCGCCAGCATGAAATACATTGGCAATTTTATAACCATATTTTTCACTTAATGCCTCAATTTCTTGGAGGACATAAGGTAACTGAGTCCGGGGGATGACACCATCTTGGACATAATAATCTGGGCTTAAGTGTCCAGCGGCTGCGAAAGCTGCTTTCCGTCCTTTCCACAGTTTTAAACGTGTCTCTGGGTCACTAGCACTAGTTACATTTCGCGCCCCATTTTGGCGACAAATTTCAATAACCCGTTGTTTATTGACCTGAACCTCCACATCTAAACCATCGATTTCTACTAATAAAATAGCCGTAGCATCGCGAGGATAACAATTTGTGGCGACAACATCCTCAACTGCATTAATACTGATGTTATCCATCATTTCCATCCCACCGGGAATAATTCCGGCGCTGATAATATCAGAAACCGTTGCTCCAGCCGCTTCGATACTGGTAAAATCGGCTAATAACACACAAATTGATTCGGCAGTTTTGAGGATTTTCAGAGTAATTTCTGTAGCGATACCTAAAGTACCTTCAGAACCCACAAATACACCTGTTAAATCATAACCAGGTGTTTCGGGAATTTGCCCCCCTAAATCTAAAATTTCCCCGGTGGGCGTGACAATTTTTAAACCCAAGACATGGTTAGTTGTGACACCGTACTTTAAACAATGTACTCCCCCTGAGTTTTCCGCCACATTACCCCCAATTGAGCAGATAATTTGACTGGATGGGTCTGGTGCATAATAAAATCCCGCCCCGCTGACGGTTTGTGTTACCCAGCTATTAATTACCCCTGGTTGTACTACAATGCGCTGATTATCTAAATCAATACTCAGGATTTGCCGCATTAGGGAAGTGACAATTAAAACAGAATTTTCCGAAGGTAAAGCCCCTCCAGATAAACCAGTACCAGAACCACGGGCGATAAAGGGTAGAGAATATTGATTGCATATTTTGACAATTTGGGCAATTTGCTCTGTAGTTCTGGGTAGTAATACCAGAGCAGGGCGTTGACGATAACTGGTTAAACCATCGCACTCATAGGTGATGAGTTCTTCACGGCGTTGTACCACGCCATTTTTACCAACTACGGTTTCAAATGCTTTAATAATAGCTTTCCAGTTGTATTGCTTTTTCTCTTGGATGAGCATAGCTTTTTATAGTCAAATGTAGATATATCACCACTTTTCTAAGAATAGCGCTTGCAAAGGGGGAGAGTTATTACTTTTATCCCAGAGTTGAGTCTTTGCTGCTAAACAAATTCCTCTACTCGTCGCCAAACCTTTTCTACTAAATCAGGATCATCTGCGTTAAACCACTGAATTTGAGGATATGCTTTAAACCAAGTACGCTGGCGCTTGGCAAATTGTCGTGTATGTAAAACAGTTAATTCTTTGGCTGACTCTAAAGAAATTTTACCCGCCAAATACTGCTTAATTTCTTGATATCCCAAAGTATTTAATAAAGGTAAATCAGCACCATATTTTTGAGAGAGATATTCTACTTCAGCCACTAAACCATCAGCGATCATTTGTTCGGTTCGCCTGTGAATGCGCAGCCTTAGTTTTTCCGGGTCACAATCTAGACCTATTTGCAAAATTGGGTAATCTGGGGGGTTCTCTCCTTGCTGCTGGGAAATGGGGCAACCGGTAATGTAAAATACTTCTAATGCTCGTAAAGTCCGCACAGTATCATGGGGATGAATTTTTTGGGACGCGATCGCATCTACTTGTTTTAAAATGCCATATAGGGAGGTTTGTCCTAAAGATTCCAGTTGCGATCGCAATTCTTCATGTGGTGCAACCCTGGGAATTTTCATGCCTTGAACGATAGAGCGGATGTACAAACCAGTACCACCAACTAACAGTAGTGGAGATTGGGGTAGGGAAGTAATTAAACTTTGTGCTTGTTCCTGATAGTCTGCTACCGTCATAGTGTCCCTGGGGTCGCAGATATCTATTAAATAATGTGGTACTAATTTTTGTTCTGTAGATGTTGGTTTCGCCGTTCCAATATCAAATTCCCGGTACACCTGACGGGAATCAGCACTGAGGATAACAGAACCTAAACCCCCAGCTAAACTCAAACCCAAACCTGATTTACCTGTGGCCGTCGCACCACAAATTACAATCAATTTAGTCATTTATCTTAACTTCCCATACTCACCGGTTTCTAGTCAAGCTTTTGTGATAGAATCCTAAAGTTTTTATTTTATTTTTTCTCATAGGTAGTTTCCTAGCCCTTACTAATTAAAATTCATATACTACAGATAATACAGATAATACAGAGGCAATCTCAGTAACTGCAAATTTTGAGGCAATCAGTTGACAAAACTTATGGGGTTATATCCCCTAGATAAACTTCTCATAAAAGTGGTCTACAGTCCTCATTAACCCTTTTATGTTATAATTTTGGTGTGTTTTAACTTTTTTGTTTTTGGGCGACTTTCAACCCACGCATCAGGAGAATTTTCATGACGAGCAGTTACAGTGCCGATCAGATTCAAGTTCTGGAAGGTCTGGAAGCCGTCCGCAAACGGCCGGGGATGTACATCGGGACTACAGGGCCGCGAGGACTCCACCATTTAGTTTATGAGGTGGTAGATAACTCTATTGATGAAGCTTTGGCGGGTCACTGTACCCATATAGAAGTGGATATCAATGCTGATGGTTCCGTGACCGTCACAGATGATGGTCGGGGTATTCCCACCGACACTCACTCGCGCACGGGGAAATCCGCTTTGGAAACTGTGTTAACCGTACTACACGCTGGGGGTAAGTTTGGGGGTGGTGGTTACAAGGTATCTGGGGGATTACACGGGGTGGGGATTTCCGTAGTTAACGCCCTGTCGGAACTAGTAGAAGTGACTGTTTGGCGGGATTATAAGGTTCATGTCCAGCGCTATGAAAGAGGTCTACCAGTTACTGAACTACAAGTAAAGCCTGAAAAAGATGGCAGAACCGGGACTTCTGTCAAATTTAAGCCAGATTACCAAATCTTTACTACTGGTATTGAGTTTGATTACATGACTTTAGCAGGTCGCCTGCGGGAACTGGCGTATCTAAATGCAGGTGTCAAAATTACCTTTAGCGACCATCGGCTGGAACTGCTCAAAAGCGATACACCCAGGGTAGAAACCTACGAATATAAGGGTGGGATTAAAGAGTATGTTGGTTATTTAAACCGCGAGAAGCAACCACTACACGAAGAAATTATTTATGTGCATGGAGAACGCAATAATGTACAAGTAGAAGTTTCTTTACAGTGGTGTACTGATGCTTACACAGACAATGTGCTGGGGTTTGCTAATAATATTCGCACCGTTGATGGTGGTACTCACTTAGAAGGGTTAAAGGCGGTTCTGACTCGCACTTTAAATGCCATCGCTCGCAAGCGCAATAAAATTAAAGAGAATGAATCTAACCTCAGTGGCGAACACGTGCGGGAAGGTTTGACAGCAGTAATTTCTGTGAAAGTCCCAGACCCAGAATTTGAAGGACAAACTAAAACCAAACTGGGTAATACTGAAGTTCGCGGGATTGTTGATTCTTTGGTGGGAGAAGTCCTCAGTGAGTATTTAGAATTTCATCCGGGAATCGCTGACTCGATTTTAGATAAAGCTATTCAAGCCTTTAAAGCCGCCGAAGCAGCTCGTCATGCGCGGGAGTTAGTGCGGCGCAAATCTGTTCTGGAATCTTCACCCTTACCGGGTAAATTAGCAGATTGCAGTTCTCGTGACCCAGCAGAGTCGGAAATCTTTATCGTGGAGGGCGACTCAGCAGGTGGGAGTGCAAAACAAGGACGCGATCGCCGTACTCAAGCTATCCTCCCGCTTCGTGGTAAAATCCTCAATATCGAGAAGACAGACGACGCTAAAATCTATAAAAATAACGAAGTCCAAGCATTAATTACAGCCCTGGGTTTAGGCGTAAAAGGTGACGAATTTGACGCTTCCCAACTGCGTTATCATCGCATTGTGATTATGACTGATGCTGATGTTGATGGGGCGCACATCCGTACGCTATTATTAACTTTCTTTTATCGGTATCAGCGATCGCTCATTGAACAGGGTTTTATATATATTGCTTGTCCACCACTATTTAAATTAGAACGGGGACGCAATCATGAGTATTGCTATAGCGATCGGGAATTACAACAAAAAATTGCTCAATTCCCCAGCAACGCTAACTATACCATCCAACGTTTCAAAGGTTTGGGTGAAATGATGCCTCAACAACTCTGGGACACGACCATGAACCCAGAAACCAGGAAAATGAAGCAGGTGGAAATTGAAGACGCTGCGGAAGCTGATCGCATTTTTACAATTTTAATGGGCGATCGCGTCGCACCCAGACGCGAATTCATCGAAACCTATGCTTCTAAACTCAATCTCACGGATTTAGATATCTAAATACCTTGATATAGCGTTGATAACGAAAATGGCGAAAAACCCTTATTGTTCATCAAAATATCGCGGTCAGCGGGAAACTCAGCGGCTTTAGCCCTGAGAGGGAAAACTAGCCGGTCAGCTAGGCTTAGACTTTAGCCGACTGGGTAGACGGTGTTTGACGACCGTAGCGACAGTAAGACTGTGGGGTTAGACCTAAAGTTAGTCTCTCAGCAGAATCTCAGTGTCTTTACACCATCAGAGTGTCAAATAGTTGATCGGGTAATTCTGCCATCAGATTTCCCCGATACTGAGACCACAAGCTAGAACTCAAGTAATTTCCTCAACAGTAATACTCCCTGCTTAAATTTCCCCGTCGAACCAAAACCGGGGAAATTTTCTTGGTGATTTCTTGTCTGGTTAAATTGTTTGATATAATACATCAAGATAAAATTAGCATAAGTATAATTTTTTCAATGGTAGCAATACCACAAAAATAAATTTTTGTCAAGTATATGCCAACTAGATTGTATTGGCACTTTAGTCAGAGTCAAAAACATCGATATCTAAATCTTAAGTTATGGGTGAAATTCACCCACAAGTTAGAAAGGCATTTGTTATGCTGGAATAGCAAAGCTTAATTTCTTCTACCCAGCGGAATTAGCTCAATATCTTAAAGATTAAATATCGGGTAATCACAACATTGTCCCTAGAGTAAGAGTATTATATTTAACAATGTTATGACTTACAGCCACGCTGCCAGTGGGTGATCAACCAATAATCTGACTGTTTTATGTTGGGAATTATGACTGCTTATACCTTCTTTGGATTGCCTGAGTGATGTCCACGATATTACCTGTATAATTTAGATTTTAGACTACCTAAGTCTAAAATCTGTAATTTTAACTGTTAAAATTCCTCTGAATTGATTAAAATATCGGTGTATACAATAAGAATAGTTTGTCAACTATCATAAGGTAGAAATCTCGGCAGTGCGCTAATGTGTGAATAAGGCAAATCAGTCAAATCTCAACTGTTGGTCATTTTGCTGATGACACCACAGCCTTAACTCCCTAGTTGAGGCATTTGGCAGAGCTAAAGTTCCGTGTCTGAAGACAAGCATGATGATTCTGACTGTATTTACGGCGCCAAAAGCTCCGTGCAAATCTAAAAATTAAGTTGTTTATGAAGGAAATGTAAAAATGGGTGCATTAGTATTTCTCGCTTAAGTTAAGATTAACCAAACGGCTGCTATGTAGTTAATGTTGGATATCATACATAAATGTATGTAATAGCGGGTGTAGTTTCCTTTGAATGTAAACATAACGCCACTAGAAGGGAGAAAGTTAAAAATTCCAGGGTATGACTACCATTTCTAATATCTTTTAGTTATTAGCGGCTTGACTTTCCACAATTGCATCATGATTAACACACAAAAAGAGTGCAATTTTTGTGAAACACGCTACAATCGGAAAAGTCTTTATCAGAAAATATGCCAACATTCATATTACACTCATATTTTGGTTATATGGAGTGGTAGGTTTTTGGGATCAAGACAAATCTTTGTTTAAACTTGGTTAAAAGTTGTATGTCATAGCAACACATATGATTTCTAACTAAAATGAGCAAGTCAGTAATATGACTTTCTACATATCATCAAACAGTCCTCTCACAGAGGATAAAAACTTCCGGGAAGTTAGCCTAAAAACCTATTTTCGGTAGTGAAATAGCTCGGTTAATAGAGCAGTAAACACATCTTGAGTAATTGATTCTGCAAGGAGCATGAGGAACGCGGCATGAACCAGGCTAACAACGTACTCGAAAGCATTTATCAGCCTGACCTAGAAATAATAAATCAGCCTGAGCTCGAGTTAGAACTCTTAGTCGAAGAAGAAGAAGAAGAAGAGGACTTGCTGATTAATGATGATGGCGAAGATGAGTTTTTAGAGCCTCAGTCTGATGAGGACGACATAAAGTCTGGAAAAGCCGCTAAATCACGTCGTCGGACACAAAGCAAGAAAAAGCACTACACTGAAGACTCTATTCGCCTTTATTTGCAAGAAATTGGCCGGATTCGCCTATTGCGGGCAGATGAGGAAATTGAATTGGCGCGGAAAATCGCTGATTTACTGGAATTGGAAAGGGTGCGGGATAGACTGCAAGAGCAGTTAGAACGGGAACCTGAATATCGGGAATGGGCAGAAGCTGTACAATTGCCATTGCCAGCATTTCGTTATCGCCTGCATATTGGTCGCCGGGCAAAAGATAAAATGGTGCAATCGAACCTGCGCCTTGTGGTGTCAATTGCCAAAAAATACATGAATCGTGGTTTGTCTTTCCAAGACTTAATTCAAGAAGGTAGTCTTGGTTTGATTCGCGCCGCAGAAAAGTTTGACCACGAAAAAGGTTATAAGTTTTCTACATACGCTACATGGTGGATTCGTCAAGCTATTACCCGGGCGATCGCTGATCAATCCCGTACTATCCGCCTACCTGTTCATCTCTACGAAACCATTTCCCGGATTAAGAAAACTACCAAGTTGCTATCTCAAGAAATGGGTCGCAAACCCACTGAAGAAGAAATCGCTACTCGCATGGAAATGACCATCGAGAAGTTGCGGTTTATTGCCAAATCTGCCCAGTTACCCATTTCACTAGAAACCCCTATCGGTAAAGAAGAAGATTCTCGATTGGGCGACTTTATTGAATCCGATGGTGAAACTCCAGAAGATCAGGTTTCCAAAAATCTGCTGCGTGAAGACCTAGAAAAAGTCCTTGATAGTCTCAGCCCTCGTGAACGTGATGTACTCCGACTCCGCTATGGTTTAGATGACGGTCGCATGAAGACTCTCGAGGAAATTGGGCAGATTTTCAACGTCACCCGGGAACGGATTCGTCAAATTGAGGCTAAAGCACTCCGTAAGTTACGTCATCCCAATCGCAATAGTGTTCTTAAGGAATATATTCGCTAGTCATTAGTCATTAGTTTGACTAAAGGAGTGGGACACAGAGCAACATCCTTCTAGGACGGCTTTCTTCTGTCCTGCATAGCTCTTGCTGTTTAGCGTGCAGTACAGTAGAATGTAAAATAGTCGGCATGGCGCATCGGCACGACTTTAAATGGGCGAGGAGCGACTGTAAGACTACTTCGGTAGCAAGTTGCAGTGAACCGCCAAGAATCACCGACCTAGAAGGTTGGTGAGTAGGTCAATAATGCAAAAATGAAGCACAAATAAAAAAACCTGGAACTACCAGGTTTTTTTATTGATTTTTTTTATCTACCTATTTCTGTATATCAAACTTACAGAATGCCCCAAAAATGAAGGAAGCCTTGACCAGAAAACAACTCAATCAGGGCAGCTGCTAAAAAGCCAATCATCGCCAAGCGACCATTCCAGATTTCCGCCTGGGGTGTAAAGCCCCAACGCCAAGCGTTGCGATCTTCAGTTACCGGGGCATTAACGTTTGTTGCGTTTGTCATGGTTGGCACTCCTAACTATATATTATTGCCTTATGTAAAATAATATAACAAATAGTTGAGAAATACAACATTTATTTATGATTTGTTGCTATATCTTGACTTAGGTATTTATTGCTGATAGGGCTAGAGAATCATCTATCACTGGGTAGATATGCAGAAATTACAGCCGTTTTACATAACTATTAAGATTTATTCTCAATAGTTATATGATAAATTGGGTTATTTGCCCACTAAAATCCAGAGAATAGCGATTATTTTGGGAATAGCTAGCCGGGAAATTATCTTGATTAATAGTAAAGTTTATGATTTATGACCCTAAAAACCCCACACATAGAAGCTGCGTGAGGTTCCCATAGTTCTCAATTAGTGTATGCGGATTACAGTCCGACTAGCATCACCGTGATCACTCTTTCATCCCGGTGCAGGTCAAGAATGCTTTCACCCTGACCATCTCTACCTAAAATGGGCACAGTCTCTACTCTGATGCGTACAACACGCTCTTTATTAGTCACCAGTGCCACCTCAGCAGAGGCGATCGCCCTAACCATCCCAACTAAATGATCCGTTTTATTGGCAAATTTCAGGGCTTGTGTGCCTAAATTACCCCGATCAGCTCGTTTTAAATCACTCACAGGTAGCCGTTTGGCATATCCTTGTTCAGTCACCAGCAACAGGTGGTCGTCACCGGGGACAGTAACACAGCCTACCATGTGTTGATGTTTTAACAGCCGGAATGCTTGCAACCCCATAGCAGTCCGCCCCATCACAGGAAGTTGTTGATCATCGGCAGCAAACTTTAACAAGCGTCCGCCAGAACTAGCTAAAATGAGATTGTCCTGAGCAGTAGTTAACTGGGTCAACAACAACTCATCATCTTCTTTGAGCTTCAAAATCGTAATTCCCCGACGGGTGAGATTGGTAAATTCTCCCAAAGATAGGCGCTTAATTCGTCCTTGCTTTGTCAGCAGAACCATCTGCCTAGTTTGAGAATTTTCTGGTAAGAGGACACGACTAACCACCGCTTCCTGAGCACTTTGAGCCGTACTACTGAGCATAGTAATCAGTGGTGTTCCCCGGGGAGAACGTCCAGTCGTGGGGGGAATATCTCCCACACTCATAGGGTAGAGTTTGCCACCACTGGTAATTAGTAGTAACTCCTTATCTGTTGTAGTTAACTCGGTTTGGGTGATGAAGTCATGATCCGCTAGACCATTTTCGGCTTTTGATTTTTTCCCTGATGGCTGCAGTCGACGCACATATCCCCGGTGGCTGAATTCTAACACCACTTCTTCTGGTGGTTCAGAAGATGGTAAACTTTCCGGATCCACTTTGTTTGAGCCTAAATATAATTTATCTTTACTTTCGGCTTCCTTGTTTTGAGGTAACTCTTGACTAGTGTGGGCTAAAAGCTTAGTCCGTCGGGGATTGTTATATTTGCGCTTGAGCGATCGCAAGTCTTTTTTCAGTCTTTTGAGTAGTTCTTGGCGATCGCTAAGTAATCTTTGCAATACAGCGATTTTTGCGCTGAGTTCCTCAAACTCTTGCTGCAAATTAGAGCGTTCTAAACTAGTGAGGCGGCGTAATGGCATGGACAGAATAGCATCTCCTTGCTCCTCACTCAAATCCAGACGGCTACAAAGGTTGATTTTAGCAGTACTACCATCAGCAGATTGGCGTAAAATTTCAATTAATTGATCCAGTTGAGATAGTGCTTTGATCAACCCTGACACCAGATGCAGCCTACCTTGTGCCTTACCCAACTCATAACTAAAGCGACGGTTGAGGGTTTGTTCCCGGAATTTCAAAAACTCCTGCAAAATCTGGCGTAAACTTAACTGGCGCGGTTGTCCATCCACCAATGCTAAGAGAATCGCCCCAAAATTACTTTGCAAGGCGGTTTGGTGATATAAGTTTTGCAGAACTTCTTGGGGGTTGATATCACGTTTGAGTTCAATCACTACCCGCATCCCTTCGCGATCGCTTTCGTCCCGCAGATCAGAAATTCCTTGTAGGCGACCGTGATTAACTAAATCTGCTACTTTCTCAATCCAGCCAGCCTTATTCACTTGATAAGGTAATTCAGTAATAATAATTGCTGTCCGCCGCTTACTACCCCTAGTCGGTGCAATTTCCTCCGTCTTGGCCACTCCTCGCAGTACAATTCCACCCTTACCAGTGGAATATGCGTCTCGAATCCCTGAGTTACCCACTATTTCGCCACCGGTGGGGAAGTCCGGACCAGGAATCACCTCCCATAGTTTTTCATCTGACAAATCCGGCTGGTCAATTAAGGCAATCAAGCCATCAACTAATTCTCCCAAGTTGTGGGGAGGAATATTTGTGGCCATACCCACAGCAATACCAGAACAGCCATTGAGCAATAGAAAAGGCAATTGAGCCGGGAGTACCGTAGGTTCCTGTTGGGAATTATCAAAGTTGCCGATAAATTCCACAGTTTCATCGCCAATTTCTGCCAACATCCCCTCATGGCTAATGGGTGCAAGACGGGTTTCTGTGTAGCGCATGGCTGCTGGTGGGTCATTATCGACGCTACCAAAGTTACCATGTCCTGACAATAGGGGATAGCGGCTGGAAAATTCCTGAACTAACCTGACTAAGGCATCATAAACTGCTTGGTCACCGTGGGGATGGTATTTACCCAGCACATCTCCCACCACACGAGCGCACTTACGATAGGGTCTATCTGGGGTTAGTCCCAGTTCATGCATGGCATATAAAATCCGCCTGTGTACTGGTTTTAAGCCATCACGCACGTCTGGTAAAGCCCGCCCTACAATCACACTCATGGCATATTCTAGGTAAGACCGCTGCATCTCTGTATGCAGGGCTGTTGTGATTACCTGTCCCTTTGGGAGAAGGTTTAACTGTTTTGCCATGAGTTTTTTCCCTGAAATTTAATTACACAAACGTCGCTTGGATTCAACACTGCACGCAATAAGCAGCATAACGGATGACATGGGGTTCATAACACAATTTTGATGGTAGTTTATCATAGCGATTAAAATCCTCAGTGCCTTACTCCCATGTCTCCAGCCAGTGGTGCTCACAGGATAAATCTGGGTAGTATTATCCTTGATGTTGGGGTGGCAATTTGATCAGTCATATCCGTTGATAGTAACTTTTTAGATTGGGGATTTTGGTTCACTTCCGCTGCTTATCGGCAGAATATATCTCACATCTCCCGTATGCCAAGGTTACACTTAATCTCAAATCCTTTGGCTACTTTCAGCACAATTGTCTAAAATTCTCATGAAAACCGTTTTAATTGTTGAAGACGACCTGATTAATGCTCGCGTTTTTTCCAAAATTTTGACTAAGCGGGGTGGCTTGAATGTCAAACATACAGAAAATGTGGAAGAAGTCATCAAAATTGCCCACTCAGGAGAAGCAGACCTGATTTTAATGGATGTCTCCCTCTCGAGAAGCGTTTATCAAGGTCAGTCTGTTGATGGCATCAAAATTACCCAAATCTTGAAATCTCACCCAAAAACCGCCAACTTACCTGTAATTTTGGTAACAGCCCATGCCATGGAAGGCGATCGCGAGAATTTTCTGCACCAGAGCGGTGCTGATGGCTACATCTCTAAGCCAGTTGTGGATCATCAACAGTTTGTTGAACAAATTATGGCACTTCTCCCTACAGATATCCACTAATAAATGTTGCTTCTATCAAAACATGGTGGGAGCGTGAGAACCCCTACGCTAAAGCGTAGGGATGAAACGCAACTCAACAGGATTTATCCTGTGGTATACTTAACAAAAGGGTTTTAACAGGTATTAAGAAAGTATTTTTGTGCAGTTAAAATAAAAAAAGCATCCACAAACATGGTGAAAAACCCGTTCATATGCTCCCATTAAGTAGCCACACAGCTAAGTATGACATTGCAGCCGGGTCAGTAGGGGAGCTTTGACACTTCCAAGACGAGTTGATTTATTTAAGTGATTAAGTAAATCATATCGTAAACTTTGGGTAGCACGGCTTGGGTCTGCGTAGCAACATCAGTTTAGAATCCCCTGTGTTTCAACCAGGGGAGATGTCAATCTCAATCACGAATCAGCTACTAGCTGGTTAGTTTTCTTGTGGCTGTAGAGCCCCTTGAATGGGTGGTAATGCTAAGAATTTTTCAGCATCAGATAGTAATCTCTCACCCCAGAGATTTTTCTTCAGGAAATCTAAATCACCATAGCGCTGATCGATGCGCAGTGCTGCTTCTCCCATGGACAGGGCTGGTTCCCGTTGTCCTTGACTATACAGTGCCACTGCTAATGCTAATTGCGGTTCTGCCGCTTGTTTGTCTATTTTAACCGAAGCTCGCCATTGCTGTATCGCAGTTTCAATCTCCCCCTGTTCGTATTTGATTAAGCCAATATTATTAATCGCCGGCCAGAATTTTTGATTTTTAGATAGGGATTTATTGTACTGGTCGATCGCTTCTGGTAATCGACCTAACATATAGTAAGCATTCCCCAAATCAAACCATCCTTCTGGGCTTTCGGGTTTCAACTGCAAACCCTTTTGGTAATGTGTCGCAGCTGCTTGGTAATTTTGCTGTTGGAAATTAACCGAACCCAAAGCAAACAGAATGTCAGGATTTCGCGGATCAAGAGATTGGGCTTTTTCCAATGCTGCGATGGCCGGTTCAAAATTTCTCGATTGTAAATGTAAACTACCTAACAGAACCCAAACCTTATCATTATTAGCAGCCAGTTGAGTAGCCAATCTCGCCCGTGGTAAAGCCAAGTCAAACTGCCCAAACTGTCCGAGTTGAGCTGCTTCTTGTGCTAAAGCCAACCCTTCTTGTTCTAATTTTTCCGCATCTAGCTGCAATATGTGAGGTATCAGTGCCTGTGCGTCAGCTGCCCTAGGCATACTCCACAAACTACAGATAACCAGAAGGGAAATTAACCGAATATGTTTAGGCACACTAACGCCTCCTAGCCGTAAATCAAGGAATCTTTCAGCTAGCTTAAACGATCTATGCTTGATCAGAAAGACAAACCGGACTTTCAGAAGATATTATAGCGGATTTCAGTTAACACTCCCGCTGCTGGGGAGTCTTAATAGACCTGATCATCAACAGCCACAAAATTACTTACTTCAGCCGAAGACATAAACAAAGACTAAAATGTAATATAAAGAAAGATTAAGCAAATATTAGGGTAAATCCTAGTTGGGTTGTTTACCTGAGGGATAAATGTTGACAATTGTCTTAAGATATGGTTGGAATTTTGGCAATTAATCAGGTGATTAAGACTAAGTGATAATTTATGGTTACGCAAGTAGAAGTTCCCTTCCTGGGCAAAAAAGTTAAACATCCATTCCGCTGGGCAATTGGGTTAATAGCAGTGGGTTCTTTAGCAGTGGGTACAACTATCACCTATAATCTGATCAATCGAACTACTGAACAAGACATTACTCAATTAACTGTCCCTGTAGAAGCACAAAATGTGACTTTGCGAATTGCAGCTAGTGGTAAGGTAGTGCCAGTTCAAAGTGTGAATATTAGTCCCAAAAACCCCGGTGTGCTGGCGCAATTATATGTAGAACAAGGCGATCGCGTAGAACAAGGGCAAGTTTTAGCGCGGATGGATGTGGGTGATATCCCGGCGCAAATCCTGCAATACAGGGCTAATTTAGCCCAAGTACAGGCGCAGTTAGATCAAGCCCGTGCGGGGAGTCGTTCTCAGGAAATTGCCCAAGCTCAAGCCCGTTTAGCCCAAGCCCAGGCGCAGTTAAATCAAGCCCGTGCGGGGAATCGTTCTCAGGAAATTGCCCAAGCTCAAGCCCAGGTAGATTCAGCCCAAGCTCAGGTAAATCTTACACAATCACGGGTAACCAGATACGGTGAATTACTGAAGCAAGGGGCAATTGCTCAAGACCAATTGGAACAATATGTGACTGACCACCAAAGGGCAAAAGCAGCTTTAGCAGAAGCACAAAAACGCTTGTCACTATTGGAAAGTGGTAGCCGCAATGAAGAAATTGCGGTCAGGGAAGCCGCAGTCACCGAGGCCAAAGCCGCATTGGTTCTACTAGAAAAGGGTAGTCGCCCGGAGGAAATTGCTCAACGTCAAGCCGCAGTTAAAGCAGCTGAAGCTCAAGTTAAAGCAGCAGAAGTGCGCTTACAAGATAGTGTGATTCGTGCGCCGTTTTCTGGAATTGTCACTCAGAAATACGCTAACGTGGGCGCTTTTGTTACTCCCACGACTTCGGCTTCTACTAGTGCATCGGCAACTTCTAGTTCTATTGTGGCAGTTGCACGGGGTTTAGAAGTACTGGCTCAAATCCCAGAGGTGGATCTTGGCAGAATTGAACAGGGACAGCAGGTAGAAATTGTGGCTGATGCTTATCCAGATCAAGTTTTTCAAGGTCATGTGCGCTTAATCGCTCCCGAAGCGGTGGTAGAACAAGGTGTAACATCTTTTCAGGTGCGGGTGGCGCTGGATACGGGTACAGAAAAACTGCGCTCTGGTTTAAATGTGGATTTGACTTTCTTGGGCGATCGCATTAGTGATGCTTTAGTCTTACCAACAGTAGCAATTGTTACCGAAAATGGTCAAACAGGGGTATTAGTAGCAGATGAGAAAAATCAACCCAGTTTCACCGAAGTGACCATCGGGGCGCAAATCGCCGACCAAACGCAAATTTTACAGGGAGTAAAACAAGGCGATCGCGTGTTTGTCAACCCACCACCAGACTACAACAAGAGGGGGAATAACCGATGAATTTCCTAGAAAGTATACAAATGGCGGGTAAAACCCTGGTGTCTAATAAGTTGCGTAGCGCCCTAACTATGCTGGGGATTGTCATCGGGAATGCTTCGGTAATTACCATGATGGGAATTGGGGAAGGTGGACAAAGGTTTGTTAACCAGGAGTTAGAATCTTTAGGTCCGAATGTATTATTTGTAATTCCAGGTAATCGCGCCACTATGCGCATATCTAGGGATGTCCCCAAAACTTTAGTTTATGAAGATGCAAAGGCGATCGCCAATCAAGTACCAACAGTAGCAGCAGTTACAGGGGAGTTGAATAGTCGGCAGGTAGTCACATACCGTAACCAAAACACTAACGTCAATATCATTGGTACTACTCCCTCGTTTTTGACGGTTCGTGACTTTGAAACTGCTATGGGGCGATTTTTTACAGACCTAGATATGAGACGCAATAACCAAGTTGTGGTTTTAGGTGCTGAGTTAGCAGAAAGACTATTTGGGAATAGGAACCCCGTCGGTGAGCAGTTGCGGGTTAAAAATGCCAGTTTTCAAGTCATTGGGGTACTAGAAAGTAAAGGCTCAAATCTAGGTGTGAATTACGACGAAGCGGCAGTAATCCCACTGATGACCATGGCTAACAGAATTGTGGGGCGAACTTCTCCCTACGGATTAGAGTTAACTTATCTTGTGGTTTCGGCTAAAAATGCTGAGAGTGTGGATGCAGCTAAGTTTCAAATTACTAATTTACTGCGGTTGCGGCACAAAATTACTGGGGAGGATGATTTCACTATCAATACCCAAAAGGATGCTTTACAAACTGTCGGACAAATTACTGGCGCATTAACTATTATGCTGGCGGCGATCGCTAGTATATCTTTATTTGTGGGTGGTATTGGCATTATGAATATTATGCTGGTTTCAGTTACCGAACGCACCCAAGAAATCGGACTGAGAAAGGCCATCGGTGCTACCCAACAAGATATTTTAGTTCAGTTTATGATTGAAGCTGTGATTGTTTCGGTTATGGGTGGTGTGGTTGGGACTGCAATCGGTGTGAGCAGTATTCTACTAGTAGCAGCAATCACTCCCTTAGAAGCAGCAATTTCTCCGGGTGCGATTGCGACGGTTGTTCTTGTCTCCGGTGGTGTTGGTTTATTTTTTGGTGTGGTTCCGGCCCGTCGTGCGGCTCAACTTGACCCCATTGTGGCTTTAAGAAGTGCTTAATGTCTGTGATACCTTCCCTGTTCCCCATTCTATGAAAAATACCATCCCAATTACCGATGATCTTGGTGGTCATCCCCCAACTCCATCAGCAATTATTCGCCTAGAAAATATCTTTAAAATTTACGGGAGTGGAGAAACGGAAGTTAGAGCACTCAATCATGTGAATTTGACTATCAATGAGGGGGAATATTGCTCAATTATGGGGCCTTCTGGTTCTGGTAAATCCACAGCTATGAATATTATTGGCTGTTTGGATCGCCCTACTACGGGACATTATTATTTAGATGGCCTGGATGTAGCAACCATGAATGATGGTGAGTTGGCAAAAATTCGGAATATCAAACTGGGGTTTGTGTTCCAACAGTTCCATTTATTACCTCAACTCACAGCATTAGAAAACGTCATGCTACCAATGGCCTATGCTGGTGTCAACCCCAGGGAAAGAGGCGATCGCGCTAGGGAAGCATTAATCAAGGTGGGTTTAGAAAAACGCCTGAATAACAAACCTACTCAATTATCAGGGGGACAGCAGCAACGGGTGGCGATCGCCCGTGCTATTGTCAATCGTCCAGTTGTCTTGCTAGCTGATGAACCCACCGGCGCTCTGGATTCTCAAACTACCCAGGAAGTTTTAGATATTTTCACCGAATTGAATCACAGTGGAATTACGGTGATTATGGTCACCCATGAGTCAGAGGTGGCGCGTCAAACCCAGCGGATTATTTGGTTTCGTGATGGCGCTGTGGTTCACAGCCATTTGACTCCAGAGGATTTAACCGCAGTAACTATGTCTTAGAGGCTGTTTATCAGGTCATGATTAGTGTATCAATTATTGTTTAACCCCTCACTAACCCCCCTTTTGTAAAGGGGGGGGACTGGGTTTTATTGTTTTTTGTCTGTTCGGTGTGTTCGGTGTGTTCCCCATTCCCTAAGATAAAAATTACCTGTTTAATACTTGACAAACAACCTTTTAGATTGAGGATATAGGGCAGTTTTTAAGTAAATCAACCAGACAGCTTAATATTATAAATCTTGTGGGGTGGGCATCTTGTCTGCCCTTTGTGCGCTGTAAGTGGGGACTTAGATCCCCGACTTCTTTGAGAAGTCGGGGATCTGAAAGAGTCAACCGTCAACCGTCAACCGTATCCATTAAGTCTGCTGCTTCTGCTAAAAGTTGTTGTTGTTCTGCTTGAATGACTTCTAAACGTTTAGAGATTTGAGCTAATCGCTGATGTTTGTTGTTATCGAGAGTTTCAGAGTTTATAGGTAAATTTTTTAGTGTATTATCTAATTTAGAATCTATCACTGATTGAAGAGCAAAACCTGTAAATTTAGTCAAAGAAACAAAGCTAACTTTAATCACAGACAAAATTAATTTAACTGGAATTTGCAGTAAAGACCAACTAGCTGTTTCAATCAGGCGGACAATGACTTTAACAATGCTCCAAATGAAGGCGATCGCAAACAGCAAAATCACTATAGTGACAATGGGGTGACTAGTCGCCCAGACCAAGATATGAAGAAACCGCAAAAATCCAGGGTGTTGAGTCAGCCAATTATTTACAGAATCAGTCACAACAGTTTGCAATGCTGATGATGTAGTATTTTTGATTTGTTCAGCACTTTGCAAGGTTTCGTCTACAGAGTCTTTAACTTTTTGGAAAGTATTAATAACTGTATCAACTACTTCACCTGTCTGTTTATTTGCTGTTGCTTTTAAAGACTCACTAAACTGCTGTTTTGAGTTAGCTATTGAGTCAACACCTTGGTTAAGCACATTTTTAGTTGCTTTCCAACGTTCTGTAATTTCTGGGGATAAATTTATTAGGTATTGGGGCGATCGCACCCGGACGATTTCCCCCGCTGCAAGGTCAGTCACTGGCTTTTGGTAACCTCCACGTGCTGTTTATACAAAAAAAGCGAGAAAGTTCTCGCTATAACCAACAGAAGAATATTATACCTCTTTTGGTAAGTCTTATGTTTTCCCCGACTAAGTATTTTATAGGGACACTAAAAGGGACGGGAATATAACCTTAGATGGTCAATGCGATCGCGCCATAGATTCACAATCAAGTCAACCAGTCCGGGGAATAAATTCCCCGTCTGAAAGCAAAAATCCTCCCAAGAGGATTGATGAAAATATTCAGACGATTTCTAATCGGTTTCAACCGATTTCCGCTATTAGCCCGGAAATTGATTTCCGGGTGGGTGGGGATGTACAGGCGGTTCAACCAGTCCGGGGAATAAATTCCCCGTCTAAAAGCAAAAATCCTCCCAAGAGGATTGATGAAAATATTCAGAGGATTTCTAATCGGTTTCAACCGATTTCCCCTATTAGCCCGGAAATTGATTTCCGGGTGGGTGGGGATGTACAGGCGGCGTAGTCTGTTCGTTTTTATTTGATTAGTGTTCCCAGGGAGTGGGAACCTTTTACACTATTTTCGCGGATCACGATAATCAACAACGAGATAACCATTATACTTGTTTCGCGATGATTTGTGCGATCGCACTGGTGACTAAGGGGTACAGTAAGTAATAATACTTATAAATTAGTCACTGGCAATTAACTTCGCAATTTGCTAAGATTGCTCTATACCAAATCTCAAGGTTAACTTCTTCTTATTAATTAAGTAAGATTTTTCTTTTCTTGAGTAGCAACAAACAGAGCAAGAAATAAAGCAATACAGATGGAGCCTGATTATGTCTACTTTTTTGAACCCAAAAAATTATGCGAATTATTACAGAAACGCGGCTAAATCAAGCTTGTGAAAAGCACCCAGATGCGAAAGCCAGTATACAAGCTTGGAAAAAACTTGTAAAATTCCAAAGATGGAATAGTTTTACAGATATTAAAACTACTGTACCTTTTGCAACTGACCAAGTTAGAAACTTCGTAGTTTTTGATATAGGAGGTAATAAATATAGATTAATAACCTGTATTAATTACAATAAAAAAACTATATATATTCGTGATTTTCTGACTCATGCAGAGTATAGTAAAAATAACTGGAAGAATGATGAATGGTTTGGTAGCTAACTTTGGATAAAATCCTTCTATTAAAAAACAGATATTTAATCTTACTAAATATCTAGTTGATCAACCAAACAACACCATGAAAGAAAAATGTTAGATCAAAACACTATCTACAGACAATTAATTATGTCTTTTCCTCCTCGGGTCATAGAATCGGAAGAAGATTTGGAGAAAACTCAAGCAGTTGTTGATCAACTTCTGGATCAAGGAAGATTAACCGAAGCGGAAGAAGATTATTTAGATTTATTGGGAATTCTAATCCATGAATATGAGCAACAGAAACATTTGGTTTCTGATATTTATGGAGTAGAGCTTATCCAAGTTCTGATGGGAGAATTAAACCTCAAGCAAAAAGATTTAGTTTCTATCTTTAAAACTGAGTCAATTGTTTCTGAGGTACTCAATGGTAAACGTAAATTAACTGTGGAACATATCCAAAAACTTGCCGAATTTTTTCAAGTTTCACCTGCTGTATTTTTCCCAGAAAATCCATTACAGCAAATTTTATCAGATGCTGCTTAAAGTTTATCTATCCAAGCATTTACTAGGTAAAAATGCATATAAATATACCCACTCAAGAATTACTCGTTATAGATACGCGATAGCGATCGCACTGGTTACCTAAGAACAGTCTAGAACTCGGATAACTTCTGGTAGTTCCTGGGGATGGTTAATTAAAATATATGGTTCTTGTTTAGCTAAAGCTTCTGGAGAATTAAAACCCCAAGTGACCGCAATAACTTTAATATTGGCTTTTTTGGAGGCTTCTATATCCCTGGTTTCGTCCCCCACATAAATTACTGTTGTAGGGTCGAGTTGTTTCTGTTTTAATACATTATTAATTATAGTTGTCTTTCCAAAGATTGTCACTCCTGAATAAATGAACTCAAATAAGTGATTTAATTGGTTGTTGCTCAGAAATGCTGTGACGTTTTCTGGAGAATTAGATGTAATGATTCCCAGGGTGTAACCTTGACTATGCAGTGTTGCTAAAACTTCAGAAATACCCAGTATAGGTTTTAATTCGGGGATTTTGGCTTTTAATTCTCCCTTAACTTTTTTGAGGAGGAAGGGAATTTTCAACATAGAGACACCAGAGTATTTAATAATTTCCCTAGAGGTAAAATTTCTCAGCAGGGCTAAATCCTCTGGAGTAATTTGGATATAACCAAACTCTCCAGCTAAACGATTGGCAATAGTCACCAGAGCATCTACTGTATCCGCAATTGTGCCATCAAAATCAAAAATAATTACTTTGTGGGTCATTGTTTAGGTGGGGATGCGTCAAGATTAGCACGAGCATTTCTCCTGAACATTTCTGGCTTAATTCGCCGCAAGGCTGAACCAGGAAAGCGTTTTTCCCACTCTTGGTGGGATATATTGGCTAATTCTACCAGATGGGGGGCAACATTCCCAGGATAAGGCTGAAAATCAGCTACATCTGTTGTTTGCGCAAACCGCTGATTCCACGGACACACATCTTGGCAAATATCGCAACCCGCAACCCAGCCCTGTAAATTGGCTGATATAGTCTGTGGTAATGTTTCGGAGCGATTTTCAATGGTATGATAGGCTATGCACCGATTGGCATCCACTACAAAGGGTTGGGTAATTGCACCTGTGGGACAGGCTTCTAGGCAACGAGTACAGGTACCACAGTGTTCTGTGTGGGGGCGATCGCTCTCTAGTTCTAGATTGGTCAATATCTCCCCTAAAAACACCCAGGAGCCATATTCCCTAGTGATGACATTACCATTTTTACCAATCCAACCGATCCCCGCTTGTTGCGCCCAGAGTTTATCTTGTACTGGGCCTGTATCTGCATAATATCTGGCTTGAATAGTTGTGTCCAGTGATTGTAACCAAGTAGTCAAAGCTTTGAGCTTTTTATGCATCACCCGGTGATAGTCTCTACCCCAGCCATAACGAGATATTTTAGCATATTCTTCACCTTCAGGACGTTGATCTGGTGTGTAGTAGTTGAGGGCGACACATACAAGCGATCGCACCTCTGGCATAACTAAGGTAATATCTTGACGCTTGGGGTTATTCATCCATTCCATATCGGCGTGATAACCCAGATTTACCCATGTTTGTAACCTCTGGAGGTTTGTATCATCTACCCCATTGACAGCAGTGATCCCTACTTTGTGAAATCCCAACTCTCTGGCTTTAGCTTTAACTACACTGCTGCTAGTTACAGAATATTGATCCATTTTCCTTTGTTCAACATTTCTTAATATACCTATATGTAAAAATTATTTGATTTTTGTTAAGAAATCGTGCAATATGTCAATTAAGGTGTATTTTAAGCATCCAGCTTACCACCCGTGTACTTCCATTAACCAACTGTGGTAATATCATGACATTCACTTCTGATTCAGCTTCAACCAGTTTATCTAATGCTTTAAATCAGAGTAATCAGTCCGCTGATGCTATTAACTCCACCACGGCTGTATTCCAAAGTCTGACCGCAGATGACCAGCTAGCAGTGCTATGGTATGTTTATACAGAAATGGGACGTTCCATTACACCTGCAGCCACTGGTGTAGCCCGTTTACAGTTAGCTGAGGGTCTGCTAAGTCAAATCAAGCAGATGTCTTATGCAGAGCAGTTGGATGTCATGCGTGACTTAGTTGCTCATAAAAATACCCCCATTTGCCGCTCCTACGGTATCCTCAGCAATAATACAAAGTTGGCTTTTTGGTACGAATTATCAGAATTAATGGTAAAACACTTGGTTGTACCCATGCCAGTTGGTTATCAATTATCCCGTGATGGTTTACAGGTACTTGAAGCGATCAAGGTATTAGATTTTGGTCAGCAAATATCTGTTTTGCGCAAGGTAGTAGCTGAGATGGGCGTTGACCCCTTCGCGGAATAATTCTACCTGATAATATTTGCTGATTTAAGGTAAAATATGGCAGCAGGTGAATGTAAGGTCGCCGTTACCAGAAAACGGGAATTTCTTGATGGCATCACTGAACCCACTATACTGGGTCATTTTGCCACTCTCAACGCGGGGGAACTTGACACAACCGCGGGCCTATTCGCCGATGATGGCGTGATGTATCCGCCCCAAGATTTGCTCAGTTTACGTCGGGAAGATGAGCCTATTTTTTGGTAGCGGCGGTTTGTGTCAAGGAGCGCAGTAACAATCTCCGACCCAAATCAATATCTGACGGCGCACATTGCCAATCTGGGTGTGCCGTCATCAATAAACTATCTAAGGTTTCGTGATCAAACAGATGCCAAATAGGAGCGCCATTAATTTCACCTTCCACAGCATAACAGTTAGGACTAACACAGTGAATTGTCGAAGCACTGGCAATTCTATTTACTGTCATCTGTTCTCCTGGCTGTAAAGAGCGAAACTGATAGATAGCGGGCTTCAACTCAGTTATTGAAGAAACTACCAACCCAGGTATAGCTATTGTTACATTCTTGTCCCCATTCACTGACAGCCAATAATGACGACTAGGGTCGATACCTTGTAGCCAAGGCGATTCATCATCAAGGCGATACCGTGGGGACAAACAAAATAAAGCTGCCATAGATTTCGTCATAACTTGGTTTACTAGTGGTGATTTTCTACCCACTTGACAATCCTGGGGGTTGTAGGGCTATGCCATAAGGTTTAGGCTTGCTACTGTATTCAGTATTTAGGAATTGGTAGTAATAAATCAAATAAAATTAGCAAAAATTATTAACTAACTTAATATTTATTTATATATAGTGCATAATGACTGACGGGAAATGGTCAAAAAACCCACCCGATTACCTAGCTTCTTCTTCATGAGCGGAAACTGTTAACCCAGCAATCCATGGCGCAAAGCACTTACTGCGGCTTGGGTGCGGTCATCAGCACCTAGCTTACTCAAAATACTTCTGACATGACTTTTCACCGTCCCAATGCTAATATAGAGTCGTTGTGCAATGATAGTATTAGTACAACCCTCAACCATGAGGCGTAATACTTGTACTTCCCTGGTTGACAGGTTATAAGCTGCGGTATTGTTCTTCTGACCCTGAGAATCTGCAAGGGAAAAAATATTCTGATCATTTGTTAGTAATTGGGTATTTGCTTGTGCTGCTTGTAAGACAATCCTGGCGATCGCGGGATCAATCCAACAATTGCCCTGATAAGTGTTCCGTAGCGCTACCAGTAAAGTATCAAAAGTAATATCCTTCATACAGTAAGAGTCAGCACCCGCAGCAAAAGCAGCCAGTACAAATTCTTGATGATCATGAAGGGTGAGAATTAACACTTTTGTAGGTGAATATTTTGCAGGAGAGAGCGCTTTCAACTCTCGTGTCAGTTGAATACCATCCTTGTCTGGTAAACCAATATCGATAATTGCAATATCTGGTTGTACCTTTTTTAACATTTCCAGACCTGTCACCGCATTTGCAGCTTCTCCTACAACTTGAATTTCCGCCCTTTGTTCTAAAAGTCTCCTAATCCCCAGACGAGTCAGTTCATGATCTTCAATGACAGCAATCCGAATTTTATTCATAGTCTTAGAGGTTGTTTGGAAAGTATTAAACAGGTAATTTTTATATTAGGGAACAGGGAACACCGGAACACACCGAAGGATTGGGAAGGATTGGGGAACACACCGAAACAATAAAATCCAATACCCTCCCCTTACAAGGGGAGGGTTAGGGTGGGGTCAAACAATAGTTGATACACTAATCATGACTTATCAAACATCCTCTTAGGCAGCATAATATATCAATTTAACTTGAAAATAGATTTGACCGTAAAAGTTCCCCAAGTAACTAATTTTCATATTCTTATGGTGTTTTTTGCTCAATGAAAAAAAATTTGATAGACTAACGGTCGAAATCATGCCCTGTAATTCCTATTTAAAATTAGGCTATGTTGCAACCGCCTCAAGAGTTTTCGGTACTGGGAATACCAGTTCATATTGTGAGTAATTATCCGGGGTGGCTACTGGAATCCCTACGACAGAGGAGAGGTGCTCATGTGGTAACCCTGAATGCAGAAATGACTATGCAGGCCCGAAAGAATCGGACCCTGGCCCAAGCCGTTAAAAATGCCGACCTAGTAATTCCAGATGGTGCGGGGGTAGTGCTGTATTTGCGGTGGCTTTTGTGGCAAAAAGTGCAACGTTTTCCGGGGATTGAACTAGCAGAAAACCTGCTGCAAGAACTGGGACAACAGCAACCAGATACAAAAATTTTTTTCTATGGTGGCGCTCCAGAAGTAGTTGTCAAAGCCAATAAATTTTGGCAGCTAAAAATCCCCACCTTAAACTTAGTAGGTACTCATTCTGGCTACCATACCTTAGAAGAAGAACAGCAATTAAAACAAACCCTCAGAAAATTGCAGCCACAAGTAATTTTTGTAGGTTTGGGAGTCCCACGTCAAGAGTTATGGATTGCCCAAAATCGTGATTTGTGTCCCCAAGCAATTTGGATTGGTGTTGGTGGTAGCTTCGATATTTGGTCAGGGAGCAAAACTCGCGCTCCTGCTTGGTTGGCAAATAATAACTTAGAATGGCTATATCGCCTATATCAAGAACCTTGGCGTTGGCGGAGGATGTTGGCTTTGCCCGAATTTGCCGTGAAAGCTTTGATTTATCGAGTAACTGCAAGGGGTGGAATATAGGTATTGAAAAACTTTGCTGATTTTGTAGTCAAGTATGCCCAATTATGGACTTATGTATGCAATAATAGATATAGGTCGAGTTGAAAATTTAACTAATGAAGCTTTGGGAATACGCAAAGTCAATAGGCGTCAGTTACAAGACTGCATGGAGAATGTGGAAACGTGGGGAGTTAAACGCTAAACAACTTCCTAGTGGTACTGTAATAGTTAATCTTGAATCCTCCAACACAAAAGGGGTAGTTATAGCAACCGCCAAGGTGGTTAGGACACAAACAGAAGATAAAACCATTGAAATTCAAGCGTTTCAAGGCTTCCCCCTGCTCCGGTGCCCCCTGCCCCCTGCTATATCTATGCAAGAGTTAGCAGCAGCGAAAATAAGTCTAATCTAGATACTCAAGCTCAAAGGTTAGAGTCTTATTGCATAGCTAAAGGATACACCATTGTCAGAATTGTCAAAGAAGTTGGTAGCGGAGTCAACGACAATAGGCATAAGCTTATCAACTTACTAAACAAAGACGATTACAGTCTAATAGTCTGCGAACACAAGGATAGGTTATGTAGTGTCGGTTTTAACTACCTAAAAGTTTTACTGAACCAGTTAGGTAGAGATATTGAAGTTGTCAATCTTGCAACAGAAAGAACTGATGATTTGAAGCATGATTTTGTGTCAATAATAACGTCCTTTTGTGCAAGGCTATATTCAATTAGAAGACGCACTAGAAAGACCGAGTGCATTATCCAATGCTTGCAGGAGGATGAATGCAGTTAGTTGAAAAGCACGTTATTAAACAAGGACATAGGTTTTATCAAGAGATTGATCAGCTATGTTTCTTATCAAAAAACCTGTACAACGTTGGTAACTACCTTATTAGACAAACTTTTATTAACAGCAATGAAAGCTTGAGTTATTACGACATCCAAAAACAACTTCAATCATCTGTAGATTACAAAGCTTTACCAAGTAAAGTTAGTCAACAGGTCTTGATGGTCTTAGATAGGAACTGGAAGTCATTTAAAGAAGCTTTGAAATCTTGGTTTGAAAACCAGTCTAGATTTTTAGGTAAACCAAAATTACCTAAATATAAACACAAAACTAATGGGAGAAATATAGTTATTTACACCAAACAAGCCTTATCAAAACCCGCATTAGAACGAGGGGTTATTAAACCAAGCAAAACAAACATCGAGTTGCTTACTAAGTCAGTAAATATAGCTCAGGTTAGGATTGTCCCTAAGCTTGACCATTACGTGATTGAAGTGGTTTACAACAAAGAAGTTGAGCCAGCATCAATTGACGTTAATAAGATTGCAGCAATTGATTTAGGGCTTAGTAACTTAGCTACTGTAACTTTTAATCAAGCCGGGATTGCCCCGCTCTTGATAAATGGCAGTCCACTAAAAGCTATGAACCAATTCTTCAACAAACAAAAAGCTAACTGGCAATCAATAATCGGTACTGGTACAACCAAACGGATACAAAAACTCTGTACTAAGCGCCACCACAAAGTTGATGATTATATGCACAAAGCAAGTAGGTTTATTATTAATAAACTCCTAGGGCTCGGTGTAGATACTTTGGTTATAGGCAAAAACGAAAACTGGAAGCAAGAAATCAATATAGGTAGCCGTAATAACCAAAACTTTGGACAAATTCCTCATTCACTATTTATTAATAAGTTGACGTACAAAGCAGAGTTAATAGGAATCAAAGTTTTGGTCACAGAAGAAAGCTACACTTCTAAAGCTAGCTTTTTAGATTTAGATAATATCCCTACTTATCAAGAAGGTGTTAAACACACATTTAGTGGTAAGAGAATAATTCGAGGTTTGTACAAATCTGCTGATGGCAGGATAATTAACGCTGATGTTAATGGATCCTATAACATCATGAGAAAAGCAGTCCCAAATGCTTTTGCAAATGGGATAGAGGGCATTGTAGTTTGTCCAGTGAAAGTAAAACTTCCGAACTAATGATTTGGATATTTGTCCATATTATTAGCAACTATTAAGCTAATTTTCCAGAGGAAGAAACGGGAACCTGAGACTTGCTAGATAGAGGGCGCAAAGGTTTCACTGGCCTGGATGCTAGAGGTTGTAAACCATCTAAAGCCTGTAAACTATCTAAAACCGCATCTTTAATTACTGTTTCTTGCTCCTGACTGAGTAATAGCTGTAAGCACCGAATGACTTCTTGGTGCTGCTGGCGATCAATTCCGTGATGAGAGCTAATTTTAGTTATTTGCCGTATGGTAATTAAACGCTTCAATGGGTCTTCTGCTGTTAAATTAACTAACAACTGATCAAGGTTGTTTTGCTGTTGTGTTCCATGGAAACTGAGGATTTGCCACATCAATAAAATTAAAGTTAATAAGGTTGCTAAACCTTGGAGAATGGCACCGGTCGCAATCCAAGAACTTTTGGAGTCAACCCAGATAGCAGCGGCCATGTATGTGCTAACAGTGGCAATACCTCCACTACCTACCGCTAAGGCAAAACGAGAATTGGGACTATTTAATAACCGCCACAGATGGGATAAGTGTAATTGCCAGTCCCATTTCTGCATTGAGTAAACTAATAACATTACCCCAACCCCAACTACAAGGGCTAAGAGCAGTTTCCAGTTCCACAACAGCATGGCCAGAACAATTGTCAGAAAGCCCAGAATACCCCCCGGACCCGAAAATACCTGGAAACTTACTTGCTTGTAGCTGCTTGTTTTCAACTCTCCAGGTAACCATTGCAGTATCTGTGTAATTACTTTAATAAAAAATGAAGCCTTTGCCATAGTCTTGATCTAGTGTATAAAAAATTGTCTAATATTAAGACAGCTATCAAAAAAATAGCACAGGACGCATAAAAATCATTTATGACGGTGGCCAGAGGTTTAAATTTACTGGCTGAGTGATCATTAAAATTGTAGTCTGTCTCGGTTCAATAGGCCAGCGATCCGATTATTACATAACTCTAATCAATACTTATGTTTCAACCACAGGGATTTGAGCAACGCTCCATAATGACCTCACTGGGTAAGATGGTTTATTATACCGCCACTAGCTCACCTTGGCAGAATGGAACTGCAACAGATGAGCAGGAAACTTTAGTTTTCTTACATGGCTTTGGTGGTGGTTCTTCTGCTTATGAGTGGTCAAAGGTTTATCCGGCTTTTGCGGCTGAGTATCGCATTCTAGCACCGGATTTAATCGGTTGGGGTAGGTCTGAGCATCCAGCCCGAAACTATATGATTGATGATTATCTGACGACGATTCGGGAGTTTTTACAGCAAACTTGTACAGGACCTGTGAGGGTGATCGCTTCTTCCCTGACTGCGGCTTTCACAATTCGAGTGGCGATCGCCCATCCTGATTTATTTCGGTCTTTAATTCTAGTGACACCGGCGGGACTCTCAGATTTTGGTCAAGACTACTCTCGCAGTATTTTTGCCCAGGTAGTTAGTGTTCCCATGATTGATCGCTTACTTTATAGCACTGGAATTGCTACAAGTGCGGGTATTCGCAACTTTTTAGAACAAAGGCAATTTGCCCAGTCTGATCGCATTTACGAGGAAATTATCGAGGCTTATCTGGAATCTGCCCAACAACCAAATGCTGAATATGCAGCTCTGTCTTTTGTCCGTGGTGACTTATGTTTTGATTTGTCCCTTTATATTCAACAGTTGACGACTCCTACTGGGATTATTTGGGGGCAAAAATCCCAATTCACCGGACCGGAAATTGGTCGTCGTCTGGCGCAGAAGAATCCCCAAGCTATCAGAGTATTTCAGCCCTTAGAGAATGTGGGATTAACGCCCCAGTTAGAAGTACCCGCGGTGACTATTGGATTAATTCGGCGGTTTTTCACTTTGTTGAATTAGTTCATGGCCATCTTGCCCGCTTTTGTACCTACTCAGATGAAAAGTGCTGTATTATCTCCCGCTTTAGCGGGAGATGTTCCCGTTAACCTTTGACTCTGACATCTATCACTGTAGAATTAAAGTTATAGTTAAAACCTTCTAATTCAAAGGTTGTACCTATTTTAACTTTGCTATTACCTAATACTGGTCCAGTATCAGTAATTTGGGCTTTACCTTCTAGGGTTAAAAGCATATCTGTACTAAAGTTATTAGTTCTAGGATCTGGTAATTCTTTCACAGATCCATCAGGTTGGGAAACTGTCAGGGTTCTCGGTAGTAGTTCCACGGATTTGATGCTAATCTGACCGTAGGGTTGATTCCGAATAATGACGTTAGTTTTACCCCCTTTGGTGAATCCGGCCTCAAATAAACGTTGAGGGTCGCGTACATTTAAACCGCGAACGGCTAAGTCAACTTCAATGGGTACGGTTTTGGTGCCGACTTGGGCAACCGAACCGGTGGTTCCAGGAAAAATAAATATACCAAATATGACTAGTATTATTACTAGTGCAGCCCCTAAATCAAGTAAGTTGACTTTACCAAACAATCGTCCTTTGGAATCTAAAATAGTCATCAGAACTTTTCCTATGAGATCATTTATGAGGAGAATACTGAGAATTATACTAGCTACTAACCCTAGCTTTGTTTATAGGCTCAGGTGCAACTTATAGGGGGATAAGTTCGTCCTGTTATTTATTGCATTACAGTTAATGATCATGAATTGTCAAGCTTTTTTTGCTCACCATGGGTGGCGGCGTCGCTGGTTTTATCCGTTGATTGCCGTGGTTGTTGCTCTGAGTGTGTGCCTAAGTACACCCATGCCGGGAAGGGCGTTTGATATCCGCTCTCTTCTGTTCCGGGGAATACAGGTAATTCAGATATCTAATATGTCTGATGCTCAGGAAGTGGATCTGGGTCGGCAGATGAATCAGCAGTTACGCAGTAGTAATATTCGCTTTAGCCGCAATTCTCAAATTAATCAATATGTGGAACAAATTGGCCGGCGCTTGGTAGCTAATAGCGATCGCCCTCAGCTTCCCTTCACCTTTCAAGTAGTTGAGGATAACACCATCAATGCCTTTGCTACTTTGGGGGGTTTTGTATATATCCATACAGGTTTAATCAAAGCCGCAGATAATGAAGGGCAATTAGCCAGTGTAATTGCTCATGAAATTGGTCACATTGGCGGTAGGCACTTAGTCAAACAGATGCGCCAAAGCACCATCGCTAGTGGTCTAGTTTCAGCCGCAGGTTTAGATCGTAATACCGCCGTGGAAATTGGTATAGAACTGGCACTCAACCGTCCCCGCAGTCGTCAAGATGAATTTGATGCCGATAACAGAGGGTTACGAGCTCTGACAGCGGCTGGTTATGCCCCCTCGGCGATGGTTTCCTTTATGGAAAAGCTGATGGAAAGTGGCGGGTCTGTACCGACATTTTTAAGTACTCATCCCGGTACAGGCGATCGCATTAATGCCCTCCAAAGTTCTATTAATGCCCAACCTAGCAATCAGGGTGACGGATTAAATCATGCTGCTTATCGCGCCCAAATCCGCAGCATACTTTAGTAAAAATGTCAATTATCAACTAGGCTCGCTGCTTATGGCGGCGAGTGGCTATTTTACCAGGTTGAACCATGACCACCCCTTCTGCTAAGGGTAAGGTTCGCAGAGAATTATTAAAAATGTTGACTTGATAAATTATGTTATTTGTAGCGTCTAATCCAGTCAACCAGCCACTACGGGGATGATAAGCACCAGTATCTATATTGAGCCATCCGTGACCTTGTGCCAGTTGACCAGGGGTAACTCCTGGTAAAGTGAAGGTAATGGTATGACCGATGATAATCAGTTTATCAGTAAAGTAGGGCTGTTCAATGCTGTGAAATTGGTCGCGTATCCAGCAAAACTGCTCGGCTGTTTGTGCGGCTAAAGGTAGCTCCGGGTCAACCCCAGCATGAGTCAGCCAAATGTCCCCCAAATCCAGGTACAGGGGTAAAGATTCCAACCATTCCAAATGCTGTTTAGGAATAGTACCTTTTTCGTAACTGGCTATAGTTGCTTGACCTCCACCATACAGCCATGCTTGCATTGCTGATGTAGAAATGTGATCACCGGTGACAATCTTGAAAAACATCTGTTCATGATTTCCCAGTAGACAACCATAATTATTTTCCTTGACAAAATTAACCACATGTGAGCTTTTAGGACCGCGGTCAATTAAGTCTCCCAGAAAATAAACTTGATCTTCTGATGTGGGGGCGATAAACTCCATTAATTTGATCAACCCATCGTAGTGTCCATGCACATCTCCAATAACAATTCGACGTTGGCTAGTTTCGATCATCGGCTCTGAATCTCTCAAGAGTTTGACTGAGTTGTCTGGTTTCCGCAAAGACTAAGAAAGAACATTTAGTCAAGTATAGTTTAATCTTAGTTGAATTGCCGGCTTTGAAGTTAAAATCACTTATGGTTAAACGCATCATTGGCTTGACTGGGGGTATTGCTACAGGTAAAACCATTGTTGCCAATTATTTGGCTACGGCTAAGAATATACCTATTTTTGATGCAGATATTTATGCTAGGGATGCTGTAGCTATAGGTTCACCCATTCTCCGGGCGATCGCCGGACGTTATGGCCAAGAAATTTTACTCCCAGATGGTAGCCTGAATCGAGAACAACTGGGTGCAATTATCTTTACACAGGAAGATGAACGCCAGTGGGTAGAAAGTTTGATACATCCTTATGTAATCCATCGCTTTCAGGAAGCCATGGACAAATCACCATCACCAACATTGGTGTTAGTTATCCCTTTGTTATTTGAAGCTGAGATGACTGATTTAGTCACAGAAATCTGGGTTGTGCGGTGTTCGGAATCACAGCAACTGCAAAGACTAATGCAGAGAAATAATTTAACTCCAGAACAAGCCCAAACCCGCATTAATAGCCAGTTATCTCTAGAAGAAAAAGCAGCGCGTGCAAATGTGGTGTTAGATAACTCTTCCACCCTAGCATCTGTGTGCAAACAGGTGGATATTGCTTTGGCTATGACTACCACAAATAAGCTATAATATAGGGCTGGAAAAATGACAATAATTTTAAACTTTTGTACTGGATATAAGAAACTACAATTAGGATGAGTTAATTATAGTCAGGAATGTGAAGTATGTATCAGAAAATCTTGGTAGCTGTGGATCAATCAGAAACGAGTCAATATGTCTTTGAACAAGGTGTATTTTTAGCAAAAGCCTCTGATGCGGAACTCATGTTGTTACACGTACTATCCCCATTAGAAGACCCCTATCTCAGCCCTGTATTTACACAACCAGATACCATATATCCATCTGTGCAAACCGCACCTATTGAGAGTTATATGCGAGAGTGGGAAGAACTAAAAAAACAGAGACTAGACTGGTTGCGATCGCTCAGTGATAGAGCAACTAATGCCGGTGTAAAAGCAGGGTTTACCCAAAATCTCGGTGATGCTGGTAGGATAATTTGTGAAGTGGCTCGTAATTTGCCCGCCGACTTAATCATAGTTGGTCGTCGGGGTCGTACTGGCATCAGTGAGTTCTTGCTAGGTAGTGTCAGTAATTATGCACTACATCATGCTCCTTGCTCAATGTTGATTGTACAGGGACGTATTCCTAGTAACACAAAAATGCCAGAGACAGTATAGATACTTGCAAAAAGTTTCATGTGCTTTGCGTCTTGGCATCAGACTGAAAAATGTGGTTGATTTACCTGACAATACCTGTAAGTAAAGTCATTGGGGCTGCTGAGTTTGAATATAAAAGCCAAAATTACCAACCATGATCCATAACTCAGCAACCGCCAAAATTCCAGATTTCTTACGGACCGTTAGCTAAGACTTCTTCCAACCTCCACGGACATCAGTACAATTCCTGAAAGCTATACAGTCACTTTTCATCCACCAAGCATAAATAGGTATGTCACGCTCTGGTAAACTGCCAAAAGTATTCGGCTGGAAAATATTGATACTGATACCATTTTGCAAATCCACAATATAACCAAGGTGGGTTCCTAAATACATAACCTGATTCAGCCGTCCTGGAAAACAGTTAGTGAATATACTTGGCCGATAAAGGGAAAGTTGGATTTTTTCGGGACGGACGCTCACCACTACGGTTTGTGATAATTCACTTGGTGTTTTTTCTGTGCGGTCAACCGTAATTTTCAGTCCCGTTGTGGTCTCAACTTCTATTGATGAAGAATCTACATAAATGATTTTACCAGTAAATAAATTATTATCCCCAATAAAATCAGCAACAAAGGGGGTTTGGGGATGTTCGTAAATTTCTTGTGGAGTACCAACTTGCTCAATTTTACCTTGATTCATGACGGCGATGCGATCGCTCAAAGACATAGCCTGTTGCCGATCTTGTGTCACCATGATCATGGTTAGTCCTAAATGTTTATGTAAATTCCACAGTTCCAACTGCATCTCCTGACGTAGCTTCAAGTCTAAAGCTCTCAAAGGTTCATCTAGCAGTAAAACACTGGGGCGATTGACTATAGCTCTGGCTAAAGCTACCCGTTGCTGTTGAGCAGTAGAGAGTTGACGGGGAAAGTGCGATCGCAAATCTGCGATTTTGACCAGCATTAAAGCCTCTTTAACCCTGGTGGCGATTTCTGATTTGGAGAGTTTTTTGTGAACACGCAATCCAAAAGCCACATTATCCCATACATTCATATGGTGAAACAAAGCATAGCTTTGAAAAACAGTATTTACGGGTCGGCGATCAGCAGGAACATTAGTCATCTGGTGTCCCTGAATGAACACCTTACCAGCATCAGTCATCTCCAACCCAGCTATTAAGCGTAGTATGGTTGTCTTACCACAACCAGAAGCACCGATAATAGTTAAGAATTCTCCCTGTTTAATATCCAAATCGACCCCATTAACTGCTGGTTCCTGGTTAAAAAACTTGAAGACATAACGCAGTTCAACGTCCAACGGCTGAGATTTTGTGATTTGATCATGATTGTGGGTGAGAGTTTGAGTCATAATCCCTGGTAGAATGCACTGATTTGAGACTCCCGCTGCCTTTAGGGCTGGGTTATCTGACAAGATGCTATGAAAAATAGCACTTATGTTATCTTTGCACTGATTGTTGTTACACCCAAGACAGAGACTTAAAAGCGGGTAGAAATAGACAATGATAGTTTGATTCTCCGACTATTGTATAACCGTGGGGAGTGTCAAAGAACGGCATAGTTGAGGTGGTGTCTTGAGGCTGGAAAGTGTTAATGTGTCAATTAATGTAGACTATTGAAACTGGGTGTTATGACTTTATTGCAGCCATCCCGACTCCCCCTAAAAAATAATACACGTACGGTTGGACGAGATTTTCAGCCCATATTTTTAATTGCATTCACCCTCTTAATGACAAGTATAGTATGTGTGCGGTTAGCACAGTTGCAAATTGTTGAAGGAACAAACCATCGAACTAGAGCAGAAGCTAACCGGGTGCGGATCATTCCCAAACAACCAGTAAGGGGTAATATTTTTGACCGACATGGCAAGGTTTTGGCTAGTACTCGTTACCCTCGTTCTGTATACTTGTGGCCAATGGCCCAGAGAAAATCTGGTTGGTCTGTTGTCGGTTCACGTTTAGAGAAAATTCTGAATATCCCCCAGGAAGAAATAGAAAAAAAATTACAAGAGGCTGGACCCAACTCTTCTTCACTAATTCCCATTGCTCGTGACCTGAATGAAGCCCAACTAACTGCCCTCAAAGAGTATCACAAGGAACTCAAAGGCGTAGAAATACATACGGAAGCGGTTCGCTACTACCCCCATGGTCAGGAATTAGCCCATGTCCTGGGCTATACACGAGAATTAACTGCCGAACAGCTAGAACGGAAGCGGGAGTTAGGCTATCGATTAGGAGATGTCATTGGTCAGATGGGGACTGAAAAGGTTTACGAAAATACTCTGCGGGGTGAATGGGGCGGTCAGCAAGTAGAAGTAGACCGCGCCGGTCGTCCGGTTCGAGTGTTGGGAGAAAAAGCAGCAAAGTCGGGTAGTGATTTAAATTTAACTATAGATTTAAATCTGCAAATAGCGGCAAACAAAGCTTTAGGCAAGTATAATGGTGCAATTGTAGCACTTGATCCCAACAATGGCGAGGTCTTAGCCATGGTATCTCGCCCCACCTTTGACCCCAATATCTTCTCTAAACAAAAACTTTCGCAAAAAGACTGGGAATCTGTCCAAGGTGCCAACCATCCTTTAGTAAATCGCGCTCTGAGTGCTTTTCCTCCCGCCAGTACCTTCAAAATTGTCACTACAGCCGCAGGATTGGAATCGGGTAAATTTTCTCCCAAAACCATACTCCAAACCTACGGTTCTTTAACTATTGGTGGTATCACATTTGGTGAATGGAACCACGCCGGATTCGGACCTTTAGGTTTTGTGGGTGCAATCCAATGGAGTAGTGATACTTTCTTTTACCAAATTGCTCAAGCAGTGGGTGGACCCACTTTAATTGAATGGACTCGTAAATTTGGATTTGGTGAAAAAACTGGCTTTGATTTTGCTGCCGAAGAAACCAGGGGTTTAGTCCCAGATGACGACTGGAAACGCAAGCATCGAAATATGCCTTGGACTGTGGGGGATACGGTGAATATGTCAATCGGCCAAGGTGCTTTATTAAGTAGTCCTTTACAAGTTGCGGTCATGTTTGCAGTTCCGGCTAATGGTGGCTACCGAGTCCAGCCCCATTTACTCAAAGATAATCAACCAGCTGCAAACTGGCGAAAACCTATCAAAATGAAGCCGACAACCATTCAAATTCTCCATGATGGATTAAGGAAGGTGATTACTCACGGTACTGCTCAAGTTTTAAACAAGCCTACACTCCCTCCCGTCGCTGGTAAAACCGGTACAGCTGAAGCATGGCAAAATCGGGTGAAAAAAAATCACGCTTGGTTTGGTGCTTACGCTCCCGCAGATCAACCGGAAATCGTCATCGTTGCTTTTACTGAACATTCTGGCGGTGGTGGTGGTAGTCTTGCAGCTCCGATGGTTTTAGAAATTCTAGAAGACTACTTTAAACGCAAGTATCCTGGTAAGTATTAAAACTGGGGCTAAATAATGTTGGCTCGTAGTCAAGACTTGAGTCTTGACTACAATACTCCTGACGCTATAGGGGCTACAGCCATTACTCAGAGCTTTAACACCACTTTAAGCCAAAAATTAGATAACTTAGCACCCTATTTAAATATTCATTTATTGTTAGTAGATAAGTTTGAGGCGCTGCAAGGACTGAGTAATGGTCACAATGATTACGGGTTTACCGATTTCACCACTCCCCGAAGTGGCGTAATTAATCCAGTGTCTCCTGATGAATATTTCTTTTGGGATGACATTCATCCCACCACTAAAGCTCATCAAGTAATTGCTGAAACCTTGATAAATCAAGTCCATGAGGGTATCTTTGCTGGTTTAACTGGCGATGGGAGGACATGAGAAAATCCTGACCCGTCATGGTTTGGGGTTTAAATTTCTGGCTTTGTAGAATAATTCTAGACTATGGCGATCGCCCACAAAACGCCAGTGCCAAGGTTCATAACTGACACCTTGGGGGTTATTTTCTCCAAAGGACAGTTCAAAACCAAAACGGGCTGCATTGGCTTCTAACCAGCGAAAAGCCCTGGTATTTTCAAAGTTGGTTTGGAGATTAGTAGCGGGTGCTGCGCCATCACCTATATCCACAGCATAGCCTGTATGATGTTCACTATGTCCAGGGGGCGCACTCAAAGCCGCCCTTTGGGCTGGGGTTTGATTACGCCTAGCACCAATAGCAAAAAATAACTGTTCCTGCTCTTCCACGGATCGGAACCCAGAAATTGGCACTAAAATTACACCCTCACGTCGCGCCGCTTGGGCCATGGCCAGATACCTTTGAGCCGCTGCTGTGCGCAACCTAATGCGCCCATCGGCAGAAATTGCTAACAGTTCTGACTGCGGCGCTTCTGGGTATGTCAAATGACCTAAGAGGGCATCGACATTATTATCTTGACTATTGACAGAATCCCCAGGTTGTGCGTCTACATTCTCAGGTGATGAGGAATCAACATCAGCCCTGGGTGAGATCACAAAGAACCACAAACCAGCAATTAAACCCACTAGAATAAACCCTGCGAGTCCCCCCATCACCAAAACTAGATTTTGCACAGGCGGTTGGGCTGTGGTCTCAGGGACATCCCGTAAAGCCACGGGAATATCTTCACTAGGGTCACCTGATAAATGATGGGCTTGTTTAGAAAACCGGGCTTTACTCAAGAGACATCTCCTGTTTTTGTGCAATATTTATCAAAAATTGTAGACTGGGGAGATAAAGATCTTCAGTACCATTCATATCTATTATTCCAGGGCGCAATTTTGGCTAACCTCCTAGAACTATACTTGAAACTGGTGGGATTAGTCCTAGTAGGTTTTATCGTGGGACGCAAACTACCTCCTACGGTTCCTACTCTTGTCGGTCAAGGGCTGTTTTGGGTAGGAGTACCCATAAGTATAATTGCTTTTCTCCGCCAGGCCGACCTATCCGGACAGATTTGGATTGCTCCGGTTATTGCCCACTTAGCCATTTTTTTAGGGGCATTTTTGGCTTGGTGGGCGATGAAAGGTCAAGCCTATTTGACCAAAAACATCCACCAGAAATCAACACAAGGTAGTTTACTCCTAGCTGCGATGGTTGGTAACACAGGTTACCTGGGTTTCCCCATTACTCTCGCATTATTAGGTCAGGAATACTTTGCCTGGGCTTTGTTTTACGATATGTTGGGATCACTTTTTGGCGCCTATGGCTTTGGTATAGTATTAGCATCTCATTTTGGCGGTAATATCAGGAATTACGGGCAAATTACCCAGTCAATTGTCGTGAATCCTGCTCTGTGGAGTTTCGCCTTGGGCTTGCTATTTCGCCAAGTTAGCCTCCCGGTCGTTTTTGAATATAGCCTAGAAATATTAGGTTGGATTGTAGTTAGTTTAACTTTAGTGTTAATTGGCATGAGGCTGTCTAGCCTAAATTCTTGGCACAGGCTACCGGATGCGGGTATCAGCTTAACTATTAAAATGTTAATTGTTCCCTTATTGATTGGTAGCACCTTGCCACTCTGGGGGGTGACTGGTAAAGCCGCACAGGTAATTTTACTACAAATGGCTATGCCTCCAGCATTTGCCACATTAATAATTGCGGAAACTTTTAATCTTGACCGTGATCTGGCAGTGACTTCTTTAGCGGTGGGGTGTATACTACTACTAGTTACTCTCCCCATTTGGCTGTGGCTGTTTTGATTGATATCTGCTCCTACTGATTAACCAGACATGAATCAAGAAAGTAATCATAAATCTATAGACTCACAGCCTAGGTTATCGGCTCGGTTGCTCGAACTAGCTCAATTATTTCTCAAGCTGGGTTTGACTGGCTTTGGTGGACCCCAAGCTCATATTGCCATGATTCATGATGAGTTTGTGGTGCAGCGGGGTTGGTTTACCGAGGAGGAATTTTTAGCCGGGGTCGCGGTTTGTGAAATGTTACCAGGTCCTGCTTCTACCCAGATGGGAATTTATACCGGATACCTGCGGGGGGGAATTTTGGGGGCTTTGGTGGCGGGGGTTTGTTTTATTTTACCCGCTTTTGTGATTGTCCTGATTCTGTCTTGGGCTTATTTTCGGTTTCAGGGTGTACCACAGATTGAAAATTTGTTTCTGGGAATTACCCCGGTGCTAATTGCGATTATTTTCGGCTTTTGCTGGAAGTTAGCCAAACGAGCTATTACTGATTATCCAGGTATAGCGATCGCCATCACGGTTTTTGTGGTTACTGTACTATTTCCCATCAATGTATTGTGGCAATTCTTGTTAGCGGGGATGGTAGGGTTAGTTATTTACCCCCCCGCTTCCACTGCTTGGCTAGTTCCCCTTGTACCTCTGATGCAGATGTTACCTCATACCATGGCAATGGTAACTAGTAAGACCCTAACATTATCGAGCTTTTGGGGACTAGAACGGATTCAAGAGTATTATTTAACCCTAACACTATTCTTCTTGAAGGTGGGTAGTTTCATCTTTGGCGGTGGGTTAGTAATTATCCCCCTCCTGGAGTTAGAAGTGGTTAATCAATTTCATTGGTTAACCCCCAGGGAATTTATTGACGGTGTTGCTATTGGGGAATTTACTCCCGGTCCTGTAGTAATTACCGCCGCATTCATTGGTTATAAGGTGGCTGGGGCTTTGGGGGCTTTAATCTCTTGTGTGGCAATTTTTACCCCTTCCTTTCTATTCATTATGGGGGCTGCACCCCTGTTAGTTCGCATTCGTCAAAATCCCTGGATTCGCAGCTTTTTGCGCGGGGTAACCCCTGCGGTTCTAGGAGCGATCGCAGCTGCAGCCATTCCCCTGGGAAAAACAGCCTTAATTCAAGATACCCCGGTGCGCTCCGTGTTCGCGTTGATAGTCGCCATTTTAGCTTTAATTGCCCTAGTCCGCTTCCGCCGTCCCACATGGCAATTAGTCCCTACTGGGGCTGTTCTGGGCTTGATGGCTGGGGCTATGATTTAATAACACTATAATTTAATACTAAAAATTACCCACCGATTGTGTAATTTTACTAGTTATTTCTGCCGGTGTGATATGTTCATAATGTTCAAAGGGTTGATGAATCCAGGGGTTATCGGGCAGATAATCAACATAATAATCAGGTTGGAAAGCAGAACAGGCTTTATACCAAATTACAGCCGTGCGAATTTCCACGACAGGTAAATTACTAGTTTCTTTGAGCCAAGGTATAGTTTGCTCAAGGGTGATTCCCGAATCTACCAAGTCATCAACTAGGAGAATCTGGGAACCTAATTTTTCTGTAGTCATCGTTATATGACGAGCCAGAGTTAAATTACCCCTTTCTTGCTTCCCAGAACCACTGTAAGATGATGTGGCTAAAATTGCCAAAGGCTGCTGATATATCCGGGAAATAATATCCCCCACTCGCAGTCCCCCCCTAGCAAGACAAACAATCTGGTTAAATTCCCAACCTGATTGATAGATATGGGCTGCTAGGCGTTCAATTTTTTGGTAATAATCTGACCAAGAAATGTAAAGGTCTGACATAAAGGTGGTGATGTTTAGGTGATACTGAAGCAAGTATAAATCAAGTATAAATTCTATATTTTAGTATGAGCATGAATGATTCTGTTGATGAATACGCCCCAATTAATCCCGAAAATCAAAAGCTGGATCTCAAAACTAAATTAGCTTATGGCGCTGGAGATTTAGGGACAGCAGTTACTGGTAATATTTCTATATTTTTTCTCCTGGTTTTTTTTACCAATGTTGCTGGGATTCCCGCCGGGTTAGCTGGTAGTATTTTAATGGTGGGTAAGATTTGGGATGCCATCAACGATCCCATTATCGGCGTGTTATCTGACAGAACTAAATCCCGTCGCTGGGGTCGTCGTCTCCCTTGGCTAGTCTATGGGGCTATTCCCTTTGGGATGATTTTTTTATTACAGTGGATTGTACCACGTTTTACCACAGACCCCACTACTAATATTTGGCCTTTATTTTGGTATTATGTTGGTATCGGGTTAATCTCCCAAGTATTTTTTACCGTTGTTGGTTTGCCTTATGCGGCAATGACCCCGGAACTGACTCAAGATTATGATGAACGTACTACCTTGAATAGCTTTCGCTTCGGGTTCTCTATTGGTGGTAGTATTTTGTCTTTGCTCCTGGCACAAATTATTTTTTCTACTATTAGCGATCGCGAACAACAATACTTGATTTTAGCCGCTGTTTGTGCGGTAATTTCCGTTTCCGGGTTATATGTATGTGCTTTTGGAGTCCGTCAACGGGTCTTAGCTTTTGAAAATCAACACCACCAAGGACAACAACCTGTATCTATACCCTTCTTAGCACAACTAAAAATCGTCTTTAGCAATCGACCCTATCTATTTGTGATTGGGATTTATCTTTGTTCTTGGCTAGCAGTACAAATCACAGCTACCACCATACCTTATTTCGTCGTCAACTATATGGGTCTGAAAGACTCCGATATTCCCACCACCATGATTGCAGTCCAGGGAACAGCTTTACTTATGTTATTTGTGTGGGGTGGTTTGAGTAAAAAAATCGGCAGAAAAGTAGTTTATTTTCTGGGTATGAGTTTATGGATATTAGCCGCAGGGGGTTTATTCTTCTTACAACCGGGACAGGTAGGTTTAATGTATTTTATGGCCGTCATGGCTGGTTGTGGGGTATCCACAGCTTATCTGATTCCCTGGTCACTAATTCCAGATGTGATTGAGTTAGATGAACTGCAAACAGGACAACGCCGAGAAGGTATTTTTTATGGCTTTATGGTGTTACTGCAAAAATTAGGTTTAGCTCTGGGAATATTTTTAGTGGGTAACGCCTTAGAAACATCTGGTTTTCAAGCAGCTATACCGGGAGAAACCACCCTACCTATACAACCAGACTCAGCATTATTAGCCATCCGCTTCGCTGTGGGTCCACTACCAACAATCTTCTTGATTTCTGGTTTGTTTCTGATCTATTTTTACCCAATCAATCGGGAGATTTACGCACAGATGATGATGAATTTGCAAGGCCGTCGGGAAAAGAGCAACAGTTAAATTGATTAGGGTTGGTAAAGAAGAAAAAATCAACTATTATAGCTGGATATTGCTATATTTAGATTTTAAATGACTTTTAATATTCTATGACCAAAGTTACATCCCAAGAAATTGCCCTGTTTCGTTCTCAGTTAGCTGATGATTCCAGTGCGATGGAAGCCCTAGACTTGATTGAAGATTGTGATGGAGACTTAGAAGATGCTGCGATGAGCTTGGCTATCCGAGCGGGACAAGAACCAGGAATCACTAACTCTGAATGGTTGGATGCTATGGCCAGAAAATGGCGATCGCTAATTTGTCAACAGGAATACCGCGAAGATTTGTTAAGTAGCTCTGTGGTCAGGATTATGGAACGTCTGAAAAAAATGCCCAGTTTTCCTGAGAGTTTGGCTACACCAGTTCTGATATATGTTCTCAAGCAAGGTGTCACAGATTTTTGCGCCCCTATGGATACACCAACCCCGCCACAATGGAATAATGGTAATATGTCCTGAATCTCTCAACTTAGGAGCTTAATTGTGGCAGCACTGATACTCTATAATTAGGAACATAAGAACTTTTATCAAACCATTATTATTGCTTTCATGAATTACCTTATTGCTGTATTACCAGACCGCATTCAAGCCGAAGCCGCTTACTTAGCTCTAGAAGCAGAAGGTATACAAAGCACTATTCTGGGTAGGGGTTATAAAACCGCTGATGAGTTTGGCTTGGTTGACCCGAAAGAGCAAGCGCAAAAGCAAGCTAGGCTGATGTCATACTGGTTAATACCATTCGGTTTTTTTGCAGGTTTTACCTTTAGTTTAATTACAGGTTTAGATACTTTTGCTTGGGCCGGGGAAATTGGTAACCACGTCGTTGGGGGACTGTTAGGCGCTGTTGGTGGCGCTATGGGTAGCGTGTTTGTCGGTGGTGGTGTTGGGTTACTCCTCAGTGGTGATGCTTTACCCTACCGCAATCGTTTAGATATGGGTAAATACATAGTTGTGGCTCAGGTGTCTGAGGCTATTAGCCGCCAAGCAACCAGGATTTTACGGAAATTTAACCCGGAAAATATCCAGGGGTATGCTGATACATCTGGGACTTAGAAATTAACTATGAAAAATTTTCAAACAAAAAGATTTGAAGTCTTACCATAAATTTTACCATTGACATCATGTTACCCAGAGAAGAACTGTTAAAGGGTGTAGAAAATCGTGATACTATCGCCCGTGTGATTGATCAGGCTGAACAGGCTATTAAAACTTGGGAAGTGGTTTTGACTGATTTTTTGTCACCGCCAGAATTGGCAGAAATTAACCGGGTATTTAGTCGGTTAACAGATGTACAATTAGTAGGGTGGGGGGGTTATCCCCAAGCAGAACGCCAAAGAATAGCGATCGCTCGCTCAGAACTTCCTTTAGATCAATCTCAAGTTGACCTTGTAGCTTTAGAAATTGCTGGTAATTTTCTGTTTGATACGGCTACTCACCGGGACTTTTTAGGCGCAATGTTGGGAACCGGTATAGTCCGGGAAAAAACCGGGGATATTATTGTTCTGGGAGAACGGGGAGCCCAAGCAATTGTTATACCGGAGTTGGCAGAATTTTTACAAATGAATCTGCAACAGGTGCGCTCGGTTCCGGTGAAAACTCAAGTGATTGATCTCACGGAGTTAAAAGTTAGGGAACCTAAGAAGAAAGAACTAACTAGCGTGGAAGCTTCCCTGCGATTAGATGCGATCGCCTCCGCTGGTTTTGGAATGTCCCGCAGTAAAATGGTGACTTTTATTGAGAGTGGTGATGTCCGCGTTAATTGGAAAGACGTTAATCAAGCTAGTTCTCAGGTGAAATCAGGGGACTTAATCGCTATTCGTGGTAAGGGACGTTTAGAAGTAGGGGAAATTGCTGTCACTAAAAAAGAGCGTTATCGAGTCCAATTAACCAGATATATGTAGATGAATCTGCGATCGCCCTGGGTAGATGGTGGGATGAGGTTTGACCCCACCCCCAACCCCTCCCCTTGTCAGGATCCTCTGGGTGGCGATCGCCCCACAGATCCTGGACTTCTAGCTAAATTATCCTAGATTATCTGTGATGATGTGAAAAGTCGGGGATCTTAACCACCCCACAGATCCCCGACTTCTAGCTAAATTATCCTAGATTATCTGTGATGATGTGAGAAGTCGGGGATCTTAACCACCCCACAGATCCCCGACTTCTAGCTAAAGATAATCAAATACATGAGATTATAGTCAGATTTATCTGACTTTAGCTTTGAGACGGGGGTTTTTAACCCCCGGCTCCCCGTGTAGCATCCAACGTAAATTTTAACCCCTTTTAGGTGGCGACTATATCTGTTGTTAAACGCAAAGGGGCGCAAAGGTACGCAAAGGTACGCAAAGGTTTATTTTCTATGGCTTTGAGAGGGGGGTTTGTAACGCTTCCCTTGGTGGCGATC
>CAIWDD010000034.1 GCA_903911355.1 uncultured Nodularia sp. | reverse complement strand
GTTTAATTGGTGTCGTCGATTGAGTAAGGACTACGAAATTTTACCCCAGACCCATGAAACATTTGTGCAAATCGCTATGATTCGGTTAATGCTTAGAAGACTCGCTTAATTGAGTTGTTTAATACTTTCCAAACATCCTCTCAGAGGTTTTTTTCTCACTCAAGATTTATTTAAATTTGCCACTACATCGTCCCCACAGCAAAAAACCTGAATATGATCGCCGCAGCAAAACCAAGGCATGAACACCCTATTGCCGCCATAATTAATAACCATACTGAAATCCCTGGCTTTTCCCTTGGTAGTTCTACAAGCATTCGCACCAGAGAAAGATCAGTTTCGCAGTTGGGACAGATATCACCCTCGATTTCTTGGCGATCGCACACTGGACAGGTAAGATGAGTTTTCATCGGCTTAACCCTGTCTGAATTTGACCTTTTTGTATTTCTTGATACAACCAGTATTGGACTTCTGGCTGTAATTCTAACCAAATACAGTCAGCTTCTTCTCTGTCTAAACGCCTCAGTGCGGCTACCATGCGCTCTTTTTTGTCATTGATCAATTCTCCTTGCGAGAGGGAAATACGATTGGCTTTATAAGCAGCATCCCGACAATTGAGAATCCTTTGTAAATCTTCTGGAAGCAAAGTCATTTCTGTTACTGCTTGTTCTATACCTACTTGCATGGTAGAAAAATCATTTTGCTTGAGGGCATTGTCTAATTGTGAAGAAATCTCTCGCAAGCGTGCTTGTTGCTCTGGACTCATAAAAAATCCATAAGTATTGGCCACAAAACTACATTCCTTATGCCAAAACGAAGCTAATTGACGATCAATAGATGTATGTGATTTTAATTCTCTGTACTTCTGATAGGTAGAGGTACGCACATCTTCTCGCTCTTTACCAGTTTTGGGATCAACAATTTGGTTAGCTAATTCAATCACTCCCATGACTCTTTGACTAAATGCTGCAATCGAATCCTGAGAATAACCACTGGCATTGATTTCTTGGATGATTTCGTCTACGTCGTCATTAATTTTCTCATCTGTTCCGCCCCGTGAAAATAAACTACTAACCCTCACTGAGGGTTCATTTTTGAGAACTGCGATGATTTGCAATGTACCCCGCAACTCATCCAACTCCAACGTCACCATGACCTCAGTTCCCTTTGGATAACCTTGGTACAGAGGTAGCCAGATTTTGCCAATCGGTTCCATCACCTCTAGTTCATCGTCACGGTTAAATAACTCTAAGCGAATTAGGCTTTGTCCGTCTTCTATTGTTCTAAAAGTTTGTGCGGTTCTGACAGGCAAAACGTCCCCACGACTAATGACTTTGTGAGCGCCATTAATCAATTGAATATAATAATCCCGCGAAACTGTCCCCACTTTTTCGGTCAATCCGGCTGCCACAATTGCTGCACCTTCAGCAATGGCATACATAGGACGGGGATGGACAACGACTTTATCTTCTCCAAACGCTTCCCGGACTTTTTGCTGTACTAAAGGAATTTGTGAGGAACCACCCACCAGCAGCACTATATCTACTAAGTCGGGTGTATATTCTGCATAGCGGATAGCATCGTCACAAATAGGTATAGTACGTTCCACCAAGGGAGTAATCATTTGTTCAAACTGTTCCCTTGTCAGTTCCACATCAATCATGATGGGCATACCCAATTCATTCAGTAAAGGAGTTGGGGGAATAATTTGCACACTCGGTGCTTTACTCAAAGCCACTTTTGCCCACTCAACGGTAATTTTCAAATCCGCCAAAAAGCGCAGGCGTTGGTAATTGGGCATATTGGCAAGTAAGGCATCGATATCATCGATATTTTCTTGTTGTGCCACTTGCGTCTTCACGAACTGGATAATCTGCTGGTCAATATCATCACCTCCTAACCAGAGGTTTCCAGCTTTACCCAGTTCAATGAATTGATTACCACTAACTGTTAGTAAGCAAGCATCAAATGTGCCACCACCAAAGTCATAAACCAAAATAGTTGTGACATCAGACGTTTCCTCTGGCGTGAAACCATAGGAAATTGCCGCTGCGGTGGGTTCAGGTAATAATTCACGAAGATTTAACCCAGCTCTTTGGGCTGCGGTCTGGGTGGCGTGTCTTTGCTTATCGTTAAAATATGCCGGGATCGTAATTACAGCTTCTGTAATGGTGCTGCTTTGTCCCAGGTTTTTTTGGAAATTTTGGGCATTTTGCCGAACTTTCTCAATAATTTGGGCAGAAATATCCTCTGGTTGCAATTCTTGCCCACCAAGCCAAACCGCTAAACTATTTTGTGTACCGTGGGTTGTTTGAGTCACCCGATAACCAAAACGGGATAATTGTTGTTGCACCTCCTGGTCGGCAAAACCCCGACCCATCAGCCGTTTAATCGACATGATCACGTTTTCTGGGTCGGCTCGCAATTGGTTATAAGCTTCTTGCCCCACCACTAGCTGATTTTGTGTAAAAGCTACTACAGAACGGGTCAATTTACGGTCAGGTGGTGTGTTATCAGCAGCAGTCACTACCTCGACTTGAGCAAATTTAAAAGCAGCCACGGAGTTAGTTGTGCCTAAGTCAATCCCAACTATATTGCCCATTCAATTCCCCTGAATAGCTTATTTGAACCGATTTTCTCACACCAATAGGCAAAAGTGCCATCTCTTTTAAAAAGATTATTTTAATTATGCCATCTCTTTTAAAAATATTATTTTAATTAATTAAGTCGGTGTACAAAATCTAAATTTTATCAATAACATATATTATAATGAGGCTGATGTGAATTAGGTATATAAACCCTTGTAATTACGTTGAAAATTACCCAACTATGGTTGGCATCCAACCTGGAAACCCTGATGAAGTAACAGTATTTCTTAACTCACATAAGGCGTATATAATAAAAGACAAGGGAAAACAAAATACTATCAAACTGCTATGGATAAAATTAAAGATCTTAAGAATGATTCTCCATCCTGAAACAGCTTAATGTCAACTCATACTTAACCTAAATCTAGTTCTCCCCCTAGAGGATGCTAAAAAGTGGTCTTATCCCTATTGCCAAATCTTAATTAATTGATACACTTATGCTACATTAGCCCAGTTAAGCAGCATCTATGGTACACGTCAAGCGCGTGGAACTCACTAACTTTAAATCCTTCGGTGGTACTACCTCGGTTCCTCTACTACCGGGGTTTACGGTCATTTCTGGGCCGAATGGTTCGGGGAAATCTAATATCCTGGATGCGTTGCTGTTTTGTTTAGGGCTTTCTAGTTCTAAGGGAATGCGAGCGGATAGGTTACCGGATTTGGTGAATAATGCTCAAAAGCCTAAAGGACGCGCTGGAATTGAGGCCAGTGTGACGGTAACCTTTGATTTGTCGGGGAATGTATCGGGGACACAAACCCAGATTGGGGAGGGTGCTGTAACTGAGTGGACTGTAACCCGCAGGTTGCGGGTAAGTCAGCAGGGTAGTTATACCTCTAACTATTATATTAATGGTGAGCCTTGTACTCTGACGGAGTTACATGAGGAGTTGAATAACCTGCGGATTTATCCAGAGGGTTACAATGTGGTGTTACAAGGAGATGTTACTAGTATTATTTCTATGAATGCTAGGGAACGTCGGGAAATTATTGATGAGTTGGCTGGGGTGGCGGCTTTTGACCGTAAAATTGTCCAAGCTAAGAAAACTCTGGATGAGGTGAAGGACAAGGAGGATAGTTGTCGGATTATTCAAACTGAGTTAACTATACAGCGCGATCGCCTATCTCAAGCCCGTGCTAAGGCGCAAAAGTATCAAGTACTCCGCAGTGAGTTTCAGTGTAAGCAGTCCTGGGAAGCGGTTTTATCTTGGCGCTCTCTTCAAGCACAGCAAGAAAATTTGGTGGCGCAAATTCAAGGGGGCGATCGCAGTCATACCGAACTTACTACTCAGTTAAATACCCTCAACTCTGCTATTACTCTCCAAACGGAGGAATTAGAACAACTCAATGCTTATGTCAAAGCTTTGGGTGAGGAGGAACTCTTAGCCCTCCAAACTACTTTAGCCACCCAAGAGGCGGAATTTAAACAACTCCAGCGCCGACAACAGGAATTAACCGCAGCCATAACCCAAACAACCCAAGAGTTGAGCCAAACTCACCAGGATGTGGCACAATATCAGCAGTCACTAACAAGTTTAGCCCAAACTGAGGTTTTAGCCAGAGAATCTATTCTGGGTTGTGTGGAAGCACGAAATCAAGCCCAAGGGGTTTTAGATGCTTCCAGGTCAGCAGCTGCGGCGATCGCTTCAGCTTCGGAAGCTTGGGTACAGCAACAAACAGCTTTTAATCGTCAAATTGAATCTTTACTGCAAATCCTGGAACCCCAACGCACTGAACAAGCACAACTCAGAGAACGCTATGAGCAGTTACAGCAGCTAATTACTGAACAAACTCAGCTGGTTAATAGTTGGGAACCGGAGTTAAGTGGTAAACAAGCGGAATGTAGTCGCTGGGAAATGGAGTTTCAGGGAGGGGGTGAACCTATCCAAAAATTAGCCGCAACTCTCACAGCTACAGAACAAGAGTTACAAATCCAACAGGAAACCCAAAAGCGACTTTTACAAGAACAACGGGAAAAACAACGCCAGTTAGATAAAATTGAAGCCCAAGCCCAAGCCCAACAGGAGGTACAGGGAACCCAAGCCAGTAAGGTAATTTTACAGTCGGGACTGCCCGGGTTGTGCGGTTTGGTGGTACAGTTGGGTAAGGTAGACCCCCGCTATCAGTTAGCGTTGGAAATCGCCGCTGGTGGGCGTTTGGGTCATATTGTGGTGGAAGATGACAGCGTAGCCGCCGCGGGAATTGAATTACTCAAGCAAAAACGGGCAGGAAGGGCAACTTTTTTACCTTTAAATAAGGTTAAGCCTAGTAAATTTACTCAGGATGCCACCTTGCGTTATGCCCACGGTTTTGTCAATTATGCGGTGAATTTAATTGAATGCGATCGCCGTTATCAAGATGTATTTAGTTATGTATTCGGTAATACGGTAGTTTTTACGAGTATCCAAACAGCCCGGCAAAATATGGGTCTGTATCGGATTGTCACCTTAGATGGGGAATTGTTGGAAACCAGCGGCGCTATGACGGGGGGGAGTAATAGTCAGCGTTCTGTATTGCGGTTTGGGAAAACTGAGTCAGGGGAATCTGAGGAAGCTATAGCTTTAAAGGGGCGGTTGGCAGATATTGAGCGAATTTTATTACGTTGTACTGAGTCTATAAATACTTTATCGGCTCAAACTAAACAATATACCCAGGAACTTGCAGAGGCAAAACAAACCCGGCGAGAACAGCAGTTACAATGGGAACAAGTGCAAAAAGAAGTCAAGAATTTAACAGAGCAATTGCATGGGACGCGATCGCAACTGACCCAAAATACCGAAAAAATCAGCCTCGCCCAATCCCGTTTATCGGTGTTAGATCGGGAATTACCAATAAAAGAAAATGAGTTACAACAATTGCGACAAGAGTTAGGGGAGTTAGAAGCATCTCAAACCCCTAGGGAATGGCAAGAAATACAAATAACTATTAAAAACCAAGAGCAACAATTACAACAAAAAGAGAGAGAATTAAGGGAAGCGGAAGAAAAATTAAAAAATTGTCAAACTCAACAACAGCGATCGCAAGAACGCATCCAAGAAGCTGAAGCTAAAATCCAGCAATATCAGCATCAACAAACCAGCCAAGAAAATCAACTAAATTCCCTGAATAGTCAATCAGTTAGCCTCAGCAGTGAAATTAATCAAAACCAGGCTAATTTACAGCAAATGAGCGAAAATTTAGGGTTAGAGAAACAAAAACGGGACAAAATAGAACAAGAATTGCGATCGCAACTTTTACATCAACAACAACTGCAATGGGAAATAGAAAAACTCCAAGAAACCCAACACAAACGGCTCGAAGAGTTGAAAGCATTGCAAAACCAATTACGAGAAACCGGCGCAGAATTGCCCAATCCCTTACCAGAAGTACCAGACCAGGTAGATTTAGAGGAACTGCAAAAAGAACTGCGGAGCCTAAGCAAACGCTTACAGGCCATGGAACCGGTGAATATGTTGGCCTTAGAGGAATACGAACGCACCCAGAACCGCCTGGAAGAACTAACGGAAAAATTACAGACCCTAGAAGGCGAACGCACGGAATTACTCCTACGGATTGAAAACTTTACCACATTGCGACAACTAGCATTTAAAGAAGCCTTTGATGCGGTCAACACCAACTTTCAATCTATTTTTGCGGTTCTTTCCGAAGGTGACGGCTATTTGCAACTAGAAGATCCCGAAGATATTTTTAACAGTGGGCTAAATCTAGTCGCCCACCCCAAAGGTAAACCAGTACAGCGCCTTGCGTCCATGTCCGGGGGGGAAAAATCCCTCACAGCCTTAAGTTTCATCTTTGCTCTACAACGTTACCGCCCCTCCCCATTTTATGCTTTTGACGAGGTAGATATGTTTTTAGATGGTGCCAACGTCGAGCGATTAGCTAAAATGATTAAACAACAAGCCCAACAAGCCCAATTTATAGTTGTGAGTTTACGCCGTCCGATGATAGAATCGGCCGAACGGACTATTGGCGTTACTCAAGCACGAGGAGCTTACACTCAAGTATTGGGGATTAAATTAAAATCATCCAATGCATCTGCTTGAGATTTTGTTAATAATAGTGTATAGATAAACCGGATTCGAGATCAGGACTCGGTATAGAATGACCTCTGAACAGATAATTAGGCGTTCCGACATATTAAACACCCAGGTGATTACTCGCGATAACGGCAAACGGCTCGGTATCGTCAATCAACTTTGGGTTGATATTGATCAAAGAGAGGTTGTGGCTCTTGGTTTGCGAGACAGCCTGATCTCTATTTCGGGTCTGCCGCGCTATATGTACCTCAACACTATCAACCAAATTGGTGATGTAATTCTCGTTGATAACGAAGATGCGATCGAAGATATTGAGATTGAGAGTTTAAGCAACCTGATTAACTGGGAAGTAATCACAGAAACGGGTGAAGTATTAGGGAGAGTGCGGGGTTTCAAGTTCAATGGCGAAACTGGTCGGATTCTTTCCATAGTCGTCGCCTCTTTAGGAGTCCCCCAAATTCCTGACCAATTTCTCAGCACCTACGAGTTATCGATGGATGAAGTCGTCAGCACCGGACCGAGTAGGTTGATTGTATTTGAAGGAGCCGAAGAGCGAGTTAACCAGTTAACAGTGGGCGTACTAGAGCGCTTAGGTATCGGTAAAGCACCCTGGGAAAGAGAAGCAGAAGAGGAATATGGCTATATTCCCCGCACGGTTTCACCAACGAATCAGCTACCTAGTGGAGTACCATTACAACCACCTAAAACCAGAGTTCGCGCTCCTGAACCTGTGGAACAGGAGGAATGGACCCAAGACTATGTGGAAGAAGAAATCCCCCGTCGTCAAGTCATGCGGGCCCAACAGTACGAATCTATTCAATACGAAGAAGACGAGGAAGATAACTGGAGTGAAGTTACTCCTAGGGATAGATATCAAGAGCCACCTAAACCTAGATATGAAACCCAAGCTTACACCAACGAATACGATGATGATGATGATATAGAAGGCGATGCTTGGGAGGATGCACCAAAGCCAGTGAATATTCCCAAGAAAATCAAAGAAAGACAGCCAGAATACGAAGAAGAAGGCGGATACTGAAATAATCCCTCATATTTCCTTTTTCCTGCGGCAGCGCTACGCCAAGGTAATTCGTAATTAAGTAGATAAGATCACCCTAACCCTCTTCCTCTCATACACGGAAGGGGGTATTTCAATTCAAAGTATTATTCTAAAATAACCTCTTGTGAGACTTCACAAAAGCAGTGCATAACAAAATTTCAATTATTATCCCCACCTATAACGAAGCGGGAAATATTCGAGAGGCGATCGCTTGTACTCAACCCAGCACTAATGTAGAATTAATCGTAGTAGATGGTGGCTCACAAGATGACACTGTTACCATAGCTGAATCTTTAAATGTCAAAGTCATCGCATCTGCTCCTGGTCGTGCTACTCAAATGAATACAGGTGCTATGGCTGCAAGTGGGGACATACTCCTGTTTCTCCACGCCGATACACGCTTACCCCCTGGATTTGATGGTATGATTCGCACAGCGGTACAACAGCCGCTGATGGTAGCGGGAGCCTTTGCTTTACAGATTAATGCCACCCTGTGGACTTTGAGATGGGTAGAAAAAGGAGTAAATTGGCGATCGCGTTTTTGTCAAATGCCCTATGGTGACCAGGCAATATTTTTAACAGCAGAAGTATTCGATAAAGTTGGTAATTTTCCAGATTTACCCATCATGGAGGATTTTGAACTCATCCGTCGTTTACAAAGCATCGGCAAAATTATCATCATCCCTGTACCAGTTATTACTTCTGCGCGGAGATGGTTGCAAAAAGGGGTATTTTACACTACAATTCTGAATCAAATAGTGATTACTGCTTACCTTCTGGGTATATCACCGAAACGCATTCGCCGCTGGTATCGGCGATAAAAACTTGATAAATATCCTATATTAATATAGCATTTCCCATGCTCGTGAGGTACAACTTTTTTTAGTTTGAGGGAACAGGGAACAGGGAACAGGGAATAGAGAATTGGTGTGTACTTCATGAGCCTGAAAAAGGCTTTATCCAAAAATTAAACATCTTAATATTTGGATACCATTCATCTTTTATTAAATTGCCTTTGTGTTTGAGTACCTTAGAGGATGTTTTAAAAGGTATGATTAGTGTATCAAATATTGTTTTACCCCACCCTAACCCTCCCCTTGTAAGGGGAGGGGACTGGATTTTATTATTTCGGTCTGTTTCCCAATCC
>CAIWDD010000033.1 GCA_903911355.1 uncultured Nodularia sp. | reverse complement strand
TGCTTGAGAGGATGTTTTAAAAGGTATGATTAGTGTATGAAATATTGTTTTACCCCACCCTAACCCTCCCCTTGTAAGGGGAGGGGACTGGATTTTATTATTTCGGTCTGTTTCCCAATCCTTCCCAATCCTTCGGTGTGTTCCCTGTTCGGTGTGTTCGGTGTGTTCCCTGTTCCCTGTTCCCTGTTCCCTGTTCCCTAAGATAACAATTACCTGTTTAATACTTTCCAAACAACCTCTTAGGATTAAAGAAATATTTTATGGATACAAAAAACCAATTACATAGAAGACTTAAATTATTAATAATTAGTTTTCTAGTTGCTACCCTAATTATTTTGGCGCAATATTTCCCAGTTAGACAAGTTTTAAATGATGCCATCTCACAGGTGCAAAGTCTTGGTATTTTAGCACCCATAGCTTATATGATAATTTACAACTTAGCAACTATACTATTTATACCAGGTTCTGTCTTAACTCTCAAAGGTGGTTGCTTATTTGGTCTGTTTTGGGGGTCTGTATATGTCTTAATTGCAGCAGTGGTCGGAGCAATTGTAGCCTTTATGATCGGACGTTATTTATGCCGAGATTGGGTGGCTCGACAGCTTGATAAATATCCTAAATTTACAGCCATTAACTTAGCAGTTGCTAAAGAGGGATGGAAAATTGTCTTACTCACGCGGTTATCTCCCATCTTCCCATTCAACTTATTAAATTACGCCTTTGGAGTTACACAAGTTTCTCTAAAAGACTATATCTTAGGTTCCTTGGGCATAATTCCCGGTACAGTTATGTACGTTTATATAGGCTCCTTAGCCCGTAATTTAGCCATGGTCAATACTCCCAATCAGTCAAGTCATCCACAAGCGCAAATCTGGCAATGGGTCATGCAAATAATTGGGTTACTTGCCACTATTGCCATAACAGTATATATCACAAAAATTGCCCAAAAAACTCTCAGGGAAAGTGTAGAAATGGCGGAAATTAGCCATAAGCAGATTAATAATTGACCGGCGATGTACCACAGAGTGCCTGAGTTAAATTTACGTCAATAAAACTCATTATTCCCCTAAACTAAAAGTAGTAAACCTGTTGCAACTGCATGAGGAAAGTAGATTTTGACTGAAACAAATAATTTCAACTTCACCACTGCAAATGTCAGCCGTAGCGAATTGCAAGACCTGGTGCGAAATGAGCTACGAATGTTCCTAGAATTGGGGGACTTACAAGCAGCAAAATCTATTCTCAGACCCGTACAACCTGCGGATATTGCTGAGGCCATTGAAGGTTTACCAGAAGCAATGCAAGCTTTGGTTTTTCGCTTGCTTCCTAAAACTGAGGCTATCGAGGTGTATGAATATCTCGACTATAGTGTTCAAGAACATTTAATTGAGGAACTCAAAAGCCAGGATGTCCGTGACATTGTAGATAAAATGTCCCCGGATGACCGCGCCAGATTATTTGACGAGTTACCAGCCAAAGTTGTCAACCGCTTGCTAGAACAACTCAGCCCAGCAGAACGTCAAGCTACAGCCCAACTCTTAGGTTATGAAGCGGGTACGGCTGGGCGGATCATGACCCCGAAGTTAATTTATATCAAAGAACGTCTGACGGTATCTCAAGCCATAGAACGCATTCGCCGTCTGGCTCATCTGAGTGAAACGATTTACTACCTTTACGCTACCGATAGCGTCAGGCGTTTGACGGGTATTGTTTCTTTACGAGAGTTGGTAGTATCTCAGCCAGAGCAAACCATTGGCGAAATTATGACCCGTGAAGTTGTGTTTGTTTACACTGATACAGACCAAGAAGAAGTCGCTAGATTAATTCAAAGATATGATTTTTTAGCTCTACCTGTGGTGGATAAAGAACAGCGTCTAGTAGGTATTGTCACGGTTGATGATGTGATTGATATTCTGGAACAGGAGACTACTGAAGATATCTACGCCCTGGGCGGTGGTGTGCAGTCCGATGGTGACAACTATTTTCAAATGAGTTTGGTACAAGTTGCCCGGAAGCGGGTACTATGGTTGTTTGTCTTACTCATCACTAATACAATCACTGGCACAATTATTAAGTCTCAGGAAGATATCTTAGAAGAAGTGGTAATACTGACGGCCTTTATCCCTTTGCTCACAGGTACTGGTGGTAATGTGGGCGCTCAATCTTCTACAGTGGTAATTCGCGGCATGAGTACCGATGAAATCAGATCCCTGGGAGTATGGCAGGTAATTGGCAGAGAAGCGATCGCCGGGGCTTTTTTGGGAATAATGTTAGGTGGTATCGCCACAGTCTGGGCTTATTTTTTGCAAGACCGCCCAGAGGTCGCATTTACTGTAGGTAGCAGTTTGGTAGCTATTTCTGTGATTGCTTCTGTCTCAGGTTCTGCACTGCCATTTTTATTCCGCTCCTTCCGCTTAGACCCCGCGTTGATGTCAGCACCGTTTATTACTACAGCCGTTGATGTCCTGGGTGTTTTGATTTACTTTAATTTGGCGCGAGTAATTTTAGGGTTATAACTGTGAGGATGTTTCAGGGGCGACAATTTCCCCAGTGCCTAATTCTATAATTTTGTCTTGATTAGTAATTAATTCATTGAGCTCTCTCACCTTTAAATTCATTGTCTGACAAGATTCTCTCAGGGCTTGGCTAAAACTATTAATATCATCGCCATAGCCACATTGATAAGCAGCAATTTCTATTCCTTGCTTGGCATTTGCTCTAGCACAATCTACTAAGTCTGTACCTAGCAATGGTTTTGGGGATGTCATAGGTTGTAGTTGTTGTTTTTTATAAGTAATTAGCCGTTGACTCTTGATAGTGCGGATCATCAGCTTTGGGCTGGGGCTTCATTTCTGACTCTTTACCGGGTGGTTTTTGTTGCTGTGGTGGTTGTCATATTTCTTCTGGCATAGGATAATTTTATGTGTAAATTATAGCATTTCCCATGCTCGTGAGGTACAATTTTTTTTAGTTTGAGGGAACAGGGAATAGGGAATAGGGAATAGGGAATTGGTGTGTACTTTATGAGCCTTAAAAAGGCTTTAATTAAGAAAAAACAATTCACAGATGCCTAAAAGCAAACCTCGGATTAGTACCTCAATCCAAGGTTAAAATTTATGCTTTAGCTCCCAACCGATAATGTTCAAGTTCAGGCACTTTTACCCAGGATGTCAGCTAAACTAGGTTTAGCTGACATTGTGACCCTCACACCTGACACACGCTCTTAATCTGACCACTGAAAACAAGTACACAACTCTCTTGGAATGTCAGGATTGCTCCTGTTCATCTGCTTTTAACTTAACTATGAAAATATAGAAATTTATCATTCTTGAGGTGGAAAGACAAATTAGCTTTTCTCACTCTCAAGAAGTAAAATCAATCATCTGGATGTTAATTTCACTGAACTATGGCAAATAAAACACTGGGAATAGAACCATCACTATATAACTACTTATTATCCGTATCTTTACGGGAACCGGAAATCCTCTCCCAACTGAGAGCAGAAACAGCCCAGCATCCCATGGCTGTGATGCAGATTGCACCGGAACAGGGACAGTTTATGGCCTTGCTGGTGCAGTTAATGGGGGCAAAAAAAACCTTAGATATAGGAGTATTTACGGGTTATAGTTCCCTGGTGGTGTCTTTGGCATTACCTCCCGATGGTCGGGTAGTAGCCTGTGATGTGAGTGCAGAGTTTACAGCGATCGCCCGTCGTTATTGGCAAAAAGCTGGGGTTGCAGATAAAATTGATTTACACATTGCCCCAGCAATGGAGACATTAGACCAATTATTAGCAGCAGGTGCAGCAGAAACCTTTGACTTTGCCTTTATTGATGCTGACAAAAGTAATTATGACGGTTATTATGAGCGATCGCTCCAACTAGTCAGACCAGGGGGATTAATTTTGATTGATAATGTACTTTGGTCTGGTAGTGTAGCCAACCCAGAAATTCAAGACAATCGCACTACCAACATTCGCGCCCTTAATGAAAAACTACACCAAGACCAGCGGATTAATTTGAGTTTACTTCCCATCGCCGATGGTTTAACTTTAGCCCATAAGAAATAATTATCCTGTTTTGAATTGCCTTTAGTCACCACTAAAGGCGATCGCTATTGACCAAGCTTTACATCAGGAATGATTTCAATTAGTCCCCTTGGAAAGGCTTTGTCATAAGTAATTAGGGGTAAGTTTTCTAGTTCAGCCTAAGAGGATGTTTGTCAAGTCATGAGTCAAGTCATAATTAGTGTATCAAATATTGTTTGACCCCACCCTAACCCTCCCCTTGTAAGGGGAGGGGACTGGATTTTATTGTTTTTTGTGTGTTCCCTGTTCCCTGTTCCCTGTTCCCTATAAGCATAACTTCAAAACAATAACTACACTTTGACTATATCTCAACCCAAGGGAAACGCGGTTTATGGGAGGGGCGATCGATATCTTAGTGATTTTACTATAAATTTTTATATTTATGTTAAAAATTTTTCAGAAACCCTGGATAATATTTGGGGAAAATATTATAGTGAAATTACTGTGTTGCACAGATAAAAGCAACCGAGTGCGATCGCCTAAAATACATCTGTCTGGGTTAGTTTACCATTATCGGGGAAAAAAGCATGAAAAAAATGCCCTTGCTATGGGTAGCCGGTGGTATAGTTTTATTCTTATGTCTTCACCTAGCAATACCCATCATTTCTACAGCACAAATTCCCAATGTAGCTAACCGCTTGCAAACTCTGGTGAAAGCAGATCAATTATACCTAGCAGGAGATACCGCAGGAGCCGAAAAACTTTACCGCCAAGTCAAAACCCCATTTGCTCATAAAACAGCCACAAGTAAGCTTCCTGAGCCAATTACTGACCCAGAACAACTTTCTGGCGCTGGTAGAGTATATTGGCGCAACGCCACCGAGGGAATGCAGCAGGGACTTACCAGTAAAATCTTTGTCCCTTTACAAATGCTTCTAGAAAGACATCCAGAATTCACCCCTGCATATACACTCTATGCAGAAGCCACGAAAAAATATGGTGATAAAAAAGATATACTACCTGTTTTAGAGCGTGCCATCAGTATTTTCCCCCAATCGGCAGAACTAAATCAAGCCCTGATTAAAACCCAGCAAGAAGCTGAACAATGGTTAGAAGCCTCTATTACTGCGCGTCAATTTGCGATGACTTACCCCGATCATCCCCAAGCCGAGGAATTTACCAGTATTGCTGAAAATAATTTTAACCGCTTTCGTAGTCAACTAAATCAACAAGTGGTATTGCAGGGCATTGTCGGTGCTACAATTGGGATTGTAACTGGTAACAACATCCAAGCCGTCAGATTAGCTCCTTTGATCCTCCAAGGTGAGTCAGCTATGGGGGCGCAGGTTGCAGCAGCTTATAAGCAGCAATCAACTTTAATAGAAGACCCCACCATTGTAGAATACGTTAGCCGCATTGGTAATAACATTGCCAACTTAATGGGGCGCAATGATTTTGAGTATGAATTTAATGTCATCTTAGATGATTCTCTCAATGCCTTTGCTCTACCCGGTGGTAAAGTATTTGTCAATACCGGGGCGATTATGGCCCTCAATTCAGAAGCAGAATTAGCCGGACTATTAGGACACGAAGTTGGTCACGCAGTTTTATCTCATGGATTTGATCGGATAACTAACGCCAATCTCCTGTCCAACGTTGGGCAAATTATCCCTTTTGGTAATCTGATATCTACCTTAGCAATCCTAGATTATGGCCGTCAACAAGAAACTCAAGCCGACGTTGTTGGTACTCGTGTATTAGCTGGTGCGGGTTATGCTGCTGATGGTTTACGCAATTTCTTTGCTACTATCAAACAACAGGAAAAAGGACGAACTATCCCCGCCTATTTGAGTACACACCCCGCATCTGAAGACCGGATGCGCTATTTAGAAGAAATCATCGAGCGTAATGGTTATAATCGTTATGCCTTTGAAGGTGTGCAAACACACAAGGAAATTCAAGCAAGACTAGAGGAAATTATCAAAACATTGATGACAGATACTTCCCAGAAATGATACAGCACTTTCTACCTAGATAAAATACAGATTTAATTATAAAACTATTGTGGGGTGGGCATCCTGCCCGCTAAGAGTGTACCTCACCTAGATGAAATCCGCTGTGTATTCAGTATTACTATACATTCACCAATTGAGTTAAACCCTTGAGAATACGCAAAACTTCATACAATTCATTCCCAGGGTTACGCATTAAAAACCCTTTTGATAAAGAATAACGGGGTGGTTTTCCTTTGACTAACTTTACAAAAATAAACTCGCTCCCTGTAGCAATCATTCCAAAACTGGGTTGGTCAGCATAGGGGTTACCTAACATATAGGCAAGAATTTGTGCAAGTCCTTCTTCAATAGAAAATGAAGCTTTTTTTGATTCAATAATCATCACCCAGAATCGGTCTTTTAAAACTAAAGTATCGATTCTACCCTTGATGATTATATCTTCATCTGGTACTGCAATATCTATAGACTCTTCTGACTTTACATAAAAAGGAGATAGGTAAAAATCACCAATAAAAAGTATGGGATCTACAATTGCCATTCTGACAACATCTTCTAACAAGGGCGGATAATTGAGCAGATTCAAATAACCAGCCTTTACTTTATCTAAAAGTTGTTTCTCTAAATCTGTAATTTCTGGTAATTCCTCTTCCCATTCCCAGAAGAATTGTCTATCTAAAACTAGCTCAATACCAAAATTATCAATTAAGTAGCGTAAATCAATATTTTTGGCTTGAATTATTTGTGTCATAATCTTCTCACCCAGATTAAGATTATAAATCTTCTCCTGTGGGCAGGAAAGCCCACCCTGGTATGGCTCATGCAGAAAAAAGGTGCTGTAATCTATACTGTTTCCACTTCTCCTGTTGACGCAGCCTTTTTTCCGGAGTCAGACTATCAAAGCAGTGAGGACAAGAAATACCTTCTTCATATTCAGGAGAAGCCTTATCTTCCTCAGAAATAGGATATCCGCAACAAAAGCATAACTCATGACTACCTAACTCCAATCCATGACGAACCGCAACCCGTTCATCAAAAACAAAACATTCACCCTCCCACAAACTTTCCTCTGCTGGTACTGATTCTAAATACTTGAGAATACCACCCTTGAGGTGATAGACCTCCGTAAAACCTTGGGAGAGCATAAAAGCTGAGGCTTTTTCACAACGAATCCCCCCTGTACAAAACAAAGCGACTTTCTTGTGTTGATTGGGGTCAAGGTTCTTACTCACATATTCCGGGAACTCTCGGAAAGATTTAGTTTGGGGATTTTGTGCTGTTTTAAAAGTACCGATATTCACTTCGTAATCATTACGGGTGTCAATGACAATCACCTCCGGGTCACAAATCAAATCATTCCATTCTTGAGGACTAACATAAGTACCCACCTGCTGATTTGGGTCAACTTCTGGTAAACCCATGGTCACAATTTCCGCCTTTAACCGCACCTTCAGGCGTTCAAAGGGCTGTGTTTGAGAATATGACTCTTTGTGTTCTAAGTCTGCTAAACGGGGGTCAGAACGCAAAAACGCCAAAACAGAGTCAACCCCTTGACGCGAGCCGGCAATAGTGCCGTTAATACCCTCTGCTGCCAATAAAATAGTCCCCTTGATACCTTGTGATTGGCAGTAAGACAGTAGGGGTTCTTGTTTCTCGGCAAAGTCCGGTAAGCTGACAAATTTATACAGCGCCGCCACTACCTGATTTTTTTCTTGCATAATCTATTGAGTAATGATATAATATTTAAAAATCAGCAAAAACTGTTTCTCAGAGCTGTTTATAGTTGATGGGGGTTTAGCTCAGTTGGTAGAGCGCCTGCTTTGCAAGCAGGATGTCAGCAGTTCGAGTCTGCTAATCTCCATGGTCAAGAGCGTTTAAATACTACAGACAGATTGTTAGCCGGCATTTGGTAAGTGGCTTGAAAATTTAGATGTTGGTCTCTGGCTGCTGCAATCACATCCTGTAAATTACGCACCCCCCAAGCTGGGTCTTGCGCCCTCAAAGATTCATCAAAAGCAGCGTTACTAGGTGCTGTATGTTCTCCATTTTGTTTAAACGGTCCATATAAATAGAGTATTCCCCCAGGGGGCAAAATGCGACCCGCACCAGCCATTAGTCCTAGACAAGCTGACCAGGGCGAAATATGAATCATATTAATATTAACTATAGCTACAATGGGTAAGTCTGGTGCAGCATCTTTCTCTACTGTCCAACTCGCCATACTAGCATCAAGTTCTAAGGGTGGGTAAAGATTATCTGATGGATATTCTTTAGCCCAAGCCTTAATACTAGCACGTAATAAAGGATTTTGTTCAGTAGGTAACCATCGGCGGGGGTTAAGACGGGGCGCAAAATATACAGCGTGTTCACCCGTACCACTAGCGACTTCTAAAACAGTACCAGTTGGGGGTAACACCTGTAACAGTACCTCTAGAATAGGTTCACGATTCCTTTGTGTAGCTGGCGCGTACTTTCGCCCATCTTCGGGTGTATTCATATTCAAATTACTTAATCCTTTACATACCAACTACATAATCTGGAGGGTCACTTTGCCTAAGTCAATTCGTTCTACCCAACCACCACTCAAATTCATTCCCCATCACTTTAACCCATTTATACTACAGATTTTCCGGTGGTTATTGCCTATTGTGCTACGTTTTCGTACTAGACCTTGGTTACCTGCGGGAATTGTGCAAGTGGAAGGTGAGAATGTGGAGACCTTAGCTAAACTTTATCAACAATTCCAGGCTGGGAAAATTCGCTTTTTGATTGCATTTCGTCACCCAGAGGTAGAAGACCCTCTGTGTATGCTCTATCTACTTTCCTACATTTTGCCCCGGGTTGCACGCCAGCAGGATATTCAACTGCGATCGCCCCTCCATAGCTATTTTCTCTATGACCGGGGTATGACTATATGGGCTGGGGATTGGTTAGGATGGTTATTTTCTAGGGTTGGGGGTGTCCCCATTCGTCGTGGTCGCCGATTAGATAGAAAAGCTATTCAAACAGCACGAGATTTATTTAGTCATGGGCAAATGCCCATCGCCGTTGCACCAGAAGGAGGTAATAATGGTCATAGTGGAGTTGTTAGCCCCTTAGAACCGGGTGTAGCCCAATTAGGTTTCTGGTGTGTAGAAGACCTGGAAAAAGCCCAGGGTGATCAGACTGTGTTTATTGTCCCGGTAGCTATTCAGTATAGCTACGTCCAGCCACCTTGGTCAAGACTGAATTGGCTGTTAAGTAAGTTAGAAGCTGATAGCGGTTTGGGGGTAGTTGAGCAAGGAAGTAATCACCAGCTAGAAGTTTACTATCAACGTATTTGTTGTTTGGCTGAGTATTTAATTACCCAGATGGAGGAGTTTTACCGCCGTTTCTATCATCGAGATATACCTAAAACTAACTCCGTGGATGAATCTACCACCCGTAACCAGATGATAATTAACAGATTACATCATTTAATGGATATAGCTTTACAGGTGGCGGAAGAATATTTTGGCGTAACACCACAAGGTAATTTTATCGATCGCTGTCGTCGTTTAGAAGAAGCGGGTTGGAATTATATCTACCGGGATGATCTAGCAGATATTGACCCTTTAGCACCCTTCCAACGCGGGTTAGCAGACTGGGTGGCCTGTGAAGCAGATTTGAAAATGCAACACATGAGGATAGTAGAAACTTTTGTAGGTGTGACTGCTAATTATATTCAGGAAAAACCAACCCCCGAAAGGTTAGCGGAAACAGCCTTATTAATGTTTGATCTGCTCTCTCGGATTCAGGAGTCTACCCTCCCCGGTAGACCTAGTTTAGGTTTCAGGAAAGCGACGATTACTGTCGGTGAACCAATTTCTGTTACTGAACGCTGGCAAAAATCTCAAGGCGATCGCCCTGCTACTCGTCAAGCTGTCAGTCAGTTAACCAAAGACTTACAAAATGCTTTGCAGACCATGATTGATTATACTGTTTAACGCCAAGTGGTTTCTCTACCTTTGGGCGATTTAGGTTGCTCATATTTTTATCTATTTGGAGCTAATCAGCGAAAAATCCTTGAGGATTAAAAAAATGAACCGAGAAAATTTAATCGCTTTTTTAAAAGCTCATGGGGCAGAAATTCGGGGTTATGGTGTAAAATCTCTGGCTTTATTTGGTTCGGTAGCGAGGGATGAGGCCACGGCTAAAAGTGATATTGATTTATTAGTGGAGTTTGACGGTAAGGTGACCTTTGATTGTTATATGGACTTAAAGTTTTTTCTGGAGGATAGTTTGGGATGTCCCGTAGATCTAGTTAGCAAGAAGATGTTAAAGCCTCAAATTAGAGATGTCATTGAAACAGAGGCCATCTATGTCTCGTAAAGATGTGAGTAATGAATAGCCTTACAAAGGGAGGGGGGTATAGAGAATGGCGATCGCCCCACAGATCCCCGACTTCTAGCTCAAGATAATCAAATACATGATCTTCTAGTCAGATTTATCTGACTTTAGCTTTGAGACGGGGGTTTATAACCCCTGGCTCCCCGTGTAGCATCAAACGTAAATTTTAACCCCTTTTAGGTGGCGACTATATCTGTTGTTAAACGCAAAGGGGCGCAAAGGTACGCAAAGGTACGCAAAGGTTTATTTTCTATGGCTTTGAGAGGGGGGTTTGTAACGCTTCCCTTGGTGGCGATC
>CAIWDD010000032.1 GCA_903911355.1 uncultured Nodularia sp. | reverse complement strand
TCCGACTGAGTGTTAAATGTCACATCATAAATTACGTTGCCAACCATGACTTAGAGTATGCTATGTAACCTCATAGTCCACTTCTAGTGGACTTTCGCTATCAGACGGGTAATTTATTACCCGGCTACTCAGTGCGATCGCTGTTTTGTTGACGGTTGACGGTTGACGGTTGACGGTTGACTGTTGACTGTTGGCGGAAGGGCGATCGCCTATGGTAATGCGATCGCTTCACATGAAAAGGGACTACTTATAGTTTATGCTTAAATTACCTTGGCGGTTGCTATAAAAAGAAACATAGAAATATGGAGCGCCTGAGTCATGAGTAAAATTCGTCAAATATCTAATAAACCATAACGCTTTTGTAAATGCAGTAACTGCATTCTGGCTTCCCCGGCGTTATCAGCTAAATCTGCAAACTCTACTAAGCGGCGTAATTCTTTCTTTAAAAGATTGCGTTCTACTTCTATGGTTTCCCGATCTAAATCAGGTGGTAAAACAATCATATCGAATATAGTGGCGCGTTCTTTGCCAATGTGAGGACGTAAAACTCGCCCCCGACGCTGAATAAACTGACGAGGATTTCCTGAACTGGATAAAATCACGGCGGTTTGAATAGCGGGAATATCAACGCCTTCATCTAAACAACGAATTGCGACTAAACCCTGTAACTCCCCAGTTTCAAATTGACGGCGTAAAACTTCTCTTTCTTTTAAGGAAGTGTGTGCAGTGTAAGTGCTAACTCTATAACCTAACTCTACACCTAGAATTTTAGCAACGGCTTTGAGTTGACGTAAGGATGAACGCTGTCCCGCTTCTTGGGAACCATCGCTACAATAAAAAAGAGTGTGAGTAGTTTCCCTGCGAGTAGTCATTAATTCTCGCAAAGCTGTTAATTTATTTGAGGCTGCACCAATTAACCTGGCGCGTTGCATTAATAATGGCTTTAAATCTTCTTGGTCTTCCAAGTTTTCCCCTTTGCCATTCTCCCGTTCTCTATATAATAGCGATCGCCCGATCTTTTTTGTCAGCTTTAAATAAGCTACGCTTTCCGCATCAGTTAACTCGACGAGTACGGGATAATACAAATAATGTACCAAAGCTCCCTGGGCGATCGCATCCTTCAAGGTAAATTCTGGCTGAAGAACCGGTCCAAAATAATCAAATAACGATTGTGTACCATCATCGTCAAAATACCTTTCCGGTGTAGCAGATAAAGCCAGACGTAACCCCACGCGGCGGGGTAAATTTTCTTCTAACTTCGGTGCGCCTAAATTATGGGCTTCATCGCCAATAATTAAAGTTTTTGGGGGAAAATACTTGAGTTGAGATTGCAACCCATCACTGATTAATGTGGAGTTGGTAGTAATCACAGTGATAAATTTTTCCGCACCGGAACGCAGATTATACAGTTGCGTAGACAGTTGACTTTGCCAAGCGCGTAAATTCTCGAAAGCTAAAATAGGCTGTAAGTTAAACTTTTCACATTCTCTCCCCCATTGAGTGACAAGATGACGATAAGGACATACCACCAGCAACACTTGTAAATCAATCTGTTGGTATAGTTCATAGGCGATCGCTAATGCTGTAATAGTTTTCCCACTACCAGTAGCCATTTTCAGCGTACCTCTGCCATTGTTGGCAAACCAACTAGTGATAGCCTGGCGTTGATATTGCCGTAATTGCAAAGATACAGGCATGATAGGGTATCCTGGTGATGTTTGACCAGTGTGATAATTCCCCTTAGCTTCGCTAAGAGATGGAACTTTCAGCCTGAAACTAGGTAGATGGTCTACTAGATAATTAGTCATTGGTCATTGGTAATTGGGAATCTTTTCTCCACCATCCAGTCCCCACTTAATAAACTCGCCACACCCCAACCAGTGAACCCTGGACTTCTACTTGGGTAGCGAGAACCTCAATAGGTTGATACTTAGGATTAGCAGGTTTGAGGGTAACCAGATCATCCCGGCGATAAAAACGCTTTAAAGTAGTGCCGTATCCATCAACTCTAGCAGCGACGATGATACCATTTTTTAACTGATCTGGTTCTAATACTGGATGCAGAAATACTAAATCCCCATCAGCAATTAAATCCTCAATCATACTATCACCAGCGACCCGTAAACCGTAGGTCTGGGGGGGTAAAGTAAGATGACAAAAGTCTAAATAATCTATAGCATCAGTAAAAGGTTCTATTAAACCACCAGCAGCAATTGTACCTAAAATAGGGATACCCTGCTTTACAGGATGCAAAATCCGAATCGTCCGCGCCTTCCCCTCGTTCCAATCCAGATATCCTTTGGTGCGTAAATGGTCTAAACGACTTTGAATTGGTGCTGGTGATTTCAGCTTCATTGCTGCCATCATTTGCCGAATTGAAGGAGAATACTGGTGAACTCGGATATATTCTACTAACCAGTCATATAATTCTTGTTGAGCTTCTGTGAGACGTTCCATAACCATAAATTTATGGGAAAGTAAATACAAATGTCTTGAGAACATTTGTACTACAAAATATCTGAGATAACAAGGTGTTTCCTTGGTGAGTTCAGAGTTGTTGAAAGGCAAAAGAAAGATGATGCTCTTAACTTTTGCCCTATACATAATTTTTTACTTTGCACCTAAGATACTAGCAAGCAAAGCTTTTTGGGCGTGTAAGCGATTTTCAGCTTGTTCCCACACTCGAGACTGAGAACCTTCAAGAACCGCTTCCGTGATTTCCTCACCACGATGAGCTGGTAAGCAGTGTAAAACAATTGCCTCTGGGTCAGCAAGACTTAATAACTGTTCGGACATTTGGTAAGGTTGAAAAATAGGCAAGCGTTGATCTGCTTCTGTTTCTTGCCCCATACTTGCCCAAACATCAGTATAAAGTACAGTAGACTCCTTGGCGGCTAATTCCGGGTCATGAGTGATCAGAACTTCCGTCTTACCCCCTGCAATGGCTCTTGCTTGTTCTACAATTCCCAAATCAGGTTCATATCCTTTAGGTGTAGCAACTCTCACATTCATACCAGCCAAAGCGCAACCCAGCATGAGAGAATTAGCTACGTTATTGCCATCGCCTACATAGGTCAAGGTTAAACCATTAACCTCACCAAAACATTCTTGAATTGTCAGTAAATCCGCTAGTATCTGACAGGGATGTTCTGAATCTGTGAGAGCGTTAATCACAGGAATTTTAGCATAACTAGCGAAAGTTTCCAAATCCTGCTGTGCAAAGGTGCGAATTGCCAAAATATCTAAATATCGATCTAATACTCGTGCGGTATCCTGTAAAGGTTCCCCGCGACTAACTTGAGTGACATTAGGGTTCAGATCAATTACCTGTCCACCTAGTTGGTACATGGCTACAGTAAAACTGACTCGCGTACGAGTTGAAGCTTTAGAGAATAACAAACCTAATACCTGATTACAATGCAACTTCAACTTTTGTGATTTCAGTTGGGTTGCTAGTTGCAGAATTTCTTGCAGTTCCTGGGGACTGAAGTCCGCTAGGCTTAATAAATCTCTTCCTATCAAGGCTGTCATGCTTCCGATTTGTAAAGAACAATAATTGATGTCTGTTCCTTTACCTAGCTGGGTAAAAAAAAGTACAGATTTAAAACTGTACCAAAAATTTTTGCATCCAGCGCAGTATTTGAATTAGTTTTTGCTATGTATGTATATTAATTTATCAACTTTACCAGTCATTCAAATGACTATTTTTTCTCGTTGCTGGCGCTGTGCTCACCCACTCCACTCATCTCCTGAGCAACGACATCAAGAAATTTTTTTGCCCTTGACTATCAAAATATAGTGGGAGCGTGAGAACCCCTGCGCTTTAGCGAGGGGATGAAAAGCGACTCAACAGGATTTACCCTGTCGTATCCTGACTACAAAAAACTTATTGACAAGGCATTTCTAATTAGTTAGGATAAAAAAGCATCCACAAATATGGTGAAAAACCCAAAAGATGTTTTCCTTAAGTAGCCACACAGCTAGATTTATTTTTAGCCGAGGTGGGTAGGGCATTTTGACTGTGCCACAACGATATTATTTATTCAAATTTTTAAATAAATAATATCGTAAACTTTGCGTAGCGTGTCTTCAGACCGCGTAGCAACATCAGTTTAGAATCCCCTATGATTCTATCCAGGGGAGAAGTCAAAGACAATCTAAATATATATGCTACAATAGATGATCGGTTGGGAAATTAAAAACATCCCCATCCTTGCCAGCATAGCACAGTGGTAGTGCATCCGACTTGTAATCGGAAGGTCGCAGGTTCAAATCCAGCTGCTGGCTTTAAAAAAATCCCTGAGTATGAGCGCCATCACTCTTAAAAATACTGCCTAGCTAGAATGCAAGAATAACTTGGCAAGTAATCAAATAATTTAGCAATGTACAGCCAGATGACAAAGTTTGACGAAACAGATACTAATAGCTTAAACCTGAATATGTTTGTTTAAGCGATCGCCTTTGACAAAGATCAAAGCACCAAAGCCCACCGGCTTTTAGCCCTCGGATGAATGCGTAGCACATCTAGGCGCATTATACCCTATATGTAAAGTTTCAGAACAATATTTTCAACTTTCCCTGACAAATATCCTTAATACTGACTAATTTAATCCCTAAATCCCCCCCATGGGTGAAGTTGTCTTGCAATTACTTACAGATAATCATTAAAAGTCAAGTCAGTAATTGTTAAGATAGAAATTATTACATGGCTAATACAGATGGAAACCAAAAGCAGCAACTACTACCAGCGCTGAGGTCACGTAACTATCGTCTGTTTTTTGCCGGACAAAGCATTTCCTTAATTGGATCATGGATGACACATATTGCTACAATCTGGCTAGTGTATAACTTAACCAACTCCCCAGTTATGTTAGGGGTTGTAGGATTCGCTAGTCAAATTCCCAGCTTTTTTCTAGCGCCTTTTGGTGGAGTCTTTGTAGATCGTTTTTCCCGTTACCATACCCTAATTGGTACACAAATATTTTCCATGGTTCAGTCATTAGCCTTGGCAGTGCTGGCATTAACTGGTACTATTCAAGTATGGCATATCATCGGCTTAAGTTTGTTTCAAGGATTAATCAACTCAGTCGATTCACCAGCAAGACAAGCATTTGCGCCAGAATTACTCGAACATAGAGAACATTTAGCTAACGCGATCGCCATAAATTCAACTATAATTCATGGGGCACAATTAATTGGGCCAGCCTTGGGAGGTTTACTGATAGCAACGATTGGTGCAGCTTATTGTTTCTTAATTGATGGATTTAGCTATATTGCTGTTATCATTGCACTATTGGCAATGGATATAAAACCCAGACAAATTGTAGTGACAATTGGTAATCCCTTCCAACAAGTTGCAGAAGTATTTGTTTATGCTTTTAAATTACCAGCAATTAGATGCATATTATGGCTATCAGCTTTAGTTAGCTTAATGGGATTACAATATACAATTTTACTGCCAATTTTTGCAGAAAAAATTCTCACGGGTAGTGCCAAAACCCTAGGACTTTTAATGACAGCATCTGGAATAGGAGCTTCAGCAGGTGGTATTTATTTAGCTACCAGGGTAAATATACTATTGATTGGTAAATTAATTGCCTTAGCACCAGGAATTTTAGGAATCAGCTTGATGGCTTTTTCATTATCTCGGTATTTACCACTTTCCTTATTTATCATGTTGTTTGTTGGCTTAGGAACAATGTTACAAATTGCCGCTAGCAACACATTTTTACAGACAATTGTAGAGGATGATAAACGCGGAAGATTAATGAGTTTATACACAATGTCATTTTTAGGAATGTTACCCCTAGGAAACTTACTCGGAGGCTTCTTGGCTAATCGCATCGGCACACCCAATACATTAATGGTGGATGGAATAGTTTGTATTGTAGCTTCTGTTTGGTTTTACCACAAGCTACCACTATTAAAAAAATCAATTGTTGCAGTTTATCAGCAAAAAAGAACCATACTCAGGAAACAACCTACCCGATAAATCATCTTTTAGGGGAGAAGAATCTAGTATTCTCACACAGTGAACCTCACCCCCAAGCATTTCGCCCTGTTAATGATGTAGCTAGAGACAAAAGTCCCCAGTCACCAATCTGTCTAAGCGCCTTCCCGCAACTTATCTAAAACACTGCGATCTTCTAAGGTAGAAGTATCACCAGAAACCTCCTGACCAGCTGCGAGACTGCGCAACAAGCGCCGCATAATTTTACCGGAGCGGGTTTTAGGTAAAGCGTCAGTAAAGCGAATTTCTCCCGGACGTGCGATCGCTCCAATTTCCTTGACAACGTGCTGTTTGAGTTCTTTACTCAAATCCTCACTTCCCTGATATGTTCCTTCTAAAGTAACAAAAGCTACAACCTCCTCACCCTTGACTTCATCAGGTTTACCGACTACTGCGGCCTCGGCCACTGCTGGATGAGAAACTAAAGCCGATTCTACTTCCATAGTTCCCAGGCGGTGTCCTGATACATTCAACACATCATCGACACGACCCATAACCCAGAAATAGCCGTTTTCATCTTGTCTAGCCCCATCACCAGCAAAATAGATATAATTACCATCTTTGGGGGGGATATGTTCCCAATAAGTGCGGCGAAAACGTTCTGGATCACCGTAGACTGTCCGCATCATTCCCGGCCAAGGATAACGCACCGCCAGATAACCGCCTTCGTTCCTGGGTACGGTATTACCTTCTAAATCTACCACATCTGCAATAATACCAGGAAAGGGGAGAGTTGCGGAACCGGGTTTAGTGGGAATTGCACCCGGTAGGGGTGTAATCATAATACCACCGGTTTCTGTTTGCCACCAAGTATCCACAATTGGGCAACGCTCACCGCCAATGATTTTATGATACCACATCCAGGCTTCTGGGTTAATGGGTTCCCCCACTGTTCCTAACAACCGCAAAGAAGATAAATTGCGGGTTTTGGGATGGTGTTCACCCATCTTGATAAATGCCCGAATTGCCGTAGGTGCTGTATAAAAAATGTTCACACCATATTTCTCAATTACATCCCAGAAACAACCAGGATTAGAAGCCCGAGGCGCACCTTCATACATTAAAGTAGTTGCACCATTGGAAAGCGGACCATAGACTATGTAGCTGTGACCGGTAATCCAACCCACATCAGCAGTACACCAGTATATATCTGTATCTTGTAGGTCAAATATCCATTTGGTGGTGATGTGGCTATATAAATTATAACCACCAGTTGTATGAACAACACCCTTTGGTTTGCCAGTGCTACCAGAAGTATACAAAACAAAGAGCATATCTTCACTATCCATCGGCTCAGGTGGACAATCTGCACTGACACCTTGTTGTAAATCATGCCACCAATGGTCGCGCCCTGGTTCCATGTGGGTTTCTTGACCTGTGCGTTTAACTACTAACACATCTGTCACCGAGGGAACAGTACCATCTGCTAGGGCTTTGTCTACCTGGACTTTGAGGGGAACAACTGTATCTTTACGCCAACCACCATCAGCAGTAATTACTAATTTGGCTTGTGCATCATTGAGGCGATCGCGCAAGGCCTCCGCACTGAATCCACCAAATACCACGCTGTGGGGTGCGCCAATTCTCGCACAGGCTAACATAGCGATCGCTGCTTCGGGAATCATCGGCATATAAATACCAATGCGATCGCCTTTTTTCGCCCCTAATTGTTTCAAGACATTGGCAAACTGGCACACTTCCCGATGTAATTGAGCATAAGTCAGAGTCCGGGAATCCCCCGGTTCCCCTTCCCAAATCAGCGCCGCCTTATTTTTCCGCCAGGTGCTCAAGTGTCTATCCAGACAATTATAAGAAATGTTAATTTTACCACCCACAAACCATTGAGCAAAAGGCGGCTGCCAATCCAACACTCTATCCCATCCTTGGAACCAGTGCAGCTGTGTGGCTGCTAGTTCTCCCCAAAATTCTTGTGGGTCACCTTGGGCTTGAGCATACAGCTGCTGATAGTCTGCCAAACTTTTGATATGGGCGTTCTGAGCAAATTCCTTTGCGGGAGAGAATGAGCGCTTCTCTTGCAGGATTGATTCTATGGTTGGCTCAGACATAATTTAAATTTTTTCTCGGTAGTAGATTGATGACTAAAAACTATTGTGTACTGGAATTTATCAAAAATTGCTTTGATTTTGGTGAAGTGATACAATATTTTCACTAAAAGCACTTCTACTCTCCCGGAGTGAAGTACAAACAAAATTTAAAAATTACAAATGTAAACAGATCAACACAAATCTTAAAAAATACCTATGCTCAGAGAAAGTTTAGATACTGCTAACGTCACAATTGTTTTCATATCCACAATAGAATAGAATATACAATGTATGTTTGTTGTTTTGGTAGATTAAGTTATTTGTCGATTTTTCACCGAGGGCATTAGTGATTGAAAGTAGGGTATCGTTTGCAAGCACAGGAGATTAAGGAGCAGTTAAAATCCCTTATCGAGCAAGCCTCCTCGATAGACCCTAACTTGTCCAAAAAATTAGATGAAATTAACCGCTGGGTAAAAGATATTAAACCAGGGACTCTCACCGCTAAACCATTTGTTCTCGCTTTTCTTCTAGAGGTAATTACAGATTCTAGGATTTGGCTGATGATTAAATCATCACCTTCGGAAGAGGAACAAAAAGCTAAGTTCGATCTGATGACACCTAATGAGCGCTATTGGTATAGCTATCTTTTTCCTAAATGGATCAATGCCAATGACTCCAAATTTTACATTTGGAAACAAAAACTCATGGCAGGTGAATTTAATCAGGAAGATGATGATATCATTAAAGCTATAGCCCAAGATATTGTCCAGCGTGAAGGTGCTGTTTGGAAGCGTTATATTGCCGACCTGTCTATGGCCACAGATTTGATTGTTAGTAGTCGTCAGCACAAACCACTGTGTATTCAAATTACCAGTGTGTCAGAAGAGTTTAACAATCAAAAGTACCATTTTTGGCAAAATACACTGCACTCCTGGCAGATAGAAAGAGGAATATTTTTAAGTTACAATCCGAAACAGACCGATTTCATTAAGCAGTTAGTCAACATAGCACTGTACAACAGTGACTATCTTTCTAGTGGCAAGTATTTAAAATTTGATTGAACCTGTCAAAAATTCAATAATTCTAGGTTTGTGTTCGTCCCCTACCTACTCATCTTATTACAGCTTCTATGGCTCACAAACAAGAAACTCAAAGCTACGAAACTACTGTGGAAGAATTTGCTCAAGCTTTGACAACCGCGAGGAAAATGCAGCACGACTGGTTAACTTATGGGGTAGATTTTGTGAATTTTTATGTTGAAGATGCACAAAGTGATTGGTTGGAAAGTTGGGGAAATGATGAAATTTTAGCCAATAAATTATTAGATGCAATTAAAGAGTTTTTAGTCAGTGATGATAGCGTAGCTATCAGAACCAGAAAACAGTTAGGTGAGCGTTCTCTGTTTGATTTAGCAGTCAATCTAGAAGTATGTTTGAGAATCGCAGCGGTAGATGACCGGTTATCTCTAGTGAGAAATCTGTTAGAGGGTGAGGAGAATAACCTTGACCACAATCATGAAGATTTATTAAATTTGGCAGGTAGTCTGTTGGAAAAATTGGTCAGTATTGCTGAGTAAATAGCTAAACCAGCTACAGGTTAGAGATATAGGGTTTCTAAGTTAACACAAGATACAACAACTCTAACCCTAACATCCTCACCGGAAGCCAGACCACTCTAGTTTACACCAATCGTTAAATTACTGCAAAACTTTTTTTGTAGGTTGTACTCTCCCCCATCGGCGCGTCAGACAATAATATATTACTGGGATAATTTGACTAACCCTATAGGTAAAGCGATCGCCCGGATAACCGTACCATGATAATGTAGCAGCAACACGTTAAGCTGAATTAAGAGTAGCACTGTGTTGCTCTTTTGAGATAATTTTCATCCTCCCAGCTTGAGAAACTCGGAATGCTAGACCAAATTTTTGATTATCTTCACTTTAATTTCAGCATTGAAGCTCTCATAGTTCTGCTGATATTGGTGTTTTTAGAAGCGGTACTGTCTGCTGATAACGCCATTGCCTTGGCGGCGATCGCCCAAGGACTAGAAGACAAGGAACTAGAACGCAAAGCCCTCAATTTTGGTTTAATTGTTGCCTACGTCCTCAGAATCAGCTTAATTCTCACTGCTACTTGGGTACAGAAATACTGGCAATTTGAATTATTAGGCGCTGCCTATCTACTGTGGTTGGTCTTCCAACACTTTACCTCAGAAGAAGAAAAAGACGACCATCATCACGGACCACGTTTTAAATCGTTGTTACAAGCGATACCGATAATTGCATTCACAGATTTAGCATTTTCTTTAGATAGTGTCACAACTGCGATCGCAGTTTCTCAAGAAAAGTGGCTAGTGCTGACGGGTGCAACCATTGGAATTATTACATTAAGATTCATGGCGGGATTGTTTATCCGGTGGTTAGATGAATTTAAAAATCTCGAAGATGCAGGCTATATTACCGTGGCTTTTGTAGGTTTACGCCTGTTGTTGAGAGTAGTAAATGATAACTTAGTCCCACCAGAATGGTTAGTAATTTCTGCGATCGCTCTAATTTTAGCCTGGGGATTTTCTGAGCGGAATGTGATTTCAGTTTCTGAAATCGAACCAGAAAAAAGTGAAATATCCAAGTGAGGAAGATGGGGGAGAAAGATTTTGTTAATATCCTAAATTATCCCCCCCTACCTCTTCTCATTTCCTAGTCTCTAATTTACTCTTTTAACCAAGGTGTTAAATGTGGTTGCCAACTGACTAGTTCTTCATCTTTAAACCACAAGGCTATTTCCCTTTGTGCAGTCTCTAAGGCATCAGAACCGTGGATAAGATTGCGTCCAATGTTAACACCAAAATCTCCGCGAATTGTCCCAGGTTCTGCTGTTAAGGGGTTGGTAGCACCAATAATTTTTCTGGCCGACGAAACAACGCCTTCACCTTCCCAAACCATAGCTACAACCGGTCCAGAAGTGATAAATTCAACCAAACTGGCGAAAAATGGACGTTCCCGGTGAACGTCATAATGCTGTTCTGCCAATTCCCGGCTAACTTTCATAAATTTTAAACCCACAAGGGTAAAACCTTTAGTTTCAAAGCGACCGATGATTTCGGACACCAGTCCACGCTGTACACCATCAGGTTTAATTGCTAAAAATGTGCGTTCCAAAGCTATCTCCCAAAACTGAATACATGATATTAATCATTTGCCAGGGGTGTCATATTCAGTCATCAAGATTTCATCGATGACTAATTACCCATGACTACTGACCAATCAGAGTGTATCTCAGAAATTATCTGTGAGTGCATATCTGTTGCCAATGTAATGCGCTAAATTGTTAATTCGTGGGTGAAATACAGAGGTCACGGAAAATGGGTGCTGAGTTAACTGCTACATCTCAAGAGGTGGTCATGCCTTCTCATGGACACAAATCAGAGCTTAAAGGTCAAAAACCAAAAAAGCTTCTACCACCTGGAAATTTAGCTCATTCCTGGAAAATTGAGGATAGTGAAGCACTATACCGTATACAGGGTTGGGGAGAACCGTATTTTTCTATTAATGCCGCCGGTCATATTACAGTTTCTCCCAAGGGCGATCGCGGCGGATCTTTAGATTTGTTTGAATTAGTTAACGCCTTGAAGCAGCGTAACTTGGGACTACCGATGTTAATTCGCTTCTCGGATATTTTGGAGGACCGCATCGAGCGCTTAAATGCTTGTTTTAACAAGGCGATCGCCCGCTATAACTACCCAGGGGTGTATAGGGGGGTGTTTCCGGTCAAGTGTAACCAAGAACGCCATTTAATTGAAGATTTGGTCAAGTTTGGCAAACCGCATCAATTTGGCTTAGAAGCCGGTTCTAAGCCCGAATTGATGATTGCCCTAGCCTTGTTGGATACCCCAGGGTCATTGCTCATTTGCAATGGGTATAAGGACAGAGAATATATCGAAACGGCCATGTTAGCCCAACGACTAGGCCAGACTTCCATTATTGTCTTAGAACAGGTGGAAGAAGTTGATTTGGTGATTACTGCTCACCGACAATTAGGGATTAAACCAATTGTGGGCGTGCGTGCCAAACTGAGTACCCAAGGGATGGGACGCTGGGGAACTTCCACCGGCGATCGCGCTAAGTTCGGTTTAACAATTCCTGAAATTGTAGCAGCTGTTAACAAACTACGTGCAGCTAATTTGCTGGATTGTTTACAGTTAATGCACTTTCACATTGGCTCACAAATTTCAGCCATTAATGTCATCAAAGATGCCATCCAAGAAGCTAGCCGTATTTACGTAGAGTTAGCCATGTTAGGGGCGGACATGAAGTATTTAGATGTTGGGGGCGGATTGGGTGTAGATTACGACGGTTCCCAAACCAACTTCTACGCCTCGAAAAACTACAATATGCAAAACTATGCTAATGATATTGTAGCCGAGTTAAAAGATACTTGTGGCGAACACCAGATACCCGTACCAACACTGATTAGCGAAAGTGGGCGAGCGATCGCATCCCACCAGTCAGTACTAATTTTTGATGTTCTGAGTACTAGCGATGTACCTCTAGAATTACCAGAACCGCCCGAGGAAGAAGAATCACCCGTAATCAAATACTTGTGGGAAACCTACCAATCCATCAACCAAGAGAATTATCAGGAATTTTACCACGATGCCACCCAATTTAAAGAAGAAGCCATCAGCCGTTTCAACTTAGGAATTTTGCGCCTCCAAGAACGAGCCAAAGCCGAGCGACTTTACTGGGCTTGCTGTCAAAAAATTCTGAACATTACTAGACAGCAGGAATACGTACCCGATGAATTGGAAGACCTAGAAAAAATAATGGCTTCCATTTACTACATTAATCTTTCAGTATTTCAATCAGCACCAGATTGTTGGGCAATAGACCAACTATTCCCCATCATGCCAATACACCGCCTAGATGAAGAACCCATCCAAAGAGGAATTTTGGCAGACCTTACCTGTGACAGTGATGGCAAAATAGACCGCTTTATTGACCTACGGGACGTCAAATCAGTATTAGAACTGCATACCTTTAAGCCCGAAAACCCCTACTATCTAGGGATGTTCCTCAACGGAGCATATCAAGAAATCATGGGTAATCTACACAACTTATTTGGAGACACCAATGCCGTTCATATCCAATTGACACCCAAAGGTTACCAAATTCAACACGTTGTCAAAGGTGACACCATGAGCGAAGTCGTCAGCTATGTGCAGTATGACTCTGAAGATATGGTAGAAAATATTCGCCAGCGTTGTGAAAAAGCGTTAGAAGAAAAGCACATTACCCTAGCTGAATCTCAACGACTGCTACAAACCTACGAACAAAGTCTACAAAGATATACGTATCTGAATAGCTAGGGAGTAAAAACCAGAGGGAAGGGGGGAAAGGATGGTAACCTTTTAATCACCAACCCCCAACCCCCAGCCCCTAGCCTCTAACTTGCATTAGTCCCCAGTAAATCCTCAATCGCTTGGCGTTCAAAAGGTGTTTCCGATGGTGGTGTTTGACGAGCATCCGTAATTAGCCAATCTAAAGCAGCAGCTTGAACATCTATTGCATTTCCCGTTTTATCTACACAGTAACGTCCAAACACTAACTTATCAACCAGTCTGACTCCCGGACCCAATCGCGACCATTCAAAAATTACACTGTTCTCTACCGTTGCACCATTGCATATCCAGCAATTAGGCCCAATCATAGCCGGTCCGACAATTTTAGCACCGTCTTCTATCCTGGTCATACCACCAATGTAAACTGGGCCAGTAATATCCACCTTGTCCCAATTCACCGCCACATTTAAACCAGTGTAAATACCAGGAGCGACTTGATTACCTGGAATTTGCACATTTTTAATATCACCTAACAGTACACCATTAATTGCCCGCCAGTAATCTGGTACTTTACCAATATCTACCCATTCAAAGTCCATGGCAATAGCGTAGAAAGGCGCACCAACTTCTACTAAGTTGGGAAATAACTGGCTACCAATATCATATTCCACCCCAGAAGGTATGTAATTAAACACCTCTGGCTCAAAAATATAAATCCCAGTGTTAATGTTGGTGCTCAGAGCTTCCTCTTGCAAGGGTTTTTCTTGGAAAGCTTTAACACGACTATCATCGTCAGTGACCACTACACCGTAACTAGAAACCTCTTCCATGGGTACAGATTTCGTGATGATTGTAGCAATTGACCCTTTGGATTTATGCCACTTCACAGCCGCAGACAAATCTAGGTCAATCAGAGCATCACCACACAACACCACAAAGGTATCATCAAAAAAAGGTGAAAAGTCCTGGATACGCCGCATCCCCCCAGCTGAACCAACAGCTTCTCCCACCAGTTTGCCGTCATCATCAATTTTGCCTTCAAAAGAATAAGCGATTTCTACCCCAAACCGTTGACCGTCACGAAAATAGTTTTCAATTTCCTCTGCCAAATGGCTAACATTGACCATAATCTGGTCAAATCCATGTTGGCGCAAAAGTTCCAGTAGGAATTCCATCACTGGCTTTTGCAGGATGGGAATCATCGGTTTGGGAATTGTATAGGTAATGGGACGTACACGAGTACCCTTACCCGCAGCGAGAATCATGGCTTTCATAAAATTTTATTCCTCAAACACAAGCCAGTTTACTTTTATCAAGTGATACTTAATCATCCGAACTTCTGGTATAAGTAACTCCTCAAAACAGGGATAACAGGAACTTGCCGGTCATTGCAACCTTTTAAGCATAACCACATAACAACTGACAGATTATAATTTTAACTAATTAGCGTAATTCCCCAGTCTTCTAAAAGCCGGGCAATACAGTCATATAGTCCCTTGAGACCAACGATGTTGACAATACTTAATACCTATGAGCAATCGTTTTCTAGACGGGTAACATCAGCGAATTGCCAAATAAATTTGACATGAAAATGCCAAACTCTTTGAAACAGGTAAAGCGCACATATAAAAAGCGAAGTAGCTCAAGTGGATAACTCCTAATTTACAACCCTAGTAGCGAAAATCGTAAATTTTGTAAAAATAAGATAAAAATTACCTGTTGAAAACTTATCAAACATCCTCTCAGCTTGTGCAGGTATCCACACCCACAGGCTGGGTGCTTGCATTTAGTCTCTAGGGGAGACGGATCAAACAAGAATCCCCGTCACCAAGCATACGGGAAGTGTCAATTGGGTCAATCTGTCAGTAGGCGAATTTGAATGTCCTGGTAAAACTCGTCTTGTAATAACTCGACTTTAGATTGAGACGACAGCAGTAGTAAGGCCCAAAAAACGCTAACTAGGGGGCGGTTTTCTGACTCATGGCTAGAAGTATTTTGCTGTCCTTGCTTTGTTTGAGTCCACAAATCTACCAGTTGTTCTAGACTCAAACAATTTTCTCCTAATAATAGCTCTGTTCTAGAAGAATGCAACACTTGCTCTAGTTCTCCAGCTACCTCAGTCAAATTTTCCTGGTGAGCTAACTCTAGGGCCTGCCGCATATTTTGGCATCTGGGGTGACGGTGGGGGGAAACACGCTTACTAGATTTCTCAACCAGTTTTAGCTGGTGCGCCATAATTTGCAATTGCTTGATTAACTCTTGCACAGTCACACGACGCTTTGGCGGTGGCATTGCTGAGGGACGGCGCCGCAAGTGCCGCTCTAATTGCAGACGATGAGCATGATGTAATAACCCACCTTCACTGAATAAGATGGTATCATCTGCTATATCATCCTCGACCTCTTCCACTGAAGATAATTGCATCAAAGTGTTGGCCTTAAATAAGACTAGCATCGATGCTGACAAAAAAGCTTGTCCCGATTGCGACAAGTCTGACTCATAGCCTTTAGGTGTGTCTTCCGGTGCCATTAATTCTAGGTAACGGTCAATCACCTTAATTACTTCAACATCCCAAGGATCGATGTCGCCTTGTTCAGCCTGCTCAATGAGCTGTGTAATTGTTGCTAATAACTCGGAAGCATCCATAAAATTTACGAAAAACCTTAATCAAAGATTTTCTGGATATATTTAACTTTCCCCTACGTCAAGTAGCAACATCCAAGTAATCTCAAACTTTCTGGATGGGATCGAGGCACAGCCGTTTGTGCCTGTAGTTTTAGGACTTTGGACTAGCACTACAAAGGTAAAACACTAGATTTATTGAGTATTTTATGAACGGTGATCAGTTTTTATGATTTAAATTTCACAAACCAACCGCGATGCCTAGTCTCCAGGCATCGCGGATTTTAGATAAAAATCTAAAATCCCCAATCGATATTACCGATTCACAGCCGCGGCTTCTCGCGCCGCAGTCGCTTGATCTGGGTGTATACCTAAACGTGTGAGATTAATCCGTCCTTTATTGTCAATTTCTCGCACTTTGACAATTACTTCATCTCCAACGGCCACTTCATCTTCAACTTTGCCAACGCGATAGTCAGCTAGTTGAGAAATGTGAATCATGCCTTCTTTTCCAGGCAGAAATTCTACAAATGCACCAATGGGGATAATCCGAGTCACACGCCCTACATAAACATCACCTTCATTTAACTTACGAGTCATACCTTGAATGATGTTACGGGCTTTCTTAGCGCGGCTTTCATCCACAGCAGAAATGGTGACAGTTCCATCGTCTTCAATGTCAATCTTAGCACCAGTGTCTTCAGTAATAGCCTTAATTGTTTTCCCTCCAGGCCCAATCACCAGACCAATCATGTCTGAATCAATCTTGATAGTCAATAAACGCGGGGCATAGGGTGAGGTTTCAGGACGTGCTTCTTGGATAGTCTGGAGCATTTTCTCCAGAATATGCAACCGGGCTGATTTAGCTTGGTGGATGGCTTGGGCAATAATCTCCAATGACAGACCGGGGATTTTCATATCCATTTGCAAGGCGGTAATACCGGTATCTGTCCCGGCTACCTTAAAGTCCATATCGCCTAAAAAGTCCTCAATGCCCTGAATATCAGTGAGAACTCGCACCTCGTCATCTTCTTTAATCAAACCCATTGCAGCACCGCTCACGGGTTTGATAATTGGTACACCAGCAGCCATCAATGATAGAGTGGAACCACACACCGAACCCATAGAAGTAGAACCGTTAGAAGAAAGCACTTCCGATACGACACGAATCACGTAAGGGAATTTTTCTTTTGGTGGTAGCACAGGTATCAGCGCCCGCTCCGCTAAAGCACCATGACCAATTTCGCGCCTTCCTGGAAAACGCATAGGTTTAGTTTCCCCCACGGAGAAAGGTGGGAAGTTGTAATGATGCAGGTAGCGTTTACATTGGTCTGATTGCAAGTCGTCGTTGAGACTTTGAGCATCTCCAGGAGTACCAAGGGTGCAAGTGGATAGTACTTGGGTTAATCCCCTGTTAAATAAACCACTACCATGGACTCGTTTGGGTAACACATCAACTTGACAAGAAACAGGACGGACTTCATCGAGTTTGCGACCGTCAACGCGGACGTTATCTTCAATGATTTGACGACGCATCAAGTGCTTGGTTATGTCTTTAAAGTGATTACCTATTCCTTTACCGTTTGCGATCGCAGCAACTCGAACCTCATCTTCTTCTGGTAATTCCTCGATCGCACTAGTAATTTTTTCCTTCACAGCGTCCAACGCTTCATCCCGTTGGGCTTTGCTGTATTCAAACTGAGACAGGATTTTCTTAATCTCATCGCTGGCGCGATCGCGGATAAAATTGCTCACAGTCAGGTCTACCTCTGGTGCTTCTCCTTGCACAACTTGCAGACCCATTTCCGCCAATAAATCTTCCTGAGCTTGGATTAAATCTCTAACTGCTTCGTAACCGAAATCAATTGCTTCGATAATATCTTGCTCTGGCAATTGATTGGCTCCCGCCTCCACCATGATCACACCGTGGGGTGAACCAGCCACTATCAGATCCAAGTCTCCGCTTTGAATTTCTGCATAGGTAGGGTTAATAATGAAATCATCACCCACTAAGCCTACCCGTACTGCCGCCATGGGCCCATTAAAGGGAATTTGTGCGATCAGGGTAGCAATAGACGCCCCAGTAACTGCGAGGACATCTGGTGGTACCAACTCATCCATGGACAGGGTAAAGGCAATAATTTGCAGGTCATCCCGTAACCATGAAGGAAACAAAGGCCTCATGGGACGGTCTATTAACCGGCTAGTCAGAATTGTTTTCTCTGGTGGACGACCCTCTCGCCGCATGATCCCTCCGGGAATCCTACCTGCAGCATACAGTCGTTCTTCGTAATCTACTGTCAGGGGAAGAAAATCGATTCCTTCTCTACCCTTTGCTCGCGTAGCGGTTACTAAAACAGATGTGTCCCCCGATTCTATGAGAACTGACCCACCAGCCTGGGGAGCTAGTAAGCCCACTTTTAGTCTAATATCCCTACCATCGAAGGATATTGACTTATCAACTTCTGCCATTCAGTTTTTTTTCCTTCTCTTTCTCTATTCTCTCTCTGTGGCAATCCTAACATTTATGCTCTCAGACTGACTTCTAGTACACACAAAGATAAATAAGTCCTGCACTGCTAAACATGATATAATTACAAATGCTGTGTGCCCAAAGCCCAACTTCATTATCAGCCTAATATTTTCTATAAGATCAACTCCTCAACACTGCCCCATCAAGGCGAGTACCGCTACTGTGGGTACTGCTGTCTGCTTAACTCCACCGCCAGATATATAGGAACCGCCAACTAGGTGAGGACAAAAAAGACAATATTTAGAAATTAAGTTTATTTAAAACCAGCAAAATTATAGATTAATTAGGTTATTTTAATGACAATTTTACACGGAATTTGGTTAGTAAAGCCTGAAAATAGTTGTTTATTTATTTGGGGTGAAACTTGGCGAGCATCACGGGTAAAACTCGATTTTAGTACGTCCACAAATCCACCACTACATCCATTGGCTATCAACCCATTAGAGTTGTGTGAATGGTTGGTTTCTCAGAACATCACGATTTCCGATTTAGTCCAGCAAAACCAAGTGGCACTGACAACGAGTCGGCAAACTCGTAAAAGTACAACTGCTACTCCACTCAGTCTACCAACCCACTCTCAAATAATTGCCTTACCAACTCATATCCCCGAAAACAATCAGCAAGAAATAGGATTTATTTCCCCTTTACATTCTGGTACCTCGGCATCTGAAATTAACTTACCCCAATATCTCCAACCCTGGCGAGTGGAGGGTTTTTGTCTTCACCCCAGTGCAGCTATAAAATTTCTGGCCAGTGTGCCCCTAAATGCTGCTACCGAGGGGGATACTTTATTCGCTGGAGACCTACGTTTCTGGTCACAAGTTGCGCGTTGGAGTTTGGATTTAATTTCCCGGTGTAAGTTTTTGCCCACTATTCAAAGGCAGTCTGATGGTTGTACTGTTGCTAAATGGCAAGTCCTCTTAGACAGTGCTATAGACGGAACACGCCTAGAAAAATTTGCCGCCAAGATGCCTTTAGCTTGTCGTACTTATCAAACAACTCCTGAGTTAGAAGAAAAATACTTAGCCCTAGACCTCCCCACTCAACCACAGGAATTATTGCTGGGATTTCTCAACAGTATAGTAGATGCCCAAGTGCGAGAGATATTAGCAGGTCAGCCTCTATTAGAAACCAGAGTCATGGCATCTCTAGCCTCATCTGTGCGACAGTGGTTGCAAGCTTTAACTAGTACCTCTGACACCTTTAATGCAGATGCGCTGGAAGTAGAAAGACTCGAAGCAGGGCTGAAAGCTTGGACTATGCCATTACAGTACCAATTGTCAGGAACAGCCTTATTTCGCTGCTGTTTCCAGCTGCTTCCCCCGGCATCTGGCGGTACTGATTGGACATTGGCATATTTTCTACAAGCAGCAAATGATCCTGATTTCTTAGTAGATGCAGCAACCATTTGGGATCACCCCGTGGAGCAATTAGTTAATCAAAACCGCACCATTCATCAACCCCAAGAAACATTATTGCGCGGGTTGGGGTTAGCTTCAAGATTGTATCCAGTTATTGCACCCAGTTTAGAAACAGAATATCCCCAATCTTGTCACCTTAACCCATTGCAAGCATACGAATTTATTAAGTCAGTGGCGTGGCGGTTTGAAGATAGTGGTTTAGGCGTGATTTTGCCTCCTAGTTTGGCAAACGGTGGAGGCTGGGCGAATCGTTTGGGGTTAAAAATCACCGCTCAAACCCCAAATAATCAGCAGGGACGCTTAGGTTTACAAAGTCTACTCAATTTCCAATGGCAATTGGCAATTGGTGGGCAGACAATTTCTCAAACAGAGTTTAATAAACTTGTAGCCTTAAATAGCCCCCTGGTAGAAATTAATGGCGAATGGGTGGAGTTGCGACCCCAGGACATCAAAACCGCACAGGCATTTTTTGCCGCTCGTAAAGACAAAATGGCACTTTCCCTGGAAGATGCTTTACGTCTGGGTTCTGGGGATACCCAGTCCATTGAAAAGTTACCTGTAGTCAGCTTTGAAGCATCAGGAACATTGCAAGAATTAATTGGAGCTTTAACCAATAACCAGGTCATCGCACCTCTACCGACACCTACTAATTTTCAAGGGCAGTTACGACCTTATCAACAAAGGGGCGCAGCTTGGCTAGGGTTCTTAGAACGTTGGGGGTTGGGTGCGTGTCTCGCAGATGATATGGGACTGGGAAAAACCATTCAGTTAATTGCTTTTTTACTGCACCTCCAGGAACAAGACGCACTAGTAAATCCCACCCTGCTGGTGTGTCCAACTTCTATTTTAGGTAACTGGGAGCGAGAAATTAAAAAATTTGCTCCTCACCTCAAAGTTGTACAGCACCACGGTGATAAACGTCTCAAGGGTAAAGCTTTTGTAGAAGCAGTTAAAAAACACAATGTGATTATTACTAGTTACTCCCTGATTCACAGGGATATGAAAATTCTACAAGCTGTTGATTGGCAGGTAGTTGTATTAGATGAAGCTCAAAATGTCAAAAATCCAGAAGCTAAACAATCCCAGGCTGTTAGGGAATTAAAAACTACATTTCGCATAGCCCTAACCGGTACACCAGTAGAAAATAAACTCCAAGAACTGTGGTCAATTTTAGATTTTCTTAATCCTGGGTATTTGGGAAATCGGCAATTTTTCCAGAGACGGTTTGCTATACCCATTGAAAAGTATGGTGATACGGCATCTTTAAATCAGTTGCGGGCTTTAGTGCAACCGTTTATTTTGCGTCGTCTAAAAACAGATCGTGATATTATTCAAGATTTGCCAGAAAAGCAAGAAATGACGGTTTTTTGTGGTCTGACTCCACAACAAGCAGCACTTTATCAAGAAGTAGTGGAAGCCTCTTTGGCAGAGATTGAATCTGCATCAGGTTTGCAACGGCGAGGGATGATTTTAGGCTTAATAATTAAACTCAAACAAATCTGTAATCATCCAGCCCAATATTTAAAATTAGGGACATTACAACAATATAGTTCCGCCAAACTACTACGACTAGAAGAAATGTTAAGGGTGGCTTTGGAGGAGGGAGATAGGGCTTTAATTTTCACCCAATTTGCTGAATGGGGTAAATTATTACAGGCTGATTTACAGCAAAAACTTGGTAAAGAAATATTATTTTTATATGGTCGTACTAGTAAAACACAACGGGAAGAAATGATTGACCGTTTTCAACACGACCCCCAAGGACCGCCGATTATGATTCTTTCTTTAAAAGCCGGTGGTGTAGGATTGAACTTAACCAGGGCTAATCATGTATTTCACTTTGACAGATGGTGGAATCCGGCAGTTGAAAATCAAGCTACTGATAGAGTATTTCGCATCGGTCAAACCCGTAATGTGCAAGTACATAAATTTGTCTGTAATGGCACATTGGAAGAAAGAATTCATGAGATGATTGAAAGTAAAAAACAATTAGCTGAACAAGTAGTTAGTGCGGGTGAGGAATGGCTCACGGAAATGGACACAGACCAATTACGTAACCTATTAATACTTGACCGCAGCGCCATAATTGAAGAAGATTAGGAGGGAAAGGCTTTGTCAAAAGGCAATTGAGTTTGCCGTTAGTTTATGTCACAAAAATTAACCCATAAACCAAGTAAAATATAATTTAATTATACAGAAGGATTATGAATCGTGCAACGTTACAGGCAAGCCGTGAATGGTGGTCACAAAAATGGCTAGAGTTACTGGATTCTTATCGGTTTAAAAAGCGCTTAGAACGGGCGAGAAATTATTCTCGTCAAGGAAATGTTCTTAATATAGAGTTTAAAGGTGCAAAGGTACTGGCTAAAGTCCAAGGTAGTGAAACTCAGCCTTATAAGGTTTCTCTGTCTCTCGATCATTTTACTGAGGAAGAGTGGGGTTATGTGATTGAAAATATGTCCCAAAGAGCAATTTTTGCAGCTAAGTTGTTAGCAGGGGAAATGCCGCAAAATATTGAGGAGGTATTTACAGCCAATGGGTTGTCTTTGTTTCCTTTTACCCTCTCTGATGTGCACAGTAAATGCTCTTGTCCTGATAAAGCAAACCCCTGTAAGCATATTGGTGCTGTATACTATCAGTTAGGCGATCGCTTTAGTGAGGACCCCTTTGTATTATTTCAATTACGGGGACGCACTAAAGAGCAAATTATCAGTGATTTACGTCAACTACGCGGTGCAAAGGTGCAAGTCACTGCATCGGAAACAGGGGAAATTGCACAGCCCACGACACACCCCCAATATTCTGTTAACCTGAGTTCATTCTGGCAATACAATGAGCCACTAGATTCTTCATTGGTGGTAATCACCCCCTCTAGTAGCGAGACAGTATTAGATGTATTAGGGGCGATTCCTTTAGGGAAAACAGAAGAAAGTTTAGCTGGTCTGACCTCTGGTGATGTAGTGACCAGATGTTTAGGTACTGTTTATCAACAGGTCAGTCAGCAAGCAATGTTAGCAGCGATGAATATAGGAGGGGGTTGATCTGAAATATTGTTGTAGGTGACAAATTCTTTTAAACTGACTAGATAAGTTGAAAATCCTAATACCCCCTCGTGATGGAAAACGATTCGGAATACATCAGGCAAACAGAAGCTACTCGTGTACGTGTACTCAGCGAAGCACTACCTTACATTCAACAATTTGTAGGTCGCACTGTTGTTGTTAAATATGGCGGTGCTGCCATGAAAGATAGTAACCTCAAGGACAAGGTTATACGGGATATTGTTTTTTTATCCTGCGTTGGCTTGCGTCCAATTTTGGTACATGGGGGCGGTCCTGAAATTAATAGTTGGTTAAATAAACTGGGCATTGAAGCACAATTTAAAAATGGTTTGCGCGTCACCGATGCTCCCACCATGGATGTGGTGGAAATGGTTTTAGTGGGTCGAGTCAATAAGGAAATTGTTTCCCTCATTAGCCAGGCTGGGGGCTTGGCTGTGGGACTATGTGGTAAAGATGGTAACCTAATTACAGCCCGACCCCAGGAGCAAGAAGGTATTGGTTTTGTGGGGGAAGTCAGTAGTGTAAATATTAAAGTTTTGGAAACTCTCTCTAGTAATGGCTATATTCCGGTAGTGTCTAGTGTGGCTACGGACGAGAATGGACAAGCCTATAATATTAATGCTGATACCGTAGCAGGGGAAATTGCAGCCGCACTGGGTGCGGAAAAGTTAATTTTATTGACCGACACCCCCGGTATTCTTAAAGATTATAAAGACCCGTCTACCTTGATTCCTAAAGTGGATATCCGCGAAGCGCGGGAGCTAATTGCTAATGGTATAGTTAGTGGTGGTATGATTCCTAAAGTAACTTGTTGTGTGCGATCGCTCGCTCAAGGTGTAAGTGCCGCACATATTATTGATGGTCGCATTCCCCACGCCCTACTCCTAGAGGTTTTTACTGATGGTGGTATTGGTACTATGATTCTCGGTTCCCAGTTTGCCTCAAAATAATTAACTGCGATCGCCTTGTGGATATTCTGGGTTATCGTCAAGTATTAACCTTCATGTGCGATCGCTATTGAGATTTGACCCAGACTGACTACTGTCTATTTGTTGGTGCATAACAGGTGAGTACAGAAAATTTAGAAATTGCCAGAAGTCTTTACCAGACAGGAAAACTTAACATTGAAAATGGGCAATATCGAGAAGCTGTAGAAAATTTGCAACAAGCCAGCTCCCTATTATCTCGCAATTCTCGCCTGGGGGGTGAGGTGGAAATTTGGCTGGTCACAGCTTACGAAGCAGCTGGACGGAATCAAGAAGCCATTGATCTTTGTCAAGAACTCCAACGTCACCCCTTCCCAGAAACTAGCAAACAGGCAAAGCGGTTACTTTATATTTTAAAAGCTCCAAAACTCCAGCGCCCCAGTGAGTGGATGACGGAAATACCCGATTTAGGTACATTATCGGATAATGATCAGAAAATTCGTGCTACTGGTAATCCTGTTAAATCTACCCGTCAAGTAGCTATTGAACCGAAAATAATAGACCTTAACCAGGTGAATACAAAAGATAATCGGTTTATCTGGGTGGCACTAGTTGTTATTGTGTTAACACTCTCATACTTGGCCTGGTTAAGTGTTTAGAATTTTTGCTCTCAGGTTTGACACTCTCCCCGCCTAAAAGCGAGGAGTTCTGTTTGTCACTGAGGTTCCTTGCTTTTACAGGTCTTTTCCTAAAGACTGGAACAGCCGCTTGAGGATATCTCGCAATTTTCCCCTGTCGCTATTTTCCCTATCTTCCCGGATTAAAACCAATTCTTGCTTCTCAGCAAGTACAGACTGCGCCATCAGGGCTTCTATTTCCTGGGCGGCGGTTTCAATTTGTAGGGGTTCTAAGGTTTCTAATAGCAACGCTCTTTCTAGTTGGGCAACAATGGCCTGGTGTTGCTCATTAAAAAACAATTCTCCGAGATATTCTCGTAACTCAGCCGATAGGGATTCATCAGTTAGGTTTTCTGCCTTTTGTAATAAATCTACGAGCTGATGTGCTGGTAGCAAATCATCACGACTAATGCTAAGTTCTGGGTATTTTGTTTCCAGCGCGGGGGTAAAACCGACTACGTTACCCCATGTATGTTCAGGATTAATTTCTACAGCTATGTAAGCTATGTATTCTCCTGTAACTGCTTGTTCAGAAATTTCTAATGTGTCAGCATCAGTAGCTATAGGGATACATTCAACCATTCCTAAAGACCTTTCTTGTGCAAAAATCTCTAAGTCTGCTAACTCTGTCAGAACTTGTAACACGGGATTCCAGACACTACTAGATTGGTAATCTGAGTCATAATCAAAGCGTTGGAGATACCTCTGGACTACCCAAACCGCCAAAGCTCGGCTTTCAGTGGCTGGACTAATTGTTTTCAGCTTTGCTGCTCCTTGACGAATATTTTCTGGAATGGGTATGAGTTGACCAAATAATTCAGTGTTCATCATTTTTTCACCTAGTTTGAAGTTGATACAATTTGTTAATTTTTGTCGATGCCTATGGCTTTAAAATTCTTCCATTTCCCGGATGCGATCGCCCATTTTTCGTAACAGTGGTTCCAGTGTACGTCTCCAGGCAGTACTAAAAGTACTTTCTGCAATGTTGAAATGTTTAGCCACAATTGCACTAGTCCATTTTTCTCCACAAGCGGTCCGATCATAAATCACTAACAAAGCCTCCTGAGCCGTAATTGGTGGTGGTGGGGTTTGGCGAACAAAAGCACCCCTTAACTCTCCCGTGGGGTCATTTTCAATTTCTTGGCGGACGAGTTCTAACCGGGGAATGTCTGAAACCGGCTGCTGTATATCCTCAATCCCGTAGGGAGTATCAGGATCGGCGGTGGTGACTGAGGTATCAATAAGTCTCTGTTTCTCTAGTCTATCTATATGCTCTCCCTTACAACGTCTATTCCAAAGAATGATGGGACTACGACCCCCATCATCGGGATCATAGGCTTTCCCTCCCCGCACCTTCCCATAGATTTTCCGCACAATGTAATCCCAAGCTATATCGGCCGCTTCAATGTATAGTGGATCATTCCTGTATCGGGGCGGATACCCTGGATAAAAATATTTCTTTGGTGCTGTATACATTTTTTCCATACCTTTTTGTCGCAACTTTCTTTGCTCTTGAGGAGATTTTGCCTGTAATGCTTGTCTAAAAATCTCCTTTAACTCCTCATGGATATCTGACACTGGGAACTCCTGAAGTAAATATAGATATACTTAGTTATTTTATTCCAGGAGTGTGTATGGTGCGATTTGGTAATACAAATTTTTACCTATTTCTACCTCAGTTTTTCTTACCATGTCTCAGGTTCTCTGACCAGGTGCGCAGATTATCTCTAACTTCAGTGTAGGGTTCAACTAGATACATATAGAAAGGTGCAGTTTCCTTCCCACTCAAGTCATTGGGAAATTTTTGGATCAGGCTGGGATGATTGCCATTTCGGTTTTTGCTTCCTCGGAACTCTTTAGTTATAATCTCTGTGACATACTCAGGATCATCGACGTAAAATTTAACTATCCCAGCTGTAATGTTGCAGTATTTGTATGATTCGGGAATACGAGATGATGGATGCCAAAGACCTCTGATTGAGAAAGTACGAGTTTCAGGCGTAATAAATTTTTTGCCGAGAACATCGCAAAGATCCGTTTTTCTAAATATATGATAGATGCGGTTAGATGTGATTAAGTAACAATTGTTCTTGGATCGATACTTGTCGAAAGCAAAGTAGATCATGGCTGAAGACATAGACAAAATAAATGTGATCAGGCAACCCAGACCGAAGGAGCCAACAGCAATAATGGACTGAAAACTATTGGCAACCCCATGATAAACTGCCATGGAAATACCCAGGCTAATGAAAAGTCCCACCAAGAAAAATATCAGGAAAAACTCAATGGCAGATAACTTGCTTAACTTCTCATTATAGGGATAGATTTCGTATCTGATAGAGCTTTGACATTGATTTTTCTCTTCGTTTACCATTGCGGTAAAGTCGGGATGGGGGTTGATGTGTGGGAATTTTAGCCATGGTATTAACAATACTAACTGGTCAAAACAGGCTTCTAAAATCTCAAACTTGATCAACCAGTATATAAAAGTAAACTTTTCATCAAAGAAAGGAGTTTCTTTTCTGTGAATATAGCTCATGGTATAACTCTCCACGGGTAAAATTATTGGAATCTCTGTGATCAGATGTGGCAAATACTGGATTTTATTGCTTTAAATCTTCTACTCTCCTGTGTTTAGCCATCATAGCCATCATCACCATCATCACCATCATCGCCATCATCAGAATCATTATCAGAGTTATCATCGGGTTGTTCGGGTTCATCATCGGGTTGTTCGGGTTTATCATCGGGTTGTTCGGGTTCATCATCGGGTTGTTCGGGTTTATCATCTGGAGGGCAATCTACTGTACTACGACTTACACTCCAAAGGGGTGTGCTGACAGTAGTTGTAGAACTATCACAGTTTTCCCCTTGGTTAGATTGAGAATGAGATGTTTGGTTTTGCATATTGAAGAAGGGTGATTTTGGTTATCTACAATGTCTACGGAAAAAAGTTGATTTTTTATGCAATTTGGGAAAATTTAAGTATGGTGATTTGAACGGTAACTTTTAGATACATCCATGCCCTACGTCAACCTGTTCCCTACAATGAATTAACCTTGGCTGTGGGAAAATTTATGCAGAAGCGATCGCCCTTCCGTCAACCGTCAACCGTCAACCGTCAACCGTCAACTTGAAGAAGGGTGATTTTGGTTATCTACAATGTCTACGGAAAAAAG
>CAIWDD010000031.1 GCA_903911355.1 uncultured Nodularia sp. | reverse complement strand
TCATATCCCCCACTTCTGACCATAATCTTGTCAGGTAGCCATAAATCTTTGTAGAAGTCGGGGATATTGAACCTGGGGTGAATCCTCATATCCCCCACCTCTGACCATAATCTTGTGAGATAGCCATAAATCTTTGTAGAAGTCGGGGATATTGAACCTGGGGTGAATCCTCATATCCCCCACATCTGACCATAATCTTGTCAGGTAGCCATAAATCTCCATAGAAGTCGGGGATATTGAACCTGGGGTGAATCCTCATATCCCCCATTTCTGACCATAATCTTGTCAGGTAGCCATAAATCTTTGTAGAAGTCGGGGATATTGAACCTGGGGTGAATCCTCATATCCCCGACTTCTGACCATAAATCTCCATAGAAGTCGGGGATATTGTCCAGCAACATCAAGCGATCGCATTTTTCACTAGCGACTAAATAGGAGACCTTCAGGCAGAACGTCTCTACCCTGCGGGTTAGAATAGAGCAAAATTAGCTCTTATAGAGTAAAATTGCCCTATGTGCCGCTTACTTGCCTACCTGGGTCAACCCGTCACCCTAGAAGACATACTATATAAACCAGAACATTCCTTAATAGTTCAGAGTTACCAACCGCGGGAAATGACCGCTGGGGTAGTGAATGCAGATGGCTTTGGTATAGGTTGGTATCATCGCCAAAAACATACCCCCCCATTTACCTACAGAAATACCCTACCCATCTGGAACGATTTAAACCTGCCTCATCTGAGCCGTTATGTAGAATCTCAATGTATACTAGGTTATGTTCGCAGCGCCACACCGGGACAAGCCCTAGATTTTGCCAATTGTCAGCCCTTCCACCATCAACAACAGCTATTTATTCACAATGGATATATTGAGAACTTCCGCCAATCAATATACCGAAAAATCCGTAATCAATTAACTCCTGATTTTTACGACCACATTCATGGTAGTACGGACTCAGAACATATTTTCGCCCTGCTACTGTCTCAAGGTCAAATCAATCAACAGCTACCTCCCGAAGATGCTTTACACAGTACCTTAGTCATCTTATTAGAAATGGCAAAACTCCATCAAGTAACGGTTTCCGCCAACATAGTCTTGAGTGATGGTCATCGTTTGATTGCTTCGCGCTTTTCTAGCAGTACCCCCGCACCATCTCTCTATTGGCTCAAAGATGACCTCAATTTTCCCCAATCTGTAATTATTGCCTCCGAACCGTTATTTACTGGTAATTGGACTGCTTGTCCAGAAAATAGCATTATCAGTGTGGGAGAAGACCGTGATATCCAGATTAAATCAATCTAGTCTCAAAGAGGCTATTTTTAACGCTTTGGTGGAATGTCGCCTTAAAACCCAGACCCTGTTTGAGGGTATGGAGGAATCGACATTTTGTAGTCAACCTCATCCTGATTTTAGTCCTGTGGGTTGGCACTTAGGGCATATTGGCTTTATTGAGTCTTTATGGTTACTAGAACATAGCGGGGGTCTCCCTTGTCCTTTCCCCCAATACCGCAAACTATTTGCAGCTGATGGTTTACCTAAATCAGAACGTGTGCGGTTACCCCATATACAGGAAACCCTTTATTTCTTAGAAACGGTCAGAAAACAGGTTCTTCAACGCCTGGAAGTGATTGATATTGAAAAAGAAGAACGTCTTTGGCGCTTTTTGATTCAGCATGAAAGCCAACACTGTGAAATTATCAGCTTTGTGCTGGAATTGATGAATCGGGAAAAGGCAAAGATGAAAAACATGAGTTTCGGGGTAGAAATCAGCAATATTACTGAGATGATTCTCATCCCCGCTGGTGAATTTGAACAGGGAAGCGATGATGTATATGCTCTGGATAATGAGCGCCCCGCCCATAAGAGATATTTAGAAACTTATTATATTGACCGCTATCCGGTGACTTGTGGACAGTATCGCTTATTTATGGCAGCGGGCGGTTATGATGATTCTCGGTGGTGGTCAGCCGCGGGGTGGAAATGGCGGGAAACTCAGCAAGTGATTCAGCCATTATACTGGAGTGGCGATCGCCATGGGGACAATCATCCGGTTTGTGGTGTTAGTTGGTATGAAGCCGAAGCCTATTCACGATTTGTGGGTAAACGCCTCCCCACAGAAGCTGAATGGGAAAAAGCGGCGAGTTGGGATGCAAAAGCTGGTTGTAGTCGCCTTTATCCTTGGGGGAATAAATTCCCCACCTCTGAATATTGTAACTGCGATCGCTCCATTGGTGAGACGACACCAGTCAATGAATACCCTGCGGGAAAAAGTAGTTATGGCTTATACGACACTCTCGGTAATGTCTGGGAGTGGACTAGTACTTGGTTTGATGGTTACAATGGTTTCCAGAGCTACCCTTATATTGGTTACTCCCAGGTTTATTTTGACCAGCAGCACCGGGTTTTAAAAGGCGGGAGTTGGGCTACACGCCCTTGGGGACTACGTGCTAGTTTTCGTAACTGGTATCATCCCCATGTACGACAAATTTTTGCTGGGTTTCGCTGTGCTACTAGTTAAGGTTTGAACAATTTCCACTGAGGTAATCTCAGGAGTACTTGACGACAGGAATTTCTCACACCACTTAGTAGACGATAGGATTTACGAATCATATCTAATGTAGAGTATGATACCTTCAGTCGTAATGGGGATAACACAGGGAGATAAAACCAGTAATAAGCTGTTTTGAGGTCATTCCACTTTGAACAGGGTTCTTCATGTAGAAAATCTGAGATATCTACTACCAATCCTCTACCCTGGTACATCATCACATTACGACCGTGGACATCATGGGGTCGTAGTCCACGACTTTGAGCATATTCAAGAGCTTGGTCAATATCCCGTATGACTTGTTTGGGGATAGATAATCCCAGGTGTAGACAGTCGTACAGAGTTGTGCCATAAAGCCTTTTCAAAACTAAAAAGTTATCTTTAGCATATAAACACTCAGAGAAAGCAGGGTGAGAACCCAGAAGACGATAGACCTCTATTTCCTCTGTAAAGCCTGGGCGATTAGGGGCATAAATTTTCACGACTAAATCTGGGTGATGAGGATGATAAACGACTACAGCATAATTCCCTGTGCCAATCAGCCGCCAGGGTTGTGGTAGATACCTGACCTTGATGGGATTACGTGAGTCCACACTTTCAATTTCTAAGCTAGGTAGTAGTTGCTGATCAATAATCTCTAGCAAATCCTGCAAGGGTAACTGGTTCATGTTACATAAACTAGTTGGGTCTAATGTTGAGTTTAGCTGTTTGTACTGACTTATCTGACAAATTTCAACTTGACTTAGTTCAACTCGATTCGTTTTTTATATAAAATCACTAAAGTCGTGAAAAAAACTTGATTAATCTAGCTCAGGCGTGATGTGATGGGGTATGAATATGTGTGTCATTGGGTGGGTTAAAGCTTACCCTAAATTATTTTGTGTCTAAATACACATTATCCCCTATGCTCAATGAGGAATTAAGTTGGAGGTTGAATGTCAATATCTCAGGTTGCTAGTAGCTTCACTTCTGAACATAGTATCGAAGAGCGCTTACAAATAGAGCATTTAATCCCCAAAAACCCCCTATTTGTTCCCAGTGCTGGGAGTGATGTAATTAAGGGATTAACTCAAACACCCAAAACCCTTCCCGCTCGTTATTTTTATGATGACCGTGGCTCTGATTTATTTGAACAAATCTGTGAGTTACCAGAATATTATGTCACACGTACAGAAACCAAAATTTTACAGCAATATGCTGGTGAAATTGCCAGGATCACCGGCCCTTGTGAATTGGTAGAGTTGGGTAGTGGTAGCTCTACTAAAACTCGTATAATCTTAGATGCCTACGCACAACTAGGCCACCCCCTGCAGTATATGCCCATTGATGTCAGTACAGGGATATTAGAAACTAGTGCTAGACAGCTATTAGCAGATTATCCCTCTTTAAAAGTTCATGCCCTGGTGGCAACCTATGAGTTAGCATTAGCACAAATATCGCCGACAGAATTACCCAACAGAATGATTAGTTTTATCGGCAGCACTTTAGGTAATCTCAACCCCCAAGAATGTGATGTGTTCTTTGCTCAAATTACCAACGCTTTACAAGTGGGTGAGTATTTCCTCCTGGGTATAGATTTACAAAAGCCCAAACATATTGTAGAACCAGCTTATAATGATGCCCAAGGTGTGACAGCAGCTTTTAACCTGAATATGTTAGAGCATTTAAATCACCAGTTTGAAGGGAATTTTGACACCAACCAGTTTGAACACTGGGCATTTTACAATGAAGCTCAAAATCAAATTGAGATGCATTTACGCTCTTTGCGATCGCAGTCTGTAGAATTAAGCGCCCTCAACCTCACCGTTGATTTTGCTCCGGGGGAAACTATCCTCACAGAAATCTCCCGCAAGTTTAATCTTAACATGATGCAAGAACAGCTCACCGCCAGGGGTTTAGTACCCATCCAGGGGTGGACTGATGCTGATGGCTGGTTTGGTTTATTGCTTTGTCAGCTACAAGCATAAATTTTCATTAATTTAAGGGGGGAGGCAGTTTTTCCCTCCCCCTTCACAGCCAATTACCGGGAGTTTTGCTAAAAGATACAAAAAAAGGTCACACTTTTTGCCAAGATGATAGTATTATTTTCCCAAACTTCAATTGGCAATGGTCGGCATGAGTGAAAAAATAATAGACAGCAGCGGGAAAGGTTTTCTCGTTCTGCTTTTGCCAATCTCGTTTTTAATTATTTTCCTGGTTGCTACCTGGAAAATTTTGCTGGTTATGTTAATGGTAATCATTGGCTTCCGGGCTGTGCAAGAATATCAATGGCAAAAGTGGACTGAGCAAGTTAATCCCATTTTTAATCAGTTGCTCTGGGAAACCCAAGGCAAAATTACCGCCATGGATTTAGCAATTAAGGGTAATTTTTCCGGAACAACGGCAAAACGCTATTTAGATAGTAAAGCTAGTGAGTTCGGTGCGAGTATACAGCCTGCACAGGATGGCGGTGAGGTTTATTACTTTATCAGCGCCAGTATTCTCGGCGATATCCTGGACAGTAGCGAACCAGTTGCAAAACTCTCACCTTCCCCAGTCACTCAAACAAACCTATCTCTTTTAGCCCCACCAGCAACCCCACCAGTCAACTTAGAATCAGAAACTGAAGCACCACCACCAGAAACCCATCAAGCAGTTAAGCGCTCACTAGAACAACAGTTAATGTTTGGTTCTCTCATCCAATCGGAACTAGCCAAGCGACTAAATGTGTATTCTAGCACGGTGTATAAACGGCGTAATGATCCAGACTTTTCGGAGTGGAGTCGCAACAGAGACCCTGATAGTATTGCTTGGAAATACTCAGAAAAAACTAAGGAGTTTTTCCCCCTAGAGGAAGGTTAGCCAATAGCTAGTTATTTACTAACAATAGATTACATACGCGCATAAATGCTAATATAGTGGTATGGCTTATGTACCACTACGAGAAGCAGTTAAACAACTGGGATTACACCCAAACACCTTAAGGAAGTACGCAGACAATGGCAAAATTGAAAGCATCAAAAACGAAGCAGGACAAAGACTTTTTAACATTGAATCCTACCTCCGTGGTGCAACTAGAACTTCCTTTGTCTGCTACTGCCGAGTTAGTTCAACCAAGCAACGAGACGACCTTGGTAGACAAATCGCCT
>CAIWDD010000030.1 GCA_903911355.1 uncultured Nodularia sp. | reverse complement strand
TCTTCATCAATCCTCTTGAGAGGATTTTTGCTTTCAGACGGGGAATTTATTCCCCGGATTGGTTGAACCGCCTGTACATCCCCACCCGGAAATCAATTTCCGGGCTAATAGCGGAAATAGGTTGAAACCGATTAGAAATCCTCTGAATATTTTCATCAATCCTCTTGGGAGGATTTTTGCTTTCAGACGGGGAATTTATTCCCCGGACTGGTTGAACCGATAATCAATTCATTGTATTGCTTCCAGCTACAATACAATATAATAAGATAACACTCCTCACAAGCAAAATATGACACTAACTGAATTACTACCATCAATTCAACAACTTTCAGCATCCGAAAAACTCAAATTAATTCGCATTCTTGCAGAAGAGTTAGACTCTACAGAAGATATTTCTCCCTTAGAACCATTCAAAACATATTACCTAGCAACTCCTGATAACAGCTTCGGTGCTGGAAAAATCCTCATGGAACAACTAAATCAGTCTATTGCTAATGATTAACTTTTATGCGGTTGAAATATTCAACAACAGATCCCAGTCAAAATGAATTTGATAGCTTACCCAGACTTCCCTTAATTTTACGCAAGGGTGATCAAATAATAGAAGTGTTGGGTTTAGTAGATAGTGGTGCTACTATAAACGTTTTACCTTATGAAATAGGGCTTCAGTTAGGTGGGATCTGGGATAGTAGAAAGGCAATTATCCAATTAGCAGGTAATCTCAGTCAAGCAGCTATGCCATTTTTTGCTACTGCTGAAATAGGTGAATTTCCATCAGTTAATTTGGCTTTTGCATGGGTTAATAAACCAAATACACCCTTAATTTTGGGACAAACTAATTTCTTTATGGAATTTGATGTTTGTTTCTATCGTTCAAAACTTGAATTTGAGATCAAACCTAAATCGTAGTAAAATAACCTCTTATATTCCTACAAGAACTCAAAGAAAAAGCTTGTAAATTATCCCAGAGCGATCGCTTACAGCCTGTGCATCCCCACCCGGAAATCAATTTCCGGGCTAATAGCGGAAATCGGTTGAAACCGATTAGAAATCGCCTCAATATTTTCATCAATCCTCTTAAGAGGATTTTTGCTTTCAGACGGGGAATTCATTCCCCGGATTGGTTAAACTTTTTACCTAATGCTGAATTATTCAACCCGCCTTGGCTGAATTTCTAAAAGACTATGCTCCCAAGCCTGGTTTTCTGTTCCCTGGTAAGCGTGGGGTAACTGAAAGATTAACAAGGTAAGATTCTCCGTGAAGCTACTAAACGAGTGGGATTAGAGGGGGTCAGTACTCACAGCTTCCGTAGAACTGCACTAAATCAAATGTCCAACGCTGGGATACCTCTACGTCATATCCAAGAAATTAGTGGACACAATGATTTAGGGACTTTACAGCGATATCTGGAGGTATCCCCTGAGCAGTGTTACAAGGCAATTTGTGCGATCGGCTTTTAGTTTTTTATTAGTTAATTGGTTGAAAGTCGGTAAAGTGCCAAGTAAGTTTTTCGAGGATGTTTTACAGTTACAGTGAGTTTAAAAACTCAATTGTTTTTTGATAATCAGCCATACGACCTTGAGTGCGGTATAACTGCGCTGCTCTTTGAAAGTCTTGCCTAGCTTTGTTGATGTCTCCTAGTTTATAGTAAACAAAACCGCGCAAATTGTAAGCTTCAGCATAATTAGGATTAAGTCTAATAGCTTGGGTGAAATCAGCCACAGCTAAATCCCATTTCTGCTGGTTGTCGTAAACAAGACCGCGCAAATTGTAAGCTTCAGCATGATTAGGATTAAGTCTAATAAATTGGGTGTAATCAGCCACAGCTAAATCCCATTTTCGCTGCTTATAGTAAACATTACCGCGCAAATTATAAGCATCAACATAATTAGGATTAAGTCTAATGGATTGGGTGAAATCAGCCACAGCTAAATCCCATTTCTGCTGCTCATAGTAAACATTACCGCGATTGAAGTAAGCTTCAGCTAAATCGTGATTAGACCGACCTTGACTGTAAAGTGTTGGGGTTTCCTTAAAGCTATTTTGATTAGTTTGACTCCAAACCGGGGTGGCACTGAGGGTAAATGTCAATACTGTAAAACCCACAGCTTTAGTTAGTCCTATTATTTGCATAATGCCTATAAACACAGAAAATTACTAATTATGGGTATTTTACGTCATTTGTGGATCACAAAAATACTAAAAAATCTTGGATTAATTCAACTTTTTTGATTAACGTTTTCTATGTTGAAATTCCCAACACGCTAGTTAGATAATCTTGTCATCTATCTAAAGATAGATGTTTAAGAATATATTTTTTTACTACTAAAAACAACAAATAGCCATGAACTTGCTAGTTCAAATACCTTTCCACCCGGAAATCAATTTCCGGGCTAATAGCGGAAACCAATTCAAACCCATTAGAAATCGCCTCAATATTTTCATCAATCCTCTTCAGAGGATTTTCGCTTTCAGACGGGGAATTCATTCCCCGGACTGATTCAATCGCCTGTATAGCAACCGCCAAGGTGGTTAGAAAACAAACAGAAGATAAAACCATTGGAATTCAAGTGTTTCAAGGCTTCCCCCCTGCTCCCTGCCCCCTGCTATAGTTAGTTGAAAGTCGGTAAGGTGGCAACCAAGTTTTTAAAGGATGTTTTACAGTTACAGTAAGTTTAAAACTCTAATTACTAGTTCATATTCTGCGGTATTACCTTGAGTGCGGTATAACTGCGCTGCTCTTTGAAAGTCTTGCCTAGCTTTATTGATGTCTCCTAGTCTATAGTAAACAAAACCGCGATTCTTGTAAGCATCAGCATCATTAGGATTAAGTCTAATAGCTTGGGTTAAATCAGCCACAGCTAAATCCCATTTCTCCTGGTTACGGTAAACATTACCGCGATTGTAGTAAGCATCAGCATCATTAGGATTAAGTCTAATAGCTTGGGTATAATCAGCCACAGCTAAATCCCATTTCTCCTGGTTACGGTAAACATTACCGCGATTGTAGTAAGCATCAGCATAATTAGGATTAAGTCTAATAGCTTGGGTTAAATCAGCCACAGCTAAATCCCATTTCTCCTGGTTACGGTAAACACTACCGCGATTGTTGTAAGCATTGGCAAAATTAGGATTAAGTCTAATAGCTTGGGTTAAATTAGCCACAGCTAAATCCCATTTCTGCTGGTTATGGTAAACATTACCTCGATTATAATAAGCATTGGCAAAATTAGGATTAAGTCTAATAGCTTGGGTGTAATCAGCCAAAGCTAAATCCCATTTTTGCAGGTCAGAGTAAACACTACCGCGATTGTTGTAAGCATTAGCATGATTAGGATTAAGTTTAATGGCTTGGTTGAAATCAGCCAAAGCTAAATCCCATTTCTGCTGGTTACGGTAAACAAAACCACGATTGTCGTAAGCTTCAGCATAAGTAGGATCAAGCGCAATAGCTTTACTAAATTCAGACAAAGCTAAATCCCATTTTTGCAGGTCAGCATAATCAATACCGCGACCGTAGTGAATGATAGCTAAATCGCGATTAGACTGACTTTGACTGTAAAGTATTGGGGTTTCCTTAAAGCTATTTTGATTAGTTTGACTCCAAGCCGGGGTGGCAATGAGGGTAAATGTCAGTACTGCAAAACCCGCAGCTTTAGTTAATCCTATTATTTGCATAATGCCTATAAACACAGAAAATTACTAATTATGGGTATTTTACGTCATTTGTGGATCACAAAAATACTCAAAAATCTTGGATTAATTCAACCTTTTTGATTAATGTTTTCTATGTTGAAATTCCCAATACGCTAGTTAGATAATCTTGTCATCTGTCTAAAGATAGATGTTTAAGAATATATTTTTTTACTACTAAAAACAACAAATAGCCATGAACTTGCTAGTTCAAATACCTTTCCACCCGGAAATCAAATTCCGGGCTAATAGCGGAAACCAATTCAAACCCATTAGAAATCGCCTCAATATTTTCATCAATCCTCTTCAGAGGATTTCTGCTTTCAGATGGGGAATTCATTCCCCGGACTGGTTGACTATGCTAAATCCCATTTCAGCCGTTAAGTTTCTTGAACCTCGGAAAGTGCCTCTAGACTCCTTACCAGGACTGTGTTTAAAATGTAAGGGTCCCCACTCGCTGGGGACACTAATCGAATGAAAACGAATCTAAATTTCTACCATTTCAAAAACGCCATTTTCGTTCCCACTCGCTGGGGACACTAATCGAATGAAAACGTAAACGCATACTCAAACACAGAAAAAAGATGTTAGACTGTTCCCACTCGCTGGGGACACTAATCGAATGAAAACTGGATCTGTATTGTTTAAGTTGGTACTGCCATTGGCCGGTATATTACTGCTGATAAAAGGAATAGGATTTGCAATCGATGTCCTATACACTGACAACAGCGGAGAGTTAGGTATACAGATTAAGGCTAACACCAAGCAACTACAGGAGGCATTGAAAATATGTTGTCAATAAAGAGCGATCGAATAGGGTTCCCACTCGCTGGGGACACTAATCGAATGAAAACTTGCGTTATGAAAGGACAGGTTGAAGAAATCACCTCAATATCTTCATCAATCCTCTTCAGAGGATTTTTGCTTTCAGACGGGGAATTTATTCCCCGGACTTTCAGACCGGGAATTTATTCCCCGGATTGTTTACCAAAAAATGTATAATACTCCTGTGTTGGTTATAACCAAAACCTTCTCACCTTTTTTCATATAACAGCACGTGGAGGTTACCAAAAACCAGTGACTGACCTTGCAGCAGGGGAAATCGTCCGGGTGCGATCGCGCCAATACCTAATTGAAGACGTTGTATTTCCATCCACACCCACAGACGCGACCTTAGTTTCCCTGTCATGTTTAGAAGATGACGCCCTAGGGGAAAAACTAGAGGTACTGTGGGAGAAAGAAATCGATGCCAAGCTCATAGGTAAAACCTCATGGGAAGTCATAGCCAATCGGGGCTTTGATCACCCCCGGCTATTTTCTGCCTACCTCCACACCCTGCGCTGGAACTGCGTCACCTCCACAGACCCCAAACTTTTCCAAGCCCCCTACAGAGCCGGAATTGAAGTAAAAGCTTACCAACTCGAACCCCTACGCAAAGCCCTACTAATGCCCAGGGTAAGTTTATTTATTGCCGATGATGTCGGACTAGGTAAAACCATAGAAGCCGGCTTGATACTGCGGGAAATGTTAATGCGGCAGAAAGTCCGCCGGGTAGTGATTTCCTGTCCCCCCTCAGTAGTACGACAATGGCAACAAGAAATGGAAACCCGCTTTGGGTTAAACCTGATTATCTTTGACCGGGAATTTATGGCTAGTCGTCGTCAAGAACGGGGCTATGGAATTAACCCCTGGACAACACACAACCGCTTCATTATCTCCCATGCCCTGTTACGAGATGAAACCTACGCCGCCCCCCTGCGAGATTGGTTAGGAGACTTCAGCAGCGGGTCAATGCTCATACTCGATGAAGCCCATAACGCCGCCCCAGCCAGTGGCTCCAGATACGCCGTAGACTCCCAACTAACTAGAACCCTGCGGGATATCGCCCCCAGATTTGAACATAAACTATTTCTCTCAGCCACACCCCACAACGGACATTCCAACAGCTTTGCCGCACTATTAGAAATCCTCGACCCCCAAAGATTTTGTCGCGGTGTACCAGTACGCGATCGCCGACTCTTAGATACAGTCATGGTCAGGCGGTTAAAACAAGACCTGCGAGAGATAGGCGAAGAATTTCCCCAGCGCCGAGTCATCCCAGTCATCATAGACCACCTCCCAGACAACGCCCCAGAGCTACAACTCTCCCGCTTACTGCAAGAATATCGCCAACTCAGGGAAGAAAGGCTACAAACAGCATCTAAATCGACTCAAAATGCAGCCATACTAGTAATTACCTCCCTACAAAAGCGGTTGCTATCTTCCATAGAAGCCTTTGCGCGGACTTTAAAAGTCCATCGGGCCGCCATGGAAAAGAAACTTACCCACTCAGCAACTCAGATAAATAACTTACCCCTCCTGCGAGAAACCCCCGGTGCGGACGATGAACGCGCCGAGTTAGCAGAGGAAGAAATTCAAGCCGAGGAAGAAAATCAACTCACCTTAGCCACCGCGCACACAGTGGATATAGGCTTAAGTAGTCGGGAATGGCAAATCTTAGAGCAGATGACCGACATCGCCAACCAAGCCAGATATCAACCAGACCCACGGGTAAAAGAACTAGAAGCTTGGATTAAACAACATCTGTGTCCTAACCTCGGTCAACCTAACGCCCCCTGGTTAAACAGAAGAGTCATTATATTTACTGAATATATAGATACTAAAAACTACCTCAAACAACAACTCCAAACAGCCATCCTTGGTTCCCACGCAGACACAGAACGCCTAGAAGTATTTCATGGGGGAATCGTCAGCGAAGACCGCCGGGACGCCATCAAAAACGCCTTCAACTCCGACCCCGCCCATCATCCCCTGCGCATACTCATCGCCACCGACGCGGCGCGGGAAGGGGTGAACCTGCAAAACAACTGCGCGGATCTGTTCCACTTTGATATACCTTGGAACCCCTCCCGCATGGAACAGCGCAACGGACGCATTGACAGAAAATTACAAAAAGCAGATGTAGTTAACTGTTACTACTTCGTCCTAGCTCAACGCCCAGAAGACCAAGTATTAAAAGTACTGGTGAAAAAAACCCAAACCATTCACCAAGAACTAGGAACCCTCTCCCCCGTACTCCAGAAAAACCTATCCCAGTTACTAGAAACCGGGATTCGCCACCATCAACTCAACCACATTACCACCGCCATCGAAAAAGCTGACCTACCTAACCTCCAAGTCAGTCACACCGAACTAGAAGCAAACCGACAGCGCCGGGAACAGTTAACCCTCCAACTGTCCCAACTACAAGAAATGCTCAAAAAATCTCGCGACTGGTTAGGACTCAGTGATGAACACTTCCGTCAAGCCATTTCTGCCTCCCTAGAAATCCTAGGTACCACCGCCCTCACAGCTGTAGACCCCGCAGAAGTAATTCAAGACACCGCCACCGCCCGCTGGAAGCTCCCAGAACTTGACCAAAGCACCGACCCCACCTGGGTAAACACCCTAGACACCTTAAGAACCCCACGGCAAAAAGCACAGAAACCATGGGAATGGCGCAAAGTATCCCCCATCCGTCCCGTAGTATTTCGCGACCCCGGTTCCTTAGATGGAGAAGTTGTACACCTCCACCTAGAACATCGCCTAGTTCAACGATTATTAGGCAGATTCTTATCCCAAGGATTTTTACACAATGAATTAACCCGTGCTTGCGTCTGTCTCACCGATGACCCCATGACCAAAATCATCGCCCTAGGACGCCTATCTATTTATGGCGAGGGAGCATCACGGTTACATGATGAAGTCATGGCGATCGCAGCGGAATGGTCAGACCCAGCAACCAGGGGAAGGAAGAAATTACAACCCCTCAAACTAGCAGAAAAAGATAACGTATTGGGGTTATTAGAAACTTCTTTAATAGCCCCCCGCTTGCAAAAAGTACCAGAAACAGTTAAACAGATATTACAGAAAAATGCCCCCCAAGACATCGCCGAATTAATTCCCCATTTAGAACGACGGGGGGAAGACCTAGCCCAAAGGGCCCAGAAAAAGTTAACCGCACGGGGTCAAGCAGAAGCAGCCCAAATGAAAGCCATCCTCCAAGCACAACAGCAGCGCATCCAAGAACATCAACAAGAAATCGCCCAAAGAACAGCCACCCAGTTAAACATCCCCTATGCAGAATTTCCCCTAGAAGAAAAACAGCAACTAGAAGCAGACAGTCGCTACTGGGAAAAACGACTCAAAGGACTTGCAGAAGAAATTAACTCCGAACCCCCACGGATTGAAGCATCTTACCAAATCAAAGCCATGCGCATTGAACCAGTGGGATTGATTTACTTATGGCCAGTTTCCGGTTGAGGGGTGCAAACTATGAACAAAGACAGAGAAATTCAGTCCCATAAAGAATGGTTAGGCTTTTTACAACCAGTGGGGTTAGTAGTATCCCCCGCTGCATTAAATAACCTCCAAGTTTCTGTAAATCGTAACGTTGTAGAATTACAGCAGCGTTTCATTACCATCGCCACACCAATCATCTCCGACTTCCCCACCTTCACCCAAGAGATTTTAGGCTGGCAACCCACAGACTTAGTTCCCGCTCCTGATGATTTAATCCTCTCCCTCCCAGAGTATGGAGAAATCTTAAAACCCACCTACAGCGTCCCCGACCCCGACCATGGGGGTTGGTTGATGTTAGTACAGGTAATTTCCCCTGGTGTAGACCTAGATAGAGTCAGGGAAGATACCACCCCTAGTAAATGGCACGCCAGCCCCCAAGCTAAATTTGAGCGACTCCTACGAGAGAAACAGATACCCATCGGCATCCTATGCAATGGTACCCATCTACGCCTAGTTTATACTCCCAGGGGAGAATCCTCCGGACACCTCACCTTTCCAGTCCCAGCCATGGGGGAAGTCTCAGGACGGTTAATCCTCGGTGCCATGCATATGTTATTAGAAGAACAGCGAGTGTTCAACGGACTCACAGACCGCCGGTTACTAGCCTTACTGGAAGACAGCCGCAAGTATCAAAATGAAGTTTCTACTAAATTATCAGCCCAGGTACTTGATGCCCTATGGGACTTATTGCGGGGTTTCCAGTCAGCGAATGCAGCCGCCAATGGCAGTTTATTAGATGACATAGCTAAAAATCATCCTCAGCATATTTACGGAGGACTAATTACAGTCCTACTGCGGTTAGTATTTCTCTTATATGCCGAAGATGAAGGCTTAATGCCCCAAGATAGGATTTACATCAGCAACTATTCAGTTACTGGGCTGTATGAACGCTTGCGCACCGATGCTGGTAATTATCCCGATACCATGGAGCAGCGTTATGGCGCTTGGGCTTGGTTACTCAGTTTATTTCGCCTAGTACACAACGGTGGTAGTCATGGCAACTTATATTTACCACCACGAGCCGGACAACTATTTGACCCCGACGAGTACCCATTCCTGGAAGGTCGGAGGATTCCAGACTCTAATTCACCATCCATCATAGAACCCCCCAGGGTATCCGATGGTGTGGTTTATCGCATCCTCGATAAATTGCTGATTCTGGACGGCGATCGCCTATCCTATCGCGCCTTGGATGTAGAACAAATTGGCTCAGTTTATGAAGGTGTCATGGGTTATGACATTGAACAAGCAACCTCCCCTTCCATTGGTGTTTGGAGTAAACCCAACGGCGCCAAACATTCTGTAACCGTGGTCGTGAGTGTAGAAGAGATTTTACACACATCCCCCAAAGACCGGGGTAAATATTTACAGCAAGTTGCAGGGTGTGAAGTTTCCAGTAAATCATTAACCGAATTAAAACAAGCTCAAACAGCAGCAGATGTCATCGCCGCCCTGGGTCAAAAAACATCCCCCCAAACCCCAAACTCATTACCTCCCGGTTCCCTATACTTACAACCAGGACAAGAAAGACGTAGCAGCGGTTCCCACTACACCCCGCGATCGCTCACAGAACCCATAGTTAAAGAAACCCTCAGACCAGTATTAGCCTCCCTAGGGATGCACCCCCGACCGCAGCAGATTTTAAACCTGAAAGTCTGTGACCCCGCCATGGGTTCTGGTGCATTCTTAGTTGAAGCTTGTCGTCAGTTAGCGGAGCAGTTAGTACAGTCTTGGGAGTATTACCAGGAGCTAGATGTTATACCTGTGGATGTTGACCCGTTAATTCACGCGCGGCGCTTGGTTGCGGAACGGTGTTTATATGGAGTAGACAAAAATCCCTTAGCTGTCAACCTAGGTAAACTAGCTCTGTGGTTAGTCACCTTGGCAGAAGACCGTCCCTTAACTTTTCTAGACCACGCTTTAAAATGCGGTGACTCTTTGGTTGGTTTGACCCGTGACCAGATTAAGCAGTTTACCTGGGAAAACAATTTCACCCACTACGACCCCGACTTACCCTTACTTAACCAACAATTATCTGAGTCTAGACTCAACCGCGATGAAATTTATCGCCTAGCAGATCAGGACTACAAGGTTAAACAGCAACGTTACCAAACAGCGGAAAACTTACTTTCCGATGCTCGACTTAAGGGGGATTTGGCGATCGCCGGTTTCTTTAGTGCCACCAAGCCTAAAGCTAGGAAAGAGAAGACTAATGAGTTATTCCAGAAATATTTTCAGTGGCGACAACACCGGGAGGACGATACAGAGGTAAAGGGGATTAGCCAAGGTTTACGCAGTCAAGACAAACCAGTAATCCCCTTTAACTGGGAAATAGAGTTCCCGGAAGTCTTTGACCGTCCCAATCCTGGTTTTGATGCCATTATTGGTAATCCTCCCTTTGCAGGTAAAAATACAACTATTAACGCTAACCCAGAGGGTTACCTAGACTGGTTAAAACTAGTCCATCCCGAATCCCATGGTAACGCCGACCTATCCGCCCATTTCTTCCGCCGAGCCTTTACCCTAGTCAGACAACAGGGAACCTTTGGATTCATCGCCACCAATACCATCTCCCAGGGAGACACCCGCCACACAGGGTTAAGGTACATCTGTGAAAACGGCGGGACTATCTACAACGCTCGCAAGCGGGTAAAGTGGCCTGGTATAGCAGCGGTGGTGGTCAGTATTGTCCATATCATCAAGGGTGAATATGGCAAGTCTTATCAACCCAGTGGGGACTTGAATCTAGATGAGCAACCAGTAAACCACATCTCGGCTTTCCTATTCAATGCTCAGGGGAATAATAGCCCCCAGAGGTTATTAGCTAATGAGGGTAAAAGTTTTCAAGGAAGTATCGTTTTAGGTATGGGTTTTACCTTTGATGATACTAACCCCAATGCCACCCCCATTGCAGAAATGCACCGGTTAATTAGGGAGAATCCCCAAAACCAAGAATGTATTTTCCCCTATATCGGTGGTGAGGAAGTTAATACTAGTCCCACCCATTCCTACCATCGCTATGTGATTAACTTTGGTGATATGAGCGAACAGGAGGCTAGGGCTTATCCTGATTTGATGGCGATTGTGGAAGAGAAGGTTAAGCCTGAGAGGGATAAACAAAAGGATGTAATTGGTAAAGAAAAATGGTGGCAATTTTTAAGAAATAGAGTTGATATGAATGCTGCGATCGCACCTTTAGAGCGTGTGTTAGTTGCTTGTCAAACAAGTACATATTCAACATTCACTTTTTTACCTAATATATATGTTTTCAATCAAACATTAATAGTATTTCCAGTTCAAAAATATTCATTCTTCTGTATACTCCAATCGCGCATCCATGAGATATGGGCTGGGTTCTTTGGCGCATCACTGGAAGAACGATTACGTTACACCCCATCTGATTGCTTTGAAACCTATCCCTTCCCTGAGAACTGGGAAACCAACGCCACCTTAGAAGCAGTGGGACGGGAGTATTACGAGTACCGCGCCGAGTTGATGGTACGCAACAATCAAGGACTCACCCAAACCTATAACCGCTTCCATGACCCGGACGAATTAGACCCGGACATCATCAAACTGCGGGAACTACATCAAGGGATGGATAGGGCGGTTTTAGATGCTTATGGGTGGGGTGACATCTCCTGTGAGTGTGAGTTCATCCTGGACTACGACGACCCGGAGGATGGTGGTAAGCGTAAGAAGCCGTGGCGTTACCGGTTCCCACAGCAGGTGCATGATGAGGTGTTAGCTAGGTTGATGCGTTTGAATGGGAAACAGTATGAGTTAGAAATCTTAGGGGGTAAAGGTGTAGATAAATCCAAACCTCCCAAGAAGTCAAAGAAGACCCGCAGTAAGTCCCAACCCACCACAGAACCATTAACTTTATTCTCTGATGAAAATAATTTATCAGGGGCATAAAAATCGGTACTTCCTTCTAGGATTCATCCGGGGAATGGAATTTCCCGTCTGATAGCTCAAGATTTATCCGGGGAATGGAATTCCCCGTCTGATAGCTCAAGATTTATCCGGGGAATGGAATTCCCCGTCTGATAGCTCAAGATTTATCCGGGGAATGGAATTCCCGGTCTGATAGCTCAAGTCCTCTAAAAGAGGACTAAAAATGTGGATTCACCCATAGTCGGATTC
>CAIWDD010000029.1 GCA_903911355.1 uncultured Nodularia sp. | reverse complement strand
TGATTCTCAATAAAATAAGGGTTTTATCAAGAATAATAAGGTACATTTTGTCAAGAGTAGGGAAATTTTCAAGCGTTGAAACCATTGCCACATAAATGTTTCAAGATTGTTAAGAAAGATGTGAGTAATGAATAGCCTTGTCAGGGGAGGGGACTGGATTTTATTGTTTCGGTGCGTTCCCCATTCCCCATTCCCCATTCCCCATTCCCCATTCCCTGTTCCCTGTTCCCTAATACCAGACAACCTCTCAGACAAATACCCGACTTCTCAGAGGATGTCTGATAAGTCGGGTATTTACTGATGACATCAAACTTAATAGAAATGTTGGCGGGTAGTCAGAACTAAAGTCCCGACTAGCAACTGGCGCAGGTAAAATCAAACTTTAACTTCCAAAGACTTCAGCAACTCAGTATTGACACCAGACTCACGAGTCAGGGAAATTTTACCAGTGCGGGCGATTTCCCTCAGACCAAATTTTTGTAATACTTGGACGATGGCCACCATTTTCCCAGGGTCTCCCACAACTTCGAGAGTTAAAGAATCCTCTGCGACATCTACCACTCGCGCCCGAAAAATATGAGCTAATTCCACTACTTCTGCACGGTTGCTGCTAGTAGCATTCACCTTCAGAAGCATTAACTCTCTCTCCACACAAGGAGTTTCGGTGATGTCTTGTACTTTGAGGACGTTCACTAACTTATACAGTTGCTTGGTGAGTTGCTCAATCACGCGATCGTCTCCAGGTACAATCATCGTAATCCGGGAAACTCCTCCTTGCTCTGCTGGACCAACGGCGAGGCTTTCTATATTAAAGCCACGACGCGCGAATAAACTGGAGATACGGGAAAGAACACCCGACTCATCTTCTACCAAAACTGAAAGGGTATGTTTCATATTCCGCAAAACAGGCTCAGGCAATCATTTTGCTCACCGTTCTATCTTTTTTTGACACTCTCCGGGCTGAAGCCGCGGAGATTCTTGGTTCAACGAGTCCACTTAGATTAGACCCCTTGCGGCATCTAACCCAGAGGTGGTTCTCTCCTCAAGCGTTAACTTCCCGAGTGCCCCTCGGTAGTTGGATTACTCCAAGAATTTGTTTGATTTAAATTCTGATTCGTCTATTCTGCTATATAAAACCTAGACAAAGCTAGACTTTACTTTCTACTTCAACGGGAGCATGGGAGCGGTTATCCCTCAGTAGACTTCCACGCCTTAGCCAGACGCGATATTTCTCAAGTTAAGATTTACAAGAAAGACTACCGCTATCATTGCTTGGTTTTCGCGTTGGCAATAGTCTTAATTCAATACTTGATATCGTAGGATTATATATCAAGTGGGCGATTTTCTTAACTCACTTATGTCAATTCTTGTCAACATAAGTATAGTTTTGTCTATAAAATAGTCAGCTTAAGACTAGCTCCATGTAGACGCGTAGCGGCTTCCCGAAGGGAAGATTTTACCTATTCGGTGGGTGGGAACTAGAACCCCATATCTTCAATTGTCAAGGTATGGCTGACCCCACGCTACGCCATCAGATTGCCATTAGGCAGTTGGGTTTTTATACAGGTTGTTTACCTTTCGGTGTTAATATTAATATATCACAAGTTCCAGTGGCGTAAACGCTTTAAACAGCCTTCTCCCAAGGGGAGACGGTGGGCGAACATCCCCTTCCTCAAGTAGGAAATACGGCGCATTGCGCCTCTTACTCACGGTTTTTCGGCATTTTCGTTAGAAAGATTAGTTTACTGCAGCGCAAAACAGTAAATATCTTTTCAACGAGAGATGTAGATTATTTGTCATGCTTTGATGATGGCAATAGAGTATTTAATCAACAATGGGAGAAAACCGCTTATGGGTTGGTTGAAAAGAATTTTTGGATTAGAGAAACCCCAAGACGCACGAGTAAATCCTCCGTCGCAGCAAGTACAGCCAAGTGCTGCTACTACCACATCAATTCCCCCAGAACGTTTAGGCTTGAATGGAGAATACGACCAGAGTGGTTTAGCCAAGCGTGTTGCATTGGCCTTTGATGAAGATTCCCAACTGGGAGATATTGATACTCTCTGGGTGGCTCAAACAGGTACTACTGTGGTGTTAAAAGGTCGGGTTCCCAGTCAGGATATCCTGAAAAAGATGGTTGCTGTGGCCCGTTCGGTTCATGGTGCGACAGATGTGAAGACTGATGAGGTGACAGTTACGTAATTAGATGTGTCTGTTAACCCAATCTAGAATTATTTGATTGACTGTTTCTGGACATTCATCATGGGGACAATGACCGACATTTTCTAAGTTGAGTACTTCTAGGTTCTCGTTATACTGAGTAAATCTCTGGGCCAGTATGGGGGGCACAAATCTATCTTTTTGTCCCCAAATCAGCAGCATTGGTGCTGTAATGCTGGGTAATATAGCTTTGACACTAGGACTAAAGTTAGTAGCGATCGCAGCTCTAAACAAGGCCATAAAAGCACGAGGTGCGCCCCGGTCTTGGGGAGGGCCTGCTAAAATGTCTATTAGTTCATCGGTGATAGCTTCTGGTTTGGCGTAAGCCAGACTAGCCCAGCGACGTACAAAGCTGGGTTGACGCACCAAGTGAAATATAGGTTTGAGAAGCCAAGGGGAACCAACTAATTTTTTAACTGCCATGACCACAGGTCGCATAACCGGCGGGATGGCTTCTTGTTCTAAAGATGGGTCAGGTAAACTCATCATGACTATACCTTTAACCATTTCTGGATGGGCTGCCGCAGCAGCTAAGGAAATCAGCGAACCGTTAGAATTACCGATTAATATGACTGGCTGACGGATAAATGCTTGCCAAAATTCATAGACCTGCTCTACCCACAGTTGTATACTATAATTGGCAGCCGCTTTTTTGGATGCACCAAACCCCAGCATATCGAGGGCATAGACTGTATGGTGTTGCCCTAATACTTCTAAGTTATGTCGCCAATGACCAATGGAAGCACCAAAACCATGGAGCAGGATTAAGGGTGTAGTCTTTTGGGAATGTTTACCAGGTCGGATGTAAGTATAACGAGTTTGCCAGCCTCGCCACACCCAATCCCTTTGATTACCAATTCGTTCTTGCCAGTGTACCCTATTGGTCAATTTTTCCTCCCACTCATCAAAGAGTGCTGAAACCTACACCCCCTGAGTATCAAACTTACTTGGGTTCTAAACTCGTCATCCCTCTAGCAGCAATTTCTTTACCCAACACTTCCACAGCTTTAGCGAATTGAGGGTCTGCTAGTGTAGCCAGTTTTTCACGTTGTCTCAACCACAATTCTTGATGCTGCTCATCAGATAGTTCCACAGTCACATCGGGAACCACCCCATGTTTATTAATATCTTTACCACTGGGAGTATGATATTTAGCAATTGTCACCGCTAAACCTGAGCCATCTTCTAAAGGACGCACTGATTGCACTAAACCTTTACCGAAAGTTTGAGAACCCACCAAAACAGCACGTTTATTGTCCTGCAAGGCTCCTGAGAGAATTTCACTGGCACTGGCCGATCCTTTATCAACTAAAATCACCAAAGGTTTATCAGTTAAAGCACGTCCCCGCGCCACTTCCCGCTCCTGTTCACCCCCACGGTCAATAGTGGAGACAATCGTACCTCTATCTAGCCACATGCGAGCAATTTCTACACTGGAGTAGAGTAAACCGCCGGGGTTGCCACGTAGATCTAAAATATATCCGTTAACCCGTTGCCTTTCTAAATCCCTAATAGCGCTTTGCATTTCCCCGCTAGCATTGGCGCTGAACTGATTCAGTCGAATGTAACCTAAGTTACCTATAGGAGTTTCCTGTCTAGAATATTTAACTGGATGAATTTCAATGCGATCCCGTGTGATCTCAAACTGTTTGGCTTTACCATCCCGTTCAATTGTCAGATTGACTTTCGTTCCCGGCTCACCACGAATTAGGGATACTGCTTGGTTAGTATCCATACCTTCGGTACTTTGACCATTAATTGTCTTAATCACATCCTTAGCCAAAATGCCGGCCTTAAATGCGGGTGTATCATCAATGGGCGAAATTACCACAATCTGCTTAGTTTCTTCATCTTGACTAATTGTGATCCCAATACCTGTCAGTTCCCCTGAAGTGTCCACTTGCATATTCTTGAACTCTTGAGGATCCATAAACCGGGTGTAGGGATCATCTAGCCGTTTGAGCATTTCCCGGATGGATGTATAGGCATCTTCCTGACTACTGTACTCTTTGCTCAAGTACTCCTGCCGCACAGCCAGCCAATCAACTTGATTAAAAGTCTCGTCTACATATTGGCGTTGGACAATTTGCCAAACCTCGTCTACCAATTCTTTGGGACTTGCTTTAAATAAAGCCTGACCTCGCGAGTGAATGCCAAGGCTAGTAACAGCAATGGTGGAAAGCGTCACCGCCGTAGCACCCAAAACAAGTCTACTTTTTGTAATCACCATAATGACAGCTGCGTCAGAGGGAGGAATGTATAGTCAGTATGCCCAATCTAACACAGGGTTGCACTGTAGAGACCAGACATGTGTTACTAATTTCATTTTTCATTAAATTACTTGACAATCCGGGGCAACTCGGCATTGAGGACCGGAGAAATTTTCCCCAATACCCACCTGTTCAAGGTTCTACCCAACGTCCATCTGCCTTAATCAGGTTAATCAATTCCTCTACACCTTGTGTTTCTGGGACTTTTTTAATTTCTTCTCGACCACGATATAAAGAAATGTAACCGGGTGTTTTACCAACATAACCATAGTCGGCATCTGCCATTTCTCCAGGACCGTTGACAATGCAACCCATAACTGCTATATCCAACCCAGTTAAATGTTTGGTAGCTTCCCGGACTTGGTGTAAAACTTCCTCTAAATTAAATAAAGTCCGCCCACAAGAAGGACAAGCAACATACTCCACCATTGTTTTGCGCAATCCTAAAGCTTGGAGAATGCTGTAACAAACGGGAATTTCCTTTTCTGGTGCTTCTGTGAGTGACACGCGAATTGTATCGCCAATACCATCACTTAGTAATGTAGCAATGCCCGCAGTGGATTTAATCCGTCCATATTCGCCATCCCCTGCTTCTGTCACACCCAAATGTAGGGGGTAATCCATACCCAGGTCATCCATGCGCTTGGCCATGAGACGATAGGCGGCTAGCATCACGGGAACCCGTGAGGCTTTCATGGAAATTACTAGGTTACGGAAATCTAAGGATTCACAAATGCGAATAAATTCTAAGGCAGATTCTACCATGCCTTCTGGGGTGTCCCCGTAGGTAAATAGCATCCTTTCCGCCAGCGAACCATGATTTACCCCAATTCGCATGGCTTTACCTTGATCTCGCAGGGAAACTACTAAAGGTTCTAGAGTTTCACGGATTTTTTCGCCAATTTCTTCAAATTCGCTGTTGGTATATTCGCTTCTATTGGAGTTTGGTTTCTCAAACACATATAATCCCGGATTTATCCGTACTTTTTCAATGTGCTTGGCGACTTCCAAGGCAATTTTCATGCCATTGTGATGCACATCGGCCACAATTGGCACGTCTTGGTAAGTTTGAATTAACCTTTTTTTGATCTCCGCCATCACTTTGGCATGAGCCATACTGGGTACTGTGACCCGGACAATTTCACAACCAATTTCGTGTAAACGACGAATAGCTGCTACGGAACCATCTATATCGAGGGTATCCTCGTTAATCATCGACTGTACTACTACTGGGTAGTTACCCCCAATGGTGACATTTCCCACCTTGACGGGACGAGTTTTACGCCGCTTAATGTTAGTATCGAAAATGGCTTGATTTGCTGTCTTGTCAACGGTTGTAATATTTGGCAGAGTTTGCATAACCTAATGAGGTAAATTGACTGTAGTTAAAATATCAGATTAAAGGTCTCTGTATCTCAGATTGCCACAGTTAGACCCTTTTTGGACAGTAAAATTGATTTGTCTGACGATGAACAACAGGTTCATGGCCTGTTGTTCAAATAACCTTGGGGGTCTTTCGCTACCCAACCTAAATCAGAATTAGAACGGATTTCAAAATGCAGGTGTGGTTGCCTGACAGTCGGCTCCCCAGTCGTGCCTACGGTTCCCAATAAGTCGCCTTGATTAACTTTTTGACCTAAAGAAACCTGAATATCACGAAGATGACCGTAACGGCTTTGGATACCGCCACCATGGTTAATGATCACTAATTGGCCATAAGTACCCTGTGGTTGAGCAAATACTATAGTTCCCGGAGCGATCGCTTGTACAGGAGTACCTACAGCAGCTAACAAGTCCACGCCACTATGAAAAAACACTTCATCAGTGGTAGGATTAATCTGCCAGCCATAAGGAAATATCACAGTTGCAGCTGACTGCAAAGGATAGCCACTAATAGATATAGGCTCTGTAGACCCATTAGACTCAGTTATGGGGCGGGGTGCTGACCCATTTACCCCGGGAACAAATACAATTCTGGGGTCTTGTTGGCAACCATTGATTTCAAACAGGGTATCAGCGCGAACCTCATATTTTTCCGCCACCTGTCGCCAATTTTGGCCGCTAGGTACTTTTACAACAATGCCATTGTAGGGAGGAATTTGCAAATTGCTCCCTACATTGGGCTTTCCGGTTCTCAGAGCCGGATTCATTTCGATGAGTGTTGCCGATGTGAGATTGTAGCGCTGTGCTATGCTCTCCACAGTTTCACCACGATTAACTTGATGGCGCACGAAGCGAGATAATGCCGGAGTTGGGCAACTGGGGGCTCCATGAGCCGTGTTTGAGCTTACAGGGGTGGATGTTAAACCCATAGCACTAACTAGGCTATACAGCAAAACTAGACGATAAGGAAAAGTCATAAGATCAAAGTCAAGCGATCGCTCAGTTTAGATTTTAGTGGGGGAATGGGGCTGTGGACAGGTACAGCAAAACTCAAAAGTCAAATCCTGACTATGAGAATTTTGTCATGTCCTAAGTGCCCTGTAGGTTATTGTCGTTTTATCTGTGAAATTATCTGTTAACTTGCCCATTGCTTGACTACACTGAGAAGTTAGCAACTGCACCGTTTTTTTTGTTGAAACCTATTGACAATCTCAGGTCTAAAGACGCGCTCGTTTCCACACATCTGACAAGGTTTTATGAAGTTATCCTTAAAACAGCTAAGTATTTATTTATCTTTACTGACAATTGGTACCGGTGCTGGGGTGTTCGGTAGTCGTTATCTTGTACCACATAACCGCCATTTTCAAGAGTTACGGAATGTAACCGCACCCTTAGCTTCAGAGTCTGTGGTTCCTGATCGGTTGGGGGGACTCATAGGCACTACTGGGGGTGATAACCTAAATTTTATTGCTACGGCAGTACAAAAAGTCGGACCTGCGGTAGTACGTATTAATGCTACCCGCAAAGTGGCTAACCCCATCTCAGATGTTTTGAAAAATCCCCTCTTACGTCGATTTTTTGGCGAAGATGAGCAACCAATTCCCAAAGAACGCATTGAGCGCGGTACAGGTTCGGGATTTATTTTAAGCGAAAATGGGCTATTGCTGACTAATGCTCATGTCGTGGCAGATACAGATACTGTGCAGGTCACTCTCAAAGATGGTCGAACTTTTCAGGGGCAGGTAGTGGGAGTTGATCTGACTACAGATCTCGCTGTGGTGAAAATTGCCGAAAATAAATTGCCCACGGTTAAGTTAGGCAATTCACAAAAATTAATCCCCGGACAATGGGCGATCGCTATTGGCAACCCTTTGGGGTTAGATAATACTGTCACTATCGGCATTATCAGCGCTACGGGGCGCACCAGCGCTCAAGTTGGCGTCCCAGATAAGCAAGTCAGCTTTATCCAAACTGATGCAGCTATTAACCCCGGTAACTCTGGCGGTCCTTTGTTAAATGCCCACGGTGAGGTTATTGGTGTTAACACTGCTATCCGCGCCGATGCTCAAGGTTTGGGCTTTGCTATCCCCATTGAAACTGCTACCCGTATTGCTAATCAACTATACAATCAAGCCACATCAAGTGACAGTCGGAAAAAATTGCCCGATTGACAATTAACTATTAGACAAATTCTCTAACTGCATCCTTTGCTCCATCTGGCGGAGAAAGTATCCTGTCATCATGGCCGATGAGAGAAGCCCCGCTAAGTTCTCCTTATCTGTGGTAATTTGCACGTTAAAGTTTTCCAGGGGGAGCATTCCCACTAGTCCTTGGACGTTTTGCGAGATTATGTGTTTAATTTCCGGGCTGACGGACTGAGCAACACGGGCTAGAACTTCAGGAGGCTGATGTTGTAAATATTTGAGTAACTGATTCGGATTTTCGTCAAAGTGGTCATTGAGAAGCTGATTGGAGTTTTCCTCGGAATTGTCATTCAAAAAGTCAGGGTCAAACACCATTGGCAAATTTGAGCTTAGTTGCTGATTCTAGTGTGACATAGTTCTACAGTTTGACATAGCTCACAATCCTAAATTAGGGTGATCCCTTGACGGTTCTTCACAACTGGCTACACACAGATATCAATCAGCCGCGCGGCTCTCTTGTTTGGGTTTGGTGGTTTAGTTCTAGTTGTTCTTCCGGGGGCTGCTGTTCTAAGATTTGGGGCAAGTTTTCAATTTGGAAATACTGATAAAACTTCGGTGTGACTTGCAGTGAGTAGGAGCGAGAATCATTGTCCCGGCGTTTCCTCACAAATCCGAGTTCCACCAGTTCCGGTACGTGTTGATATACTCCTGAACCTCGTAGTTCAATTAAATCAGTTTGGAGTATGGGGTTATTCAAAGCAATGGCGGCTAAAGTCCGCAATGCACCTAATCCTAATTCTACAGGAATCAGCTTTTGTACTAAGTCATGAAAATCAGAGCGCAGTTGCAAACTGTAACCATTGGGGGTTTCTAGGATTTCTAAGGCGCTATCTCTGTGAGCATAATTATCCATTAGTTCCATGATTCCCTCTTCGACTGTAGCGCGATCGCACCCTGCATACTCAGCGATTTCACCCAGGGATAAAGGCTTACCTTTTAAATACAGAATCGCTTCTATCTTAGTTGCTGTAGTCATTGGTCATTAGTCGTTGGTCATTGAATCAAAAATCCCCGCACCTTGACACTGGGGAATGTCCACCCCATTATCGTTGGCTGAGGATAAATTCAGCCATGGCCAAATCTTGGGGGGTTGTGACTTTTAAGTTTGTCTCTTCTCCCGGGACAATTCGCACTTCAATACCGCATCTTTCAAATAAAGCAGCATCATCGGTGACTTCCCAGCCTTGACGAAGGCCTTGAGCGTGGCACTGTTTTAATAAGTTAATATTAAAGCCTTGGGGGGTTTGTGCTGCCCATAATTGCTGACGGTCGGGGGTAGTTTGAATGATGCCATGCTTATCTACGACTTTGATTGTATCTTTGACTGGGACTGCAGCAATTAAACCAGAACATTCTTGGATGGCTTGGGCGCATGAGTTGAGTAAGTCTGGTGTCACCAGACATCTGGCCCCGTCGTGAATTAATACGTGTTCTGCGGTGTCTGGAAGCGCCTGCAAGCCATTATAAACTGATTCTTGACGGGAGGATCCCCCAGGAATAAATTCCACAGGTTTAGTCACGTTTAGATCGGCGACAATTGCCTTCAAGTCCGGCCAGTCAACCGGTTGCGAAATAATCCCTATCCATTTGATTTTACTGGCCGCTGCGGCAGCTTTGAGAGTCCAAGCAATAATTGGTTGCGATCGCACTTGGAGGAGGAGTTTATTGCGGGTTCCTCCCATTCTTTTGCCGATTCCCGCCGATGGAATAAGTAAATGCACAGAAAACCTCAATCAATTAATAACTGATCATCAATGACTAATGACTAATAATCAATAACTAATGACTATATTCACCTAAAATAAGAGCGAGTACGCGTGAATAAATATTATGCGAGTAGTAGCCCTTGTTCCTGGCGGAATTGGCGACCAAATTCTTTTCTTCCCGACTCTAGATGACTTGAGGCGTTATTACCCTAAGGCTCAGTTAGATGTCGTTGTGGAACCCCGGTCAAAGGCTGCCTACCGGGTGAGCAAGTCAGTTAATGATGTCCTGACTTTTGATTACACAGACCGCAATAGTCTGGCTGATTGGAGTAATTTCGTGGGGATGATTCGCGATCGCGAGTATGATGCGGTGATCACTCCGGGAGAAAGTTGGTTAATGGGTCTTTTGCTGTGGCTAACTGGAATCCCTACCCGCGTTGGCTACAAAGGCAAGGGAGCGGGTTTTCTGACTGATTCTGTGCCATACCAACCCAACCAGTACATGGCGGCAGTTTACCATGATTTGCTGCAACCCTTTGGGATTAAAACCCCTTGCCCAGAGTTAGCAGTGAATGTGCCTAAACCAGATATTGACTGGTCACAAAATGAACAAAAACGCTTGGGAATCAATGACACAGGCTACATATTAGTTCATGCTGGTTCTAGTGATATCTCTCACACAGGTTCAGATCAACTCTACCCTCTAAAACACTGGGAGCAAATCATTCAAGAATGCCAACACAAGCAGCCGGATTTGCCTGTGGTGGTGATTCGCGGCTCTGAAAATGAGCAGGTTTGGCGATCGCTCCTGGAAAGAACCACCGGGATTAAGCTGACTTCTCCTGATAACATTGGCAAATTAACTGCCATGATTGGGGGAGCAAGTTTGATGTTATCTACTGATGATCCACTACTTCATTTAAGTGTAGCAGTGCAAACTTATACTATTGCCCTGTTTGGCTCTACAGATCCAGAATCGCTGTTGCCCAAAAATGATAAGTTTCTGGCGATTAAATCACCAACGTCTCAACTAGCAGATATTTCACCCCAAATAGTTTTGCAGAAAATTTGGGGCGGCTAAAATCCTCCTACACCTCTTGAGAGGTGTAGGCTTTTCAAAGCATCTCAAACAACCCATCATCTAGGTCATAACCCAGCATTTGCGCCATAGACTTTAACCGGGATGGGCTGGGGATACCTTGTTCCTTGAGCCAATCACCTAATATAAAAATTTTGTGCATGAGAAATATTTCTAAGGCTTCTGGGTTATATTGAATACCTTCTTTTGCACTGAATTGGTGTGGTACAAGCATGGCAGTATAACGGGCTAATTCCCCGGATTTCCAATCTAGTAAAAATGGTAGCCAGGGATATTTAGCATCTAAACGGACAAACCATAGACGCAACTCTGGGATTTCTGAAAGTTCCCGGGGATCTCCGGGTGATAAGGCATATTGGATATTAAAGCTTAACTGCTGTTCCCAGGATGCCATCCCTTTGTCTTCGAGTAGTTGCGTAATCACCTTCAAGGCAGGTGAGATATCTAGATTGTTAACGTGGTCGGTATCGACTTGAATTGTAATCGTCATGCTCAAAAGTAGGATCGAGAATCACCAGCTTTGCTGGGTGTGATGGCACATTTGCACCCAGTTCTTTTTTTACCTGTGTATGTCTAACTTGGCAAACTTGACACCTGCCTAGGGTTGGACATTTGCTATAATTGTAAGTTAAAGTTGTAATGAGTTTGTTTAAGAGCAGAGTGTAATCAAACAAACCCTAATCAGCAACGGACAATCACCACATTAAATTGTAAATTCCCAGAGCCAGACAAAATCGGGAAAATACCCTTATAGTTAACCAACTTAACTATGCAAAATCACTCGATCTCTCCCAAACCAATTCGTTCCCTAGAGGAAGCCCTGGATAGGTGTCAACTCTTGGGGATGCGCGTCAGTCGCCAACGCCGCTTTATTTTAGAATTGCTGTGGCGGGCCAATGAACACCTTTCTGCTAGAGAAATTTATGATCGTCTCAGCCAGCAGGGTAAAGATATTGGTCACACTTCTGTTTATCAAAATTTAGAAGCCCTATCAAGTCAGGGCATCATTGAGTGTGTTGAACGCTGTGACGGGCGTTTATACGGTAATATCAGTGATTCCCATAGTCATGTCAACTGTATTGATACTAATCAACTGCTGGATGTGCATATAGAACTACCCACAGAATTAATCCGTGAGGTGGAAAAACAGACAGGAGTCAGGATTACTGAATACAGTATTAACTTTTATGGTTACCGCCATCCCCAAAAACCAGAATAATTTTTAACGGGATTTTCACCAATATTCCCACAGAATTGGCGTGACAATTAACCCACGAGAATGTCATACTCAGGAGGACTGCAATAGTTAAAGCTAAACTTGGGGGTTTTCATCATCGGCCGATCTCAGCGCGGTTTGTGACTGAGTTTCCTGCGTACTATATATTATGAATAATAAACCCCTAAAATTATTGTTAATTGACAAAGATGCCATATTCCGGTTAGGACTACGGGTAGCTTTGTCAACAATGCCTGACATCCAAGTAATATCGGAAGCAGAAACAGATACAGGGGCCTTGCAGATACTAGCAGAACTGGCTCAAAAAGACCCCAACCAAGTGAACTTGGTAGTTTTAGAATTAGGTAATGGTCGCTCTATTTCCAGTCAGCAGCAAGGATTACAACTGTGTCAACAAATCAAAAACCAATACCCCAAACTACCAATTTTCCTACTGAGTTCTGTTCAAGAACCAGGATTGCTGTTAGCCGTGCGTGCTAGTGGCGTTAATGGCTACTGTCCTAAAGGTACTCCTATTTCTGAATTAGTCGCTGCTATGGAAGCAGTAGTAGATGGTGGTTGTTATTGGTTTCCTCCACAGGGAAGCCTTGATTCCACTGCTGATTATTCCATCACGCCATCACCTACTCTTCCCCTGGCTAGGGTGCGAAAAAATTGGTATTTGTCGGGAGTTGCTTACATTGAAGCAGATTTAGGCGCAGTGATGACCCAATTACAAATCCCTGGGCTACCGTTAATAGATCGAGCTGTTCTGGCTGGAAAAAGACGAGAACTATTAGCGGCGCGTTGGTTAATCAGTCGGTTATTAGTTTCGCCACAGGAAAGAGAACCCGAACAGCAGAAACCGGCTGTAATTCCAGTATTCACTAGTGAGAATGTGAGATTGAAGGTAAAAGAAGAACCTACTTTAGCGCCTCTACTTAGCCCGCGATCGCTACAATCTGATTTATTTGCAGTATGTGTGAATAAATTACAATTTTCTTTACAAAATGTCACAGATGTGGCTTTAGAAATTGATATTTTTCGGGAAGATAAAAGACGGGAACTACTGTATTTAATTCTGCAGGAACTGGCGCAAAACATAGATGAATTGCGTGTTACTCAAGTAAGCGTCCCTCAATTAGAAAGCTTAAAAGACACAATATTATATGATTTATGGCAAGGAGTAATTACAGATTTCTTTGGGAAATTTTATCGCGTACAAGTAGGTAACCAAAATATAGAAGTTGTCAGTTTATTGCTGCAAAATTATCGGGTGGTACAAACAGAGATAATTAAGAAAATCCCCCTAGTAGTAGAGTTATTTTCTTATTTAGTATTCCAGACAGATTTGCATATTGATAATACCACCTACCCGGGGGGTACACCTGAAGCGAAATCCCAAGCATTAATAATTTTAGAAAATTTATTGATTTCCGTAGCCAATAGTGTAGTGCAACCATTGCTCAACTCTTTAGCAGACGTAGAAGACATTAAACAGAATTATTATGATCGCCGCTTAATTTCCACAAGAGAAATAGAACGCTTCCGCAATGAGTTATCATGGAAATACCGTTTAAATAAGTATATCAATGAGCCTAAAAGCATATTTGAAAGTACCTATGAGCTATTTGTATTAGCACCGCGTGGGATTGCCAAAACTGCAATTTATGCCCCCCGTGGTCAGGAATTAGCCCAGCTTTCTGGTATTCCCCTATTAGTGACACTGGTACTAGAATTTCGAGATGCGATCGCGCCGCGTTTGAAATCATTATTATCTATTGTAGGTAGCGGTATTGTTTTTTTGCTGACTAAAATAGTGGGACGGGGTTTAGGTTTAATCGGTCGTGGTATCCTCCAAGGAATTGGCAGCGTATCGCTAACAGAAAAGAACTTTAAGCGTCATAGTGATCGACCGAAATAAGCCGATTACCAATTCCAGTCGCGGCGGAAATGAAAAAAGGCTTCGAGAAAATCTTGTAAAGCATGATTGGTATTTAACCTTTGCTGACCCCACTGTCTGGCTGTATCTTCAATAATCTGGCCAAAGCTAGGATAGACACAAGACAAGGAAGCTAAATGTTTAACGGGAATTTTTCGGGACATAGCCAAAGCAATTATATTAATTAACTCCGACGCTTCCTCCCCCAATATGGAGGCTCCCAAAATTTCCCCATTGCGGTGTACAATCAACTTACATATGCCTGTAGTTTCATCTCGGAGTTGGGCAGCTGGGATTGATTTATAATACTGGCGTAAAACTAAAACCTCATCGGGTCGAAATTGGCGTTTTGCTTGGGCTTGTGTTAAACCGACTTCCGCTAACCGGGGATGAGAATTGAGACCCCAGGGAATGCAGCGATAATTGATTGTAAATCTGGGAAAAAACAAGGCATTTTTGACAGCGATTCTGGCTTCATAATTAGCAACGTTGGGAAAATCATAACCCCCAATCACATCGCCACAGGCGTAAATACGGGGATTAGTAGTTTGTAATTTATCATTGAGCAGTAAGCGACGTTGCCGCCATTTCACACCTACAGCACCTAAATTCAGGTACTCTAGGTTTGGTTGCTGTGCAGTTGCTACTAGGATTTGGTCGGTTTGAATAGCTTTATTTCCTACCTGAACCCACTTTTTACCCTCAATTAGTTTGACTTGAGTTACTGGTTTTTGAGTCAGGACACGCACACCATCAACTTCTAACTGTGCTTGGAGCAGGTGGGCTATTTCTGGGTCGGCGGAGGGGAGAATAGATGCAGATTTCACGGCTAAGGTGACAGTACAACCCAACCGCGCCAGAGTTTGGGCTACTTCAATGCTTTGGGGAATACCGCCAATAATTACCCAATTTTGCGGTAAGGTTGGTTGCTTGAGAGTTTGCCAAATATTAGATAATGTCAAGTAACCAGTGGGTTGTAATCCCTGAATTTCTGGATGGTACAAAACAGAACCAGTGGCTAGTAAGTAGGTACGCCCCCGCAATAGGCGTTGATTTACGGTAAAGGCTAAATGGGGTAAGGATTGAAATTGACCGGTACCAAGGATGACATCTACACCCAGGGCGGCTAGGTTAGCCAGAGAAGTTTGTGCTTGGATGTGGTCGATAACACCGTGACTATACAACCTGGTTTCTGTCCAGGTGAGTGATGGTTGGGTGGTGTGAATTCCCCGGCCAGCAACATCATTGAGGTTATGGAGGATTTTAGCAACTTCGCTGATGGCTTGATGTTGACTAAAGCCATAATTTACTTGAGACTCCACTAAAGCCACGGTGGCTTTGAGTTGGGTTGCGACTAGGGCTGCATAGCGTCCGGCAACAGTACCACCAATAATTACTAAGTCGTAATCAATTGTCATTGGTTATTGGTCAATGGTCAACAGTCAAGGAATATAAGGCTGTGAGCAGACGTTGGTTATCAGACTCCGAACGGACAGCAACCCGGAAAAAGCGATCGCCTAGTTCTTTAAAGCTGAGGCAATCACGAATTAAAATTTGGTGATGCTGGAGTAATTGTTGTTGTAATTGAGAACTTGATGATTGTGATGCTACTAGTAGGAAGTTAGCACTGCCTTCTAGAGGCTGCAAACCTGGAATTGAGGTTAAACCTTGAAAAAGTTGGTTTCGTGCCTGTGGTAGCCATTTCCAGGTGCGCTCTTGGAACTCTTGATCTTGGATAGCGGCAATGGCGGCGGCGGCGGCTAGGGTGTTTACAGGCCAGGGATCTCGCCATGATTGCCATTGAGCCAGACGGTCAGGGTGGGCGATCGCATAGCCTAATCTCAGTCCGGGGAGACTGTAAAATTTCGTTAGCGATCGCAATACTACGAGATTTGGATATTCTTGCACAATTCCAATGAGACTTTGTTCCTCATCGGGAGGGAGAAAATCCATAAATGCCTCATCCACCACCACCAAGGAATATTGCTCTAAATAAGGCAAAATAGCCCCCCTGTAGAATAACCTCCCTGTGGGGTTATGAGGATTATTTAGCAATAATCCATAACTTCCTGGTGAAGATGAAGGATATGAAGCAGAATTTATTCCTATTTCCCATTGTCCAGTTGTTAAAGAAAGGGGAAACTCCAGGATGTTAGCGTTATATGCCGTTAGTGTTCGGTAATAATCGCCAAAGGCTGGAGTAACTAAGGATGTTGCGGATAAATTCGCTAACTCTCTACCTGCTAAAGTCAGTAATTCCGCTGAACCATTTCCTGGCAGAATCCACTCATAAGGTAATTTATGAAAGCCTCCTAAAGCAACTCTCAGTTCACTGTAATCTGGTTGTGGATAGTGCCTAAGATTACTAATTTGGGAATAAATAGCCGCGATCGCGCTATTTGGTGGTCCCAAAGGACTGATGCTGGCAGAAAAATCCAGAATACCTTCAGGTGGACAGCCAGCTAGTGCTGCCGCCCAGGCTAAATTTCCACCGTGAACTGGTTGCTGCATCAGTAAGAGGTTCCCTAAAACGTTATCTATTCTTTGGGTTCTTTTGGGGGTGCAACCTTTTCTCTAAACAGCTTACCAGCCGAGAAAGCAGGAACCCTAGTGGCAGGAATTTCCATCTTTTCGTTAGTTTTGGGGTTGCGACCTTCACGAGCCTTGCGTTCCCGTGATTCAAAGGAGCCAAATCCTACTAATGTTACTTTATCCCCAGAAGAGACAGCTTCAATAATAGTCTCCAAAGCAGCAGTTAACACAGCATCGGCTTGTTTTTTAGTAACACTAGCCTTTTCAGACACCGCATCAACTAATTCACCCTTGTTCATATCAAACTCCTTGATCTTTACTTGAGATTCTCGACAGTTGCACTGTGTGGCATCTTTGATTAATTCTCCCTAGAGAGAATTAGAAAAGTCGCTCTTTGGGATTATTGATGTTAGAAATACCTGTATATCCCATCAGATCGACTTTTCAATGAATCATTCTAAGGTGTTGTAGCCTGAACTGGATAGATGAAACCATTAATTTATATAGATTTCAGGTTTTTTTGTGCTTTTTCAGTAAATCTTAACCACAAAATATACATATAAATTCCCGGAATACTGAAAAATGCCCCAGATTTTTTCAGCTTTTGCTCTCAACCCGGTGATGGGTTAAGAGCAGATTAACACGATCAACTGACTGATACTTGACAATTTTTGATAGACTAAGCAACTGATTTTGACAACTTTTTCACCCTTTGCAAATGTAATCATCAGGCTAAAATGATCCGATTGCGAAAATTCAAACAACTAGTTATTTGGGCATTGGTAGGCTTACTTACTAGTTGGTTAGTAAGTTGTAATACTGCCAACATTGATAATAATACAGAATCAACTGCGGCAGGAGAAGCTACTATTGAGTTTTGGACGATGCAACTCCAACCTCAATTTACTGACTATTTCCAAGGTTTGATTGCTAATTTTGAAACTGAAAATCCTGGTATCAAGGTCAACTGGGTTGATGTGCCCTGGGCGGCAATGGAGAACAAAATTTTAACATCTGTCTCAGCAAATACACCACCCGATGTCGTCAATCTCAATCCAGTTTTTGCTTCCCAACTGGCGGGAAGAAATGCTTGGTTAGACTTAGATCCCAAAATTTCTGACGCAGAACGTTCTTCTTACCTACCGAATATTTGGAAAGCTAGCACCCTGAATGGTAAAAGTTTTGGTATTCCTTGGTACCTGACTACCAGGCTAAATATTTATAACACTGATTTATTGCAACAGGCAGGTATTAATAAAGTACCGTCAACCTATGCAGAATTGGCAGATGTCGCCCAGAAAATTAAAGACCAGACCGGTAAATATGCCTTTTTTGTCACTTTTGTACCCCAAGATTCCGGTGAGGTGTTGGAGTCATTTGTACAAATGGGCGTTACCCTAGTCAATGAGGAGGGTAAGGCGGCTTTTAATTCTCCCGAAGGTAAAGCAGCTTTTCAATATTGGGTGAATTTATATCAAAAGGGGTTACTTCCCAGGGAGGCTTTAACCCAAGGACATCGCCATGGCATTGATTTATACCAGTCTGGACAAACGGCATTTTTAGCTTCCGGACCTGAGTTTCTCAATACCATTGCTAGGAATGCGCCCCAAATTGCCAAGGCTTCCGCGATCGCACCCCAAATTACCGGTGATACTGGTAAAAAAAATGTGGCTGTGATGAATTTAGTTGTCCCCCGTGCTAGTCAACATCCCGATGCGGCCGTTAAGTTTGCTTTATTTGTCACCAATGACGAGAATCAGCTAGCCTTTGCTAAAGCTGCTAATGTTTTACCATCGACAAAACAAGCACTGGCAGATAGTTACTTTCAAAATGTCCCTGATACTGCTTCTACAGTGGAACGGGCGAGGGTGATTAGTGCAAAACAATTGCAACAAGCGGAGATTTTAACGCCAACTTTGAAAGATTCTAAACGTCTGCAAAAGGCGATTTATGAAAATTTACAAGCAGCGATGTTAGGTCAAAAAACTGTAGATCAAGCTGTGGAAGATGCGGCGCAAGAATGGAATAATAGGCTATAGTCTGAGATTTTAACCATATCCCCGACTGGTTCAACAGCAGGGGAGCTATCTCCCCTGTCTGAAAAAATGACCGATTAAGTAGAGAGAACCACACAAAACAGGTTGATTATTTTTATCATTAATAGCTGCATCTAGGGCGGATGTTAAATCTGGATAGGTTTCACATCTGGACAATTCTGGACAAATTTCCACAGCTATTTGGGCTAATTCTCTGGGGTTGGCTGAACTATGATCTGGGACTGGAACTAGATATAATCGGTCTTGCGATCGCAGTAAGGCTTGAAAAATATCTTTATGTTCCTTAGTAGAAAGCATTCCCATCACCCAAGTTAACCCCGGGGTATTTAAACTGTCTACATAATCTCTTAATGCTTGAGCTGCTGCGGGGTTATGAGCGCCATCAATTAATAATTTGCGGTTTTTCCAACTCACCCATTGCATTCGTCCGGGCCATTGAGTTTTACTCATCCCGTTAACAATCGCTGCTGAAGAAATCTTCCAACCTTGGTTTTGCAGAATTTCTACAGTAGCTAAAGCTAAAGCTGAGTTAGTTAGTTGAATTTGCCCCTGTAATGGGAGAGGATATTTAATAACTGAGGAGTTTACTTGAGTTTCATATTCAGCCCATCCGGGGGAGATTTCATGAGCAGATTTTGGTGCAATATAAGGGGATTGTAATTCTTCGGCACGCGATCGCACAACTTTTTGGGCATCTGGGGGCAATGTCCCCACCACAACCGGACACCCCGGTTTAATAATACCTGCTTTTTCCCTAGCAATATCCGCCACAGTCGGACCTAATTGCTGCCAGTGTTCCCGGCTAATAGATGTAATTATAGTTACTAATGAATTTGAGCAAACATTGGTCGCATCCAAGCGCCCCCCCAAACCCACTTCTATGACTGCGACATCAACTTGAGCTTGAGCAAAATACAACCAAGCAGCGGCGGTAATCACTTCAAACTGGGTTGGATACTCATCATCAGCTTGAATAGCATCTTGGACTTGTAAGATTAATTGGCTGAACTTATCACTAGTAATTGGCTGTTTATTAATACAAATGCGTTCCGTCCAATCAACTAAATGAGGAGAGATATAACAGCCAGTCTTATAACCAGCTTCAGTGAGTATAGAGTGAAGATAAGCACAAACAGAACCTTTACCGTTAGTACCAGTAACGTGAATTACCGGAACTTGGTGGTGGGGGTTACCCAGGTTAGCCAATAGTTTGATAATGCGGGAGAGTCCCAGATTAACGCCAAAATGCTGAAACGGTTTTAGTAAAGAATTTATATCCACAAACAGATGAGAAAGACAAGGTATATGAGGGAATGGGGCGAAAATACCCCATTTCCCCCCAAAAAACGACTGTCCTGAATTAAGGAAACAGCCGATTTTATCGATAATTTTGCTTAAACTTAGGCTTCTTTGTTCAAAAAGTTTTGTACTTGTCTTAAAGCTGCAGCACCAATGTTAAATGCAGCCCAACTACCAGCAATGACAATGGGTGCAAGAACGATGACTATACGGTAATCGATATCCATATCTAGAACTCCTCTTTTAAGTGAAAATTAAAGTTTTATGAACTGTTCTCATGTTTATTTTTAACCTAATTGGCAAATTTTGCTAGTCCCATGGGATTACAAGTTTCAGCGGGGATTGCAATCATGTTAAGCATTACTGCCTTCAGGCTAATTACCAATATATATTTATATTACAATCTTTGGCACTATTTCTGGTGATGAAAACCGAGATCATTTCCTGTTCCCCCATGAACTAAAGCTAACTTTTTGTAACGTTCTGCGTGTTCTATCAGTTCTGCGGCTTCGGTTTCTGGAACTGGGCGTAATACCTTACCAGGAACACCGACCACTAGAGACCGAGGGGGGACATTCTTAGTTACTACCGCGCCAGCACCAATGATGCTACCATGACCCACTCTCACCCCATCTAAAATAATTGCACCAATGCCAATCAAGCAGCCATATTCAATGTGGGCGGAATGTACCACGGCGCGATGGCCGATAGTGACATGATGTTCTAGAATTGTTGGTAAACCAGGGTCACCATGTAAAATTGCCCCATCTTGAATGTTTGTACATTCCCCAATGTCAATGCGTTCTACATCTCCCCTAACTACTGCACCATACCAAATGCTGGCCCCGGCTTGAATGTTTACCGAACCTATAACCATAGCATTAGCAGCGATGAAAGCTGCTTGAGAAAAATCGGGAGATGGCCAGTAAGAAGTTGTAGACACGATAGAATATGAATATGGTACCCACCGAACACTGGAGAAGCTCTAAAGTTTGAGGCTTGCTGCACAACCAGAATATCACAGTGTCACCTCTCTCATCTGAGTCAGATGCTAGTGAAGATTGTTTACGCTGAAACTCGGTTTCTTTGCAGCAATGAGCAAGCCTCGACAATAGAGGAGCCGAAGTGTCAAATCCAACTCGCTGGTGCTGGTGAAAACGAAAATATGTTTTTATGCACTTCATGATCAATCCAGGCTTGCAGTACCCTATATTTGGCCCTGACATTCAGTGTCCCCACTGTCGTCAGTCTATTCCGGCTCTGACACTCACAGATACTTATTTGTGTCCGCGTCATGGTGCTTTTGAGGCCAACCCTAAAAATGGAGAGTTAGTTCACCTCCAGTCTGGTCGTCATTGGCGACGCTGGAATAATGAATGGTATAGACAGCATACCCATCCCGATGGCATTCGCTTTGAAATCCACGAGGCATTGGATAAGCTGTATACTCAAGGTTACAGGGCAACACGGGTAATTATTGCTCAACGTTATCAGGAGTTGATGAGTGGCTATCTAGAACGTAGCACCCCTTGGCGTTCTGGAGACCCGGAAGCTACCTCAGCACGATTATATGGCTTACCCGTGGATTTTAGCCCCGATGCTTCCCAAGATCCCTGCTGGGATGTGATTAATTTTGATCTGGAAAAGGAACCTGGTGTACCTGTACGCTATCCCTATTTCCGATTATTTGAGTAACAGATGTAGAGACAATTGATCAATTGTCTCTACCAGGGGGGTGTCCATGAGGGATGACTAAATTATGCATCACGCTTCGATTCGCACTGCTAATATTCATCGGGCGATCGCATTCTATGAACTGTTAGGGTTTACAGTTTGTGAGCGCTTCACCACGGGCTATACTCTAGCCTGTTGGATGGAAGGGTTAGGGGGGAGAATCGAATTAATCCAAATTCCTCAACCTAAACCCGCACCAGATGCTTTTACTGATGAGCATTATGTGGGTTATTATCATCTGTCTTTTGATTTAACTACAATTACATCAGATTTACCCGGATGGTTGACAAATTTACAATCACGTGTTATGTGTGAGGAGAATTTACCACCCCTGAAAGTACTTTTAGAACCCACTCAGCAGCAAATAGGCGATCGCATTTGGGAGGTGGCTTTTATTGCTGATACTGATGGCTTACCCCTAGAATTTATTCGCTGTCTGGCTCAACTTGATTAGTTACAGGGTGTATTAAACAATGCTACAATTATTCTGGTTTTTTTGTAACGAGGATTGTCAAAATTAGTTAATATATTAAACCCTTAATACCCTTGGCAAAATTTGGTTTAACTACTCAATGACTCGGTTATTTACAGAATTTTATCAAAATATATTGTACCCAATTCTACCTAATGTACTGCGTTTAATTCGCCAGTTCACTGTACTATGTTTGCTGCTGTGCTTTGGTTTTGCGCTTCAGAGCCGGGCGATCGCAGCTGATTTTACAGATAATTTACTTAAACAGCCAGCTAGAGAAATTACAATTAGTTTAGGTAATTCCGCTAATGAACTCAAATTTGAACCAGATCATTTAGAATTTGTCCCTGGTAAACGCTATCTATTACACCTAAATAATCCCAGCGAACTAAAACATTATTTCACAGCCAAAGATTTTGCTGATGGT
>CAIWDD010000028.1 GCA_903911355.1 uncultured Nodularia sp. | reverse complement strand
CCCAGTTTCCTCTTAAATAGAGGGGACTGGATTTGATTGTTTTTTGTCTGCTCCCCATTCCTTCCCATTCCCTGTTCCCTGTTCCCTTAGAGGATGTTTGTCAAGTCATGATTAGTGTATCAACTATTGTTTGACCCCTCCCTAACCCTCCCCTTGTCAGGGGAGGGGACTGGATTTGATTGTTTTTTGTGTGTTCCCCAATCCTTACCAATCCTTCGGTGTTCCCTGTTCCCTGTTCCCTATTCCCTAAGATAAAAAGTACCTGTTGAAAAGTTATAAAACAACCTCTTACACCCAGTCTCAAATATTCATCCCAATGAGTTGAAAGGCTTGTTGAATATCTGCGGCTAATGAATGTTTCTGCTGTTGTGTATAGAGTTGAACAGCTTGACGATAAGCTGACAACATTTCCCGGAAGTTTTCTACTTCATTGCCTGGGCTGCGAATGTTGAGTAAGACCCAGCCTAGGTTATGATAAGCCTCGGGATAATCAGAGTTAATTTTAATTGCTTGTTCTAGATAAAGGCGGGCTTTGTTCCATTCGTTTAGTTTACCATTTAATGTACCTAACCGGAATAAAACAAAGGCATCACCAGGGAACTTGTGCTGGTGAGTTTCGTAAATTCGGATAGCATCGGCGCAATTATGGAGATTTTCCTGGGTAATGGCGTAATTAATTAACACCCAACCGGAGACCTGTGATTTACTGCTAGCTGGTGTAAAATTAGATAGGGCTGCAGACCATAACCCCTGTAGGGCTTGTTTCCAACCTTGAAACCCTAGGGCGAAAGCACTATCAGGGACTTGAGTAATAAATTCTTGTATCCGTCGTTCTACATCCCTGGCTTGCTGGGTAACAGCAGCGTGGTCTAGGGATATAATCAAATAAGGATATACCCATGCTTGTAATAGTTGACTATCACTAGATGGGGTGCTTTGAGACTGTAAATTAGAGTGTAAATTAGATTTAAAAATGGCTTTGGTAGCGGCCTGTACTCCTGTTTTCCATTCCTGTTGATTAACTGCGATCCAAGCTTGGAGTCCTAAAGCAAAGGTAGAGTCAGGCGCTAACTGTAACGCTCTATTCACAGCTATTTCTGCTTGAGACCAATCACCAGACTTACCTAAGCCCCAACCTAGATTAGCCTGGATCCAGGCTTCCTGGGGGCTGAGTTTGGCTGCTTGTTGTAAATATTTAATAGCTTCTGACCAGTTGGACTGACGACAATTCACCAGACCTAAAACCCCATAACCTCTACCATCTTGTGGTTGTAATTGTATGGCTTTTTCGGCGGCAATTTTGGCTTGATTGTCGTTGAGATAGCATTGTACTAATGCGAGTTCAACTGCTGATTCACCATGGTTGGGTTCAGTTTTGAGATATTTTTCATATGCTTGTACAGCTGCTGTTAATTCCCCCCTTGCTACCAAATCCCGGGCGCGTTTTTGGCTAGGTGAAACAAACCGCCCATTTAAAGCGTCTATTAATTCATCTGCTGTTTGAAACCGGTCTTCAACTCTAAATTGCATCCCGGTTAAAATCACTTTCTCGATTAAGGGACTCAGATGGGGGGAAAGTTGACGGGGGGGGATGAGTGTATCTGCGGTAGCTCTTTCCGTAGCGGGAGCGGGTAATTGAGCAGTTAATAAATGATACATAGATGCACACAAGGCGTAGAAATCCGTAGCAGGCCAACGTTGACTGCGGTAGCTATACTGTTCTAGGGGAGCATAACCGGGGGATAGGGTGACGCTCATTTCCCGGGTTTGTCCGGCGATAAATTCTTTAGTAGCGCCAAAGTCAATTAAGACTGCTCTGTTTTGCTGGTCAATGAGGATATTATCTGGTTTAATGTCTCTATGTAATAGTTGGTTTTGATGTACTACCTTGAGGGCATCGGCAATTTGAATAAAATAATCTGTGAGTTGATTTTCTGGTAGTTTACCTTGTTCTTGGAACATTTGATATAGTGTTTTACCAGGGACAAATTCCATCACTAGGTAAACTGTATTGTTCTCCTGGAACCACTCATAGATTTTGACAATGTTTCTATGAGAGCATCGTGATAAATAACTGGCTTCGGTTTGAAAGCTGTCTAGTTGTTTTTGCCGTTCTGCTGGGGTGATGGAATGGGGCCAGCAGACTGTATTACCTGTTCTGGCGGCTTTTTCTGGCCACAGTTCTTTAATGGCTACTTTGGCGGAGTTTTGCAGGTAAACCCCTTGATAGGTAATCCCAAAACCACCTTCTCCTAAAAGTTTTTCAATTTGATATTTTCCCTGTCCTAGGATGGTACCACTAGGTAAATGGTATGTTGATGATATTTGGGTGGGAGTGAGGGTAAAACCACAAGCAATGCAGACTGTCGCATTGTCTGGGTTTTCTGTCAAGCAGGTAGGACACTGAATAGTCATTGGATTGGTAATTCAAGATTTTTTTGGATGGTACATTTTAAGGCCAGGAGGGTGGCGTTATCTGATGCGCCTTCTCCGTGAGACATTCCCCCCATACCATCAGCCACAACTGCTAAAATCATGGTTTGAGAATTGCTGAGTTGCTCTTGTATAACTCCATAGTTATCTTCATTGTGTAGGCGATGGGGAGAAAGTCCCACAGTGGAACCACTGGCAATCTGCCAATTTGTTTTAATTGTGCTATCGTCTGGGGGTAAGATATTAACCTGGAAGTAGTGGACATCGGCGGTTTGACCCAAGTATGATATAATTTCCACTGGGATATCACCAATGGTCAATTTACTATGGGTCTGAATGACTAAACTGTTGCTGGTATCAATGGTGGGTGAAGACATGGTAATTAAGCATGGTAATTAAACATAGTAATTAAAGACTTTGGAAGACAAACCGAACCTTACCAAAGGCAATTTCATCACCGGGGTTGAGGATTTCTGGGGTGGTGATTCTAGCGCCAAAGCGAGTTTGTCCCACGGGTTTGATAAATATACCGTTGGTAGATCCTAGGTCTTTGATAAACCAGGTATCGTTATTCTGGTATATTTCTGCATGGTTGCGAGAAACTGTTTCACCCCCCATAAAGGCTTCTAGGTCAATATCTACCGGTCCCATATCGGGGTCAAAGACTCCCACGATCGCATTACCATCTAAGGTAAATTCTGGAACCGGGGAACCGCTTTGTTTAGGAATTAATTTGGCGATCGCACCATTTAAAGCGTCGATTAATTCATCTGCTGTTTGAAACCGGTCTTCAACTCTAAATTGCATCCCGGTTAAAATCACTTTCTCGATTAAGGGACTCAGATGGGGGGAAAGTTGACGGGGGGGGATGAGTGTATCTGCGGTAGCTCTTT